>CANHIG010000087.1 GCA_947461105.1 Bacteroidota bacterium | reverse complement strand
CTATCATGGTTGATTTCTTGCTGAGAAGTAATAAAAGAGCTGAAGTAAAAGCAGCAACTAACAAAGGTTAAAAACTCATTAGCAGGCGGTTTCTTCGGAACCGCCTGTTATCTTTAGCAAAATATATAAACATGAAAAAAGTAATATTTTTTATAGCAGTTGTGGTATTAGCTACCTCTCTTATTTCATGCAGAAAAAAAGGCAATCCTTATGCCGGAATGCCTACTTCAATACTTAAAGACACTACTACAGTAGAATTTAATGAGAGAGAATTTGTTTTTGACACTATTGCGCAGGGAGATACAGTTGTGCATACTTTTATTGTTAGAAATACCGGCTCAAAGGAATTGATTATCGCTAATGCTTTTGGCTCTTGCGGTTGTACTGTTCCTGAATATCCCAAAGCACCGGTTGCAGTTGGCGATTCAGCCAATATTGTTGTTAGATTCAACAGCGCAGGCAAAGAAGGTGATCAAAATAAATCGGTTACACTTCAGTTGAATACAGAGAAGCATGAAGAAGTGATTTTTCTGCGAGGCTTTGTAAAGACTAAAAAATAAATTCTTCAATCAAAAAAATATAAGTTATGAATCCTTCTATCATGTTACTTTTTTATGGTGCTATTTTCGCTGTTATCTATTTTTTCTTTATAAGACCGCAATCACAGAAAGTAAAAGAGGGTAAAAAATTCATTGATGAAATTCAGAAGGGGGATAAGGTTGTGACTGTAAATGGAATTCATGGTGTTATTGATGGAATTGAAGATACTACTTTCGTATTGCGCATAGACAGCCATGTGAGAATTCGCATTGAGAAGTCCGGTATATCATCGGAGTTGAGCAAACTGGCTCAGGCTGCTGAGAAAAAATAACTTTTAATTCTAATCATTGATAAGAGTAGGCATTACCGGAGGAATTGGAAGTGGCAAAACTACTGCTTGTGCTATTTTTGAAAGATTGGGAATACCTGTTTACTATGCCGACAAGCGTGCTAAAGATTTAATGCAGGAAGATAAAAAGCTTGTTCAGTCTATAACTGAGCTTTTGGGCAACCAAGCCTATCAAAGCGATGGCTCTCTCAACAGAATATTTATTTCGGAACAGGTTTTTAATGATGAAGCAAAATTGCTTGCGCTTAATAATTTGGTTCATCCGGCAGTGGCGGCTGATTATATTTCTTGGTCTACCATTTTGGAAAATAAGGGCTATATATACTGCATAAAAGAGGCCGCGCTGCTTATTGAAAGCGGTTCATACAAGGACTTGGACAAGCTGATAGTCGTGAGTGCTCCGCTAGAGGACAGAATAAAGCGTGTGATGGCAAGGGATGGCGTATCTGAAGAGCAGGTAAAAAAAAGAATTGAAGCACAGTTATCTGAAGATTATAAACTCAAGTTAGCCGATTATGTGATTCATAATGATAAAGTGACTGATTTGGTGCCTCAGGTCACAAAGATTCATTTGGATATTACATCATCAAATTAATTTGATTAGAAATAATGAATGGTATGAAATTAGGAATTTTAGGTGGTGGTCAATTGGGTCGAATGCTTTTGCAGGCAGCTGCAAATTACGACATGGAAACATTTGTATTGGAGAATGATCCGGCTGCCCCAGCGGCTCACTTATGTCATCATTTCTTTAAAGGTGATTTACAAAATTTTGATGATGTGTATCAGTTTGGTAAAAAGGTTGATGTACTTACTATAGAAATTGAGCATGTAAACATTGATGCCCTTGAGCAACTGGAAAAGGAAGGAAAAAATATTATTCCGAGACCTGCTGCGCTAAAGACAATAAAGGATAAAGGACTTCAAAAACTTTTCTATCAGTCCAATAACATTCCTTCCTCCGAATTTATTTTAGCTGATAGTGAAACTAAGCAAGAAGAAATGGAAGCGCTGTTGCCCTTTGCGCAGAAACTAAGAACAGGAGGCTATGATGGCAAAGGCGTTCAATTGATTAAATCACAGGCTGACTTTAGTAAGCTTTTCACTCAGAACTCTGTGTTGGAAAAGTTGGTGGATATAGAAATGGAAATTGCGGTTACTGTAGCAGTTGGTCAGGATAAAACAGCCGTTGTCTATGAACCTGTAGAGATGGCTTTTGACGACAATCTTAACCTGGTGGATTACCTTATTGCTCCTGCAAAAATATCAGCTGAGGTTACACTAAAAGCAGAACAAATTGCACTAGCTGCAGTCACAGCTTTAGATTCTCCTGGGATTTTTGCAGTAGAGTTGTTTTTGGATAAGCAAGGCAATATTTTGGTGAACGAAATAGCACCAAGGGCACACAACAGCGGACATGCTACTATCGAGGCTAACAGCATTTCGCAATATGATATGCAGCTAAGGATATTTCAAAATCTTCCTCTTATTACGCCTAAGTATCATCATCATACACTGATGTATAACCTCATTGGTGCAAATGGGTTTTCAGGTGATGTAAAGTACTTTGGATTACATGAAATTTTGATGCTTGATGGGGTTTTTATTCACCTGTATGGCAAAAAGCAAACAAAGCCCGGTCGCAAAATGGGACATATAACCATCATTGCAGATTCGCGCGAGGAACTACTTGTAAAACTGGAATTTATTAAAGGCGTAATTAATGTTGCGTCTTGATAGCTCCATTCTTTGCAGGCAGTAAGTTATGTTGAGTACATCTTTTTTGTTTTCCAACACACTCTTCTCCTTATCCGAAAAATTCAATTCCAAATGAAAGCCGAGCAATCCGTTTGGGTCTAATTCTGCTATTCTTCTTATTTCAGCAACATTAATCCAAATCTGCTCTATCTTTTTGTTGGAGTCATTAATAGTGGCTGTGTATAAATTTGCTTTTGAAGCCCCCGATGAATTTTGGCTATCCGGAATAATTTCAATTGAGACAATATCATTCATTGGAATTTTGATTTCATTCCCCTCCTGATATCCGTTGTTTTGCAGCTCCTTATTTGCAGTTACAATTTTTTCAACACTGATGTGATAATAGGATGCAACATCTTTTAATCTTTCACCTTGTTTTAAGGTGTGCAGTAAGAACATTTCCGATGGGATACTTTGAGCAATAACTAGCTGAGTGATCAAAGCAAGGTACATCAAGATTGAGGTTGTTTTGTAATAGTGTTTCATAATCTTGAGTTTAACTACTTGTATCTACCGTTTTTAACTGCGGAATGTTTCAGTTTCTTCTAAGTTTTTGCTCATTACTAGCTGTAGCACTAAATATTTTATAGCTTTGAGCAAAAATTACGACACATGGTAGGCGTGATAATGGGAAGCAAGAGTGACTTGCCAATTATGAAAGAAGCAGCAGAAATTCTTGATTTCTTTCAGGTGAAGTACGAACTCACTATAGTAAGTGCGCATCGAACGCCTGAAAGGCTTATTGAATATGCAAAATCAGCTCATGCAAGAGGGGTAAAAACCATAATTGCAGGAGCCGGTGGGGCAGCTCACTTGCCCGGAATGGTTGCATCATGCACAGCAACACCTGTTATTGGTGTTCCGATTAAATCGTCAAACTCAATAGATGGATGGGATTCGGTCTTGTCTATACTGCAAATGCCATCGGGTGTTCCTGTAGCTACTGTAGCCCTGAATGGCGCAAAAAATGCAGCAATTTTAGCGGTGCAGATTCTTGCAGCATCAGATGCAGCTCTTTTTGAAAAACTTGTAGCTTACAAAGAAGGCTTGAAGCAATCTGTGATTGAATCATCAAAGGAAGTGTCACATACTTTTCCTAATCACTTCGACTAAAAAATATTATTGAGGTCATTGACCCCAAGATATCTGGCTGCGGTAAAACCTTCAGCATATTTTACCCCAATAGGTACGCCATAAGCAACAGCTCTCGCTTTCACATATTCTAAAAATGCCTCGGAAGAAATAAAAGTATTAGGCTCGTCAGATTCAGGGTTGTAGAATTGGCTTGAATAGGCCAAGACAGATTTCATTTTCAAGTCGAAATAGTCTGTTATATCAACTGCGAAATTAGCATGAGTTTCGTATGCCTGAATATAATGGTAAACTGCCTTTGGTCTATATGCCTCCTGTGTATGACCCTCCCATTGTGTTTTAATTTTGGGCAATCCGGATAAGAAAGCTGCATTTTTCACCAATTCAGAAGCACGACCATGATCAGGATGCCTGTCGAATATGGCATTGCAAAGAATAATATCGGGTTGAAAATATCGGATAACCTTAATCACTTCACGTTGATGCCATTCATCATTTTCAAAAAAACCATCTCTGAAACTAAGATTGATGCGTTCTTTAATTCCAAGAATTGCAGCCGCAGCGTCAGCTTCTTTTTTTCTTGATTCAATAGTACCTCTTGTGCCAAGCTCGCCTTGCGTAAAATCTGCTATTGCTGCGGTATTGCCTTTTGCTTTTTGCGCTAATATAGTTCCTGCACAACCTAATTCTACATCGTCAGGATGAGCCCCAAAGGCAAGAATATTTACTTTATTTATTGACATAACTTATACTCCAAATTGTTTAAGGTGGTGATCAAAATGCTTTCCTAATAAAGCGCCCCATTGCTCTTTACTCAACTTTCCAAACATTGGATGAGGAAAAAACTTTCCTCCATCTCGTTCTGTAATAACATCTATCAGTTTCAATGTAGTACCCAACTCAGTGAAGAAGTCTTTTGGCGCAGTCCCTTTTTTAGCCGCCACCATTTCGGGTGCAGTAGGATTGCTCTTAGGCCAAAAAGGTAAAATGTACACAGCCACAGGGAATACAACTTTGTTTGAAAAAAAGTTAGAGGTGTTAACCGCTTCTTTCATACCTAATGCAAGCCGCATGGCATCATTCATGTGTGACAGCATTTCCGAAACAGACATTTTCCCCCATAATCCCTGAGAATTTTCATTCAGGCTTTTTAAGCGACTTACAATCTCCTCTCGTTTAGTTTGATGTAAAATAGATTTCATGTGTGCAATTATCCCATAATTTTAAACATTTTAAAACCAAAAAATTTGAATTTTTGCGCTACGAAGATATATTTGCCGTCCGTTTGAGATACAACGGTTCGTTCTTTAAGCAATATGCGGGAGTAGCTCAGTTGGTAGAGCGCAACCTTGCCAAGGTTGAGGTCGCGGGTTCGAGCCTCGTCTCCCGCTCAGATTGTAAAAGGTGTGAGCAAAAATCGCACCTTTTTTAATTTACGCAAGATAGTGTCACCCGGGTGGTGGAACTGGTAGACACGCAGGACTTAAAATCCTGTGACACTTAAATGTCGTGCGGGTTCGATTCCCGCCCCGGGTACTAGATAGACAAGGGTTTCAGAGTTTCTCTGAAGCCCTTTTTTTATGCCTTAAATTCAATGGGTATCGGCTGGGTTACCGGAATTCAAATGCGGCTAATCACTTCAAGCAGGGATAGGAAGGATTAAACTTTCGCAATCATCATTTCACTGTTTTTCAATTGTGTAGTTTGAAGGAGTGGAGCAATGGCAAGTTTTATTTCATTGGCAAGCGCATTGATAAGTCTCAGCTTCGCATAAGGTCTGTGATATACCAGACTGATTTCTCTCACCGGATAAGGCGCTTCAAAATCTCTCACGTTTTTCGTTCTTTCTTTGGGCAAGTCTGAGTAATAAAGCTCGGGAATCAGCGTCAATCCTTTTAAATTGTCAACTATATTCAACAAGCTGTCAAACGAATTTGGGCTGAAGTTTAGATTCGCATTCAGCTTTTTAGTGTTTAAGGAACAGACATTTATGATTTGATCAGTAAGGCAATTTCCTTGTTCCAAAAGCCATATCTTTTCATCTACCATGTCTTTCGGACTGAGATATTTTGTATTGCTTTGCTTCACTTGTCCATATACCATCAGCTTTTCATAATATAAAACTTCCTCTTCCAGTTCAGCCATGTTTAGCGGAGTAGATAAAACGCCTACATCCAGTTCACCCATTTTTAATTGTTGAGTAATATTATTGGTTGTTATCTCCTGAACAGAAAGTTTTAAAAGAGGATACTTTTTGAGCAACAATGGCAGTATGCGGTGCAGCAGATTACCTGCCACTGTAGGAATCACACCTATCCTTAGTTCTCCCTCTATTTTCCCTTTTATTTCTGATGAAATATACTTGAGGTTGTAACTGTGATAAAGTACCTTCTTAGCTTCCTCTATGATGCTTTTACCACAATCGGTAGTTATGATTGGATTCGTTTTTCGGTCGAAAATAACCACATCTAATTCTTCTTCGAGTTTTTTCACCATAGTGCTGAGTGTAGCTTGGGTGATATAGCAAGATTCTGCTGCTTTGCTAAAACTCTTGTATTTGTCTAGTGCAACGATGTATTCCAGCTGTTGTAAATTCATTATTTATGATTATTGATGCTGTCAATAATAATTATAAATTTTATTTTCTCCATCTATAGTTTAATTGTCCGACATTCGTATTCGTAAACAACCAAAAACAATAATTATGAAACAGTTTTTTTCATCTACACTATTGCTGATTTCTGTGGCAGCATTTGCCGGAGATCCTAAAGGAGAATGTCCAATGGGACATGGCTCTGCATCTGCCAAAACAGAAACTACTGAACGCAGAGAAGCGGCTATGAAAGCAAACGCCAACAAAGACTGGTGGCCCAACAAACTGAACCTGGAAGTTCTTAGACAAAACTCTGAGAAAACCAATCCAATGGGGCAAAACTTTGATTACATCAAGGAATTTCAAAGCCTTGATTACTTCGCTTTGAAAAAAGATATTGACTCGGTACTGACCAAATCACAGGATTGGTGGCCGGCAGATTTCGGCAATTACGGGCCACTATTTATCCGTATGGCTTGGCATAGTGCGGGTACATACCGCTCCGGTGATGGAAGAGGAGGCTCAAGAGCAGGGCAGCAGCGATTTGCTCCGCTAAACTCATGGCCTGACAATGGAAATTTAGACAAAGCGAGAAGATTACTTTGGCCAATCAAGCAAAAATACGGCAGCAAAATTTCCTGGGCGGATTTGATGGTGCTTACTGGAAACGTAGCACTTGAGAATATGGGTTTCAAAACTTATGGTTTTTCGGGCGGCAGAACCGATGTATGGGAGCCGGAGAGCGATGTGTATTGGGGTTCAGAAAAGAAATGGCTGGAGGATAACCGATATTACGAAGGTAGAAAATTAGAGAATCCTTTAGCAGCTGTGCAAATGGGTTTGATTTATGTAAACCCGGAAGGGCCAAATGGCAATCCTGATCCTGTAGCAGCAGCGAAAGACATTCGCGAAACTTTCAAAAGAATGGGAATGAATGATGAAGAAACTGTGGCGCTTATTGCAGGTGGACATACCTTTGGGAAAACTCATGGTATGGGGCCTGCATCGAATGTAGGCCCTGAGCCAGAGGCCGCGCCCATCGAAGAGCAAGGTCTTGGTTGGAAGAGCACCTACGGCACAGGGAAAGGCAAAGACGCCACTACTTCAGGTCTTGAAGTCACCTGGACAGCAACCCCAACTCAGTGGGGATATGGTTATTTTCAAATTCTATTCAGCAATGAATGGGAATTGACTAAAAGCCCTGCGGGAGCTAATCAGTGGGTAGCTAAAAACGGCAAAGCCATTATTCCTGATGCTTTTGACCCGAACAAAAAGCATTTGCCGACTATGCTTACTACAGATTTATCCTTGAAATTTGACCCGGCCTATGAGAAAATTTCGAAGAAATTTATGGAGAAACCGGAGTTGTTTGCACAGACTTTCGCTAAAGCGTGGTTTAAGCTCACACACCGTGATATGGGTCCAAAAACAACCTATGTAGGCCCTGAAGCACCGAAAGAAGATTTGCTTTGGCAAGACCCTATTCCTGCGCTAAATCACAAATTAGTAGATGCTGCTGATATTAAAGCCCTTAAAGCTAAAATTGTAAACTCCGGTTTGTCGGTGAGCGATATGGTGACTACGGCCTGGGCTTCTGCCTCTACTTACAGACATTCAGACCGCAGGGGAGGAGCCAATGGCGCCAGAATCAGATTACTGCCTCAGCGAAACTGGGAGGTAAATAACCCGGCTCAGTTGACAAAAGTATTGGCTGCTTTGGAAAAAATCCAAAAAGAATTTAATGATAAGAACAGCGGCAAGAAGGTATCTATGGCTGATTTGATAGTGCTGGCTGGTTCGGTTGGTATTGAGAAAGCGGCACAAAATGCAGGGTATGCCTTAGATGTTCCTTTCACAGCCGGCAGAATGGATGCTTTGCAAGATCAAACAGATGTAGAGTCATTTAATCTATTGGAGCCCATGGCAGATGGATTCAGAAACTATCTCAAAACAAAATACACTTTGGCTACTGAGCAATTGTTGATTGACAAAGCGCAACTATTAACCCTCACTGCTCCGGAAATGACTGTTTTGCTGGGTGGTATGCGAGCCATGAATGCAAATTATAACCAATCCAAGTATGGAATTTTCAGCGACAAAAAGGAAACACTCAGCAATGAATTCTTTGTGAACTTACTCGATATGAATTACGAATGGAAAGCGGCTGATGACAGCAAAGAAGTATTCAATGGGGTGGATAGAAAAACCGGACAGATAAAATACACCGCAACCCGTGCTGATTTGATTTTTGGTTCTAATTCAGAGCTGAGAGCCTTGGCGGAAGTATATGCCAGCAACGATGCCAAAGAAAAATTTGTAAAAGACTTTACCGCAGCGTGGACTAAAGTGATGAACCTCGATAGATTTGAATAAATAAAACCGCATTGCGCTGCTATTGCATTGCTTCAACCGAACTTGATAAGTTATTATCGAGTTCGGTTTTTTATTTCCCTTCTATTTTGTGCTTGCTACAATTAATTTCTGGCCGACAGGCAAGCCATAAAGCAGGGCGGGGTTTTTAACGGTTTCGGGCTTGGCGAAGGTGGCGATTTTCACCACAAATGTTGATGCGGAGAACCAAACTTTCTTTAACCATAAATGTGTCTGCGGAGCACTGAACCGCCACTTTTGCCAAACCGCTGTTACCTGCTGGCCTTCTGTCCACTGTGTCGCTTAAACCATTGTCGCTATTGAGTTTTAGTGTCATTAAGTGTCGGGGGTGCATTGGGTATTTTTATTTTTTTTGTGCGGTTGGCAAAAAATAAAAATACGAAAAGTCGGCTTGTTAGGTCGTGGAATGTCTGCCCGAAAGTTGGTTAATTGTCAGGTTTTGGATTGTCAAATGTCAGATGGTTGATGTTTGCACTGTCGTCCGCTACGCTTGCCTATAACTTGTCTATATCCCTGACTTTATCAGGTATATCTGCCTATATTGGCGAGACATGCCTGACTGCCGTCAGGGTTTATTCATATCAAATATATTATAATGTCTGCTCAATCCAAATCATCAAAAGGGCTTTTATGTTTTGAATACTTATGAGTGTATATCTCTTGTGTCTTGCTACTTTTTTCCTTTTTCTTTCGTTGTGGTCTGTTTTTTCAACATGCCAACATATTTTTATTGTTCACTTAGAACTATCACTTAGTAGGTTACAATTAAATAAATTTCTGTATGGTAAAAAACAGCAGAAAGCATATTTCAAAATACCATATACTGAAACGCTACAGCCGCAGCAAGCGCAGCGCTGTATATCGCCCACCATTTTATATCCAGATAATCTGACGGGTAGATAGCGTGCTGTTGTCTTAGATAAATAGCCAGTATCACTTTCTCAAATGCAAAGGCAATGACAGTACCGGCTACTATGCCCTGCCAGCCGAAAAGCTGCATGAGTGCGAAACTTGCTGCGATGTTTACGAGCAGTTCTGTCAACGATATGCGAACGAGTATTTTCTGCAAATTCAAGGCATGATACACTGCCTGAGGAAACACCAATCGAGGAATGAGCAGCAATATCATCAGCGAAAATACTTTGCCACTCACGATATACGCTTTGCCATACACTACCGAAAAAATAACAGGAGCGGAGAGCACTATCACTATGGCCAGTGGAAACATGAAGTGCATGTATATCAACGAATCTGTTTTTAGTTTGGCCAGTCCTTCTTTCAGGTTGTTAGATAGCAGTGGGATAGAGGCATTGCTGAGTGTGGCGGACAGTATGGCAAACAGCGGCAGTTCGCGCGAGCCGAATCGGAATTCTGTAAAGACCGAGCTTTCGAAATAATGCTTTACGAGCCAACCATCAATGTATTCTGCCGAGCCACTGAAAATAAAACCTACAGCCAGATAGGCGCTGCTTTTCCAAAGTGCAGGTTCTATGAGTCGTAATGATGGCGAAGCAAATCGCGATAAAATGTAAATGCCATAACACCATTTTGCGAAAGCGATGAGCACCATAATTGCTGCTACTTCATTGATGTCGCTTTTGAGGAAATAGACGTAGAACCCTATAAGCAGATAGGTAACGAAATTGAAGATTACATAGTTGATTAGCTTTTTGCGTTCAAGATTTACAAACAGTATGTATTCATTCAGACTGGCAGGAGTTTGGAATAGCAGAAATAGTGCTGCGTAAATATTTTGAGTAATCAGCCACAGTAGAAATGCTGCTGAGATGGAGAGGATTTGTACACTGAATGCAAAGCGAAATGCAAAACTTCGTTTTTCGTTTTCATCTTGCTTTTCAAAATGAGAAAGGAATACCTGAACAATGCTGTTCAGCCAAAAGAAAGTAGCGAAACTACTCAGCCACAGGATAGTTTCATATTGTGCTATTTCTGCTTTGGAATAGTGGCTTCGAGCAAGAAAAATGCCCACCAGACTTAAGCCAGCAAAGCGTGAAATCTGAAACAGTTGCAGTCCGCTGAGTGCATCAATTTTCTTTATCCGGTCTTTGATTTTATGCAACATAGTATTGCTCCAAAGTACAAAAGAAAAATTATTCGTTAATCTCCTTTTAAGATTCCGGATAATTTCTCGGGGACTTGAAATTTCCTGAATGACGAATCTGTTTCGTTTCCGTCATTCCGAACAAAGTGAGGAATCTCACAATTGACGATATTTCTCAATCATAGGAATGATTATCGAAATGACGTTCCGCTATGTATTTACTGATTGAGAATATACGCAAACACCAATGGCGCAACTATAGTAGCATCCGACTCTATGAT
>CANHIG010000086.1 GCA_947461105.1 Bacteroidota bacterium | reverse complement strand
CCTCCTCAACCACAAATAAACACAATTAACCCCTTGTATATCAAATGATTGCAAGGGTTTTGTTTTTTTAAGGGAAAACTATAGAGGCATTGCTTCAACAAATAAACTTCTATCTCAATAATGTTACATTTCCTGTATGAGCTTGAGTAGGCTTATTTCTAACATCATATTGAACAAACCAAGTGTAAAGTCCCAAAGGCTGTGGAGTACCTTTATAATTACCATCCCAGCCTTTTGTATAGTCTTTGCCTTCATAAACAACCTGACCCCAACCATCATAAACTCTCATTATGAAATTGAGAGGCGGGTTGCTGTATATAGGATAGAGAACATCATTCTTTCCATCGCCATTCGGTGAAAAGGCTGTTGGAAAAACTATTGTTGACTCGCAATTAGTAGTTATATTTTGAATCGCAAAGTCCTTTATAACTTTACATCCAAAGCCATCCGTAACAGTGACTACATAAGTTCCTCCAATAATGGTATCCAAACTTGAAGTTGTATTACCGTTTGACCATGAAAACTGATAAGTTCCAATACCACCTGAAGGAGAAACGCTTAGACTTCCATTCGTAAGACCACAACTAGCTGAAGTGCTTGTAGTATCTATGAAAATAGAATCAATGGTTAAGCCAATTATGGCAGAACCAGTTGCAGAACAGTTAAACCCATCGGTAACAGTAAGATCTGCATTATAACTTCCAGCTGTGTTTAAATAAAAACAAGAACCTGTCTCTCCATTACTCCAAAGATATGACGAAAGACCAGCTGTGGCGCATATTTGTGCGCTATCACCCGGACAAAAAATCGGATTGACTGCATTAATTGCAGGAGTTGGAACAGTATCTACCAAAAGGTTTAATACCGCAATACTATCACAACCATTGCTTGATGCATTAGGTAAGGTATCAGAATACACGCCTGTATTAGTATAGTTCACTCCATTGAATAAATAGCTGTTACCCGAGCAAATTGTTTGATTTGATGTACTATATGAAAGTTGCTTTACTGACAATACAAGATTAGAAATACTATCGCAACCAGTAACCAAAGATGTTGTAGTATCAGAATAATTGCCTGCATTAGAGTAATATTTCCCACCCAATAAAACACTGTCATTAGCGCATATTATTGCGTTAATGTTTTTGTAGATAAGCGGAATAATGTTTATGGTAACAGTTGTAATACTGTCACAACCGGAAATAACAGATGCTGTAGTATCTGAAAAAGTTCCGCCAATAGTATATGTTTTCCCTCCAAAACTATAGCTATCTCCATTGCACAGCGGTTGGTTTCCAAGATTAACTGGAGCTGGAGCAGGATAAACCACGAAAGGATTTGTGCTATTCACTGACCCACAAGGAGAAACAAGACTAACAGTACCTGTAGTAGTTCCGGCTGTAATCGTTGCTGTGATTACTCCATTTGTAACATTAAAATTTGAAACAACTGTTCCTCCGATTGAAACACTTGTTACTTTATATAAAGAAGTTCCTATAATTGTAATGGTGCTTCCAGGGCAACCTGTTCCTGAAATATTTGTAATGGTTGGTAATGAATCGGGAGTGTATGTAATCACAACTCTTCCACCTGCGCCTAATCCTCCCGCTGCAGATGACCCAAGTGGGTTATTTGTATTTGCACCTCCGCCTCCACCTCCAGGTACGGTACCCGCAAGTCCGGCAGCGGTACCACCAGCTCCTCCCACACCTCCGGGATTTGTTCCTATACCACCTGCTCCACCAAGCGGACTACCAACAGTATTTACACCGTTGCCTCCATTGCCCCCTGAGCCTGCACCTCCACCTCCACCACCGCCATTTCCTATAGGACTTTGGTTATGACTACCCCCTGCTCCATTTCCACCATTAAAATTCCCACCAACTCCACCAGCACCTCCCGCACCATTACATGAACCCAATGAACTGCATGCTTTTCCGCCTTGACCGCCATTTGCTGTCACTGTTCCATTAAAAACGGTTGAGCCACCATTTACTCCATTTGCTCCTGAACCCACTGTTCCCCCTGCTCCAATTGTAAAACTAAATGTTGAGCCTGGAGTAACCGCTATTGATGGACTCACCGTATATCCACCTCCGCCTCCGCCTCCGCCTGAGTTATTCGTAACACCACTATTTGAGCCACCTCCGCCTCCGCCTCCGCCCCAGCATTCTACTTTTATAGACGTGACACATGGCGGCACAGTAAAAGATCCTGATACATCAAAAACCTCTGAAACCTGAGAAAAAGAAGTAAGAGAAAAAAATACTATCGCTGCGAATACACTTATAGCCCTGTACATATTTTCAATGAATTTGGTTAGAAAAACTTTAGTCAATTATATTTATTTAAAGAGCATTTAATGAAAAATAAGGTTGCTAAATCAGATGAGAAAATTCCGAAAAGCGTTTTTTGTAATTGAAGAAATATTGTGCGAAAAACTGTCTAATTCACTCTCAGAGCAGAAATAAATCCATTAAATAATTCCCCCTTTTTAGAAGCTCCAAGTAATTTTATTTTAAAAGTCCATGTTTGCCCTGCAGGAATATTCACTTGAGTCACATAGGTATTGCAAATCATATTATCATTTGTCAGATAACGCTTAGGATAGTTCTGTGCAGTAAGTAAAGTATTCCCCGCACCGGCATCGCCACTGTAATCCACAGCCATTACATCTGTGGTTCCAAGTCCTGTTTCATGATCTGTTCCGCACCAACTAAAGGTCAATATATACTCCCCTGCGCTTGATGCACCAGGTGTAACCCCTGTCAATGTGAGGTAGTCATTATTTGAACTCAGATTCCCACTTGTTGTGTTGCGGGAAATATAGTACCTCACTGAACCCTTTAAAGCTCCATCAATTTTTGCACTTCCATTTACAGACAATTTATCTGAAGGTGTAGTAAAACCAATGCCTACATTAGTGCCATCATCATAAATAATAGAATTGCAGATATCTGTAGGGCTTGTAAATTTAGGAACATAATTTGCGAGTGCTCCAGGACAAATAACACCAAGACCTGTTGGGCCAGTAATACCTGTAGCTCCGGTATCACCTGTGACACCAGTGGCTCCGGTATTGCCAGTAGCCCCAGTTACTCCGGTATCGCCCGTTGCTCCAGTGATGCCTGTTGCTCCCGTATCGCCTGTAACCCCTGTTGCGCCTGTAGATCCAGTACTACCAGTTGATCCGGTATCGCCTGTAACCCCTGTTACTCCAGTTGCTCCAGTAGCACCTGTTAATCCCGTTGGTCCTGTACTTCCTGTAGTCCCCGTTGGTCCAGTATCGCCTGTATCTCCTGTTGCTCCAGTACTTCCTGTGCCCCCTGTTACACCTGTGTTCCCCGTTAATCCGGTAGGTCCGACAATAACGGAGCTACATAAACTCTGCCAACCAGATTCATAATAAAAAAAACAAGGCACATCGGTGTCATAAACCAATAATCCTCTTGCAGGAGATGCTATCGCTAATCGTTGTGCTGTAGTAAGCCTTGGTGCAAGAAAGCCTTTGTCGCTAGTGTTCAATTCAAGAACTGAACTGGGATCAGGCGAAAGCGTTCCAATACCAACATTGCTTTGAGCGAAAACATGTTGCAACAATAACGTAAAAACGGCAAGAGTAATTATTTTATTCATAGCTCAATATTACGCAAATATTTGTAAAGGCAACTGACAATTATTTTATGAAATTGTTACAAAAAAAGAGGGCGTCACCGCCCTCTGTATTATTTTCAAATCTTTGTTCTGTCTATCTTGCGATTACCAATTTCTTAGTAAGCACTTGTGTGCCTGATATGATGGATACACTATAGGTTCCCGCTGCAACTCCGTTGTAATCCAATTGGATATTGCTGAATCCTTTTGGAACTGATACCGTTTCATCTTTCATCGTTCTGCCTAGTAAATCTATCAACGCGACTTTCACATCTTGTTGATTTGGCAATACTACTTCTATGATCACCTTTCCTGTTGTAGGATTTGGATACATACCTAACACATCCACGCTGTTCTCTCCTTTTATTGATGCTGATACGATATTGCTGTATTCGAAATCGGCATCAAAATCAATTTGTTTCAGTCTATAGTAGTAGGTCACTCCTTGTTGTACATCCTTGTCATTGAGTGTATAGGTATTGGTAGTAGTTGAATTGCCATGTCCATCTATCCATCCTATTTTTTCAAAGGTTTGTCCATCAGTACTTCGCTGAACCTCAAAACCTTGATTGTCTATCTCCTGTGCCGTTGCCCAATCCAATCTGATATAGCTGTTTTCTATTGCAGTAGCAGTAAAGTAGAGCATCTTGACTGGAAGACCCACTCCATTATTTCCAAATCCAAATCCACCTGTGCCTCCTGAAAATGATGTAATGCCTCGAAACTCTGCATATAATACTCCATTTTGGGTAAGTCCGGCAGATTCATTTACATCGGTTAATGTAATATTTGGAGATAATAACGAGAAGTCATTTCCATACACTCTGCTTGGATCAAAAGGGAAACCTACAGTTTTAAACCAACGAAATGGAGTAATGTACCTATTAGGATAAAGAGCAGCTACAGAATCTCTGGTTGCTTCAGCAGCAGCCTTCTCAGCAGGATCATAGTAGAATCTTACATCCACTGGAGTAGTAATGCTACCACTATTGAGCGTAACATTCCAGTATCTTTGCAACAAAAATGAACCATGCTCAAATCCTGTAGGTGCTTGCACATGCGTAATTACGTCACCCGTAGTAACAATATTGACCGTTGCATCAAAAACACTTCCATTTTTCCTAATTGCCATAATCCACTTATCAGGCAATAACGTATTTGCAAAGTAAGTCCAATCACTACTGTCACATTGTTGTATTGCACTTGATATAGTAGTTTGTGTAAGGTATACACTGTTTGAAGGATATGCAACCTGTAATGTTGTATCTATTGAAACAGACTGAGAACAACCAGGAGCCGTATCATACTCTATGGATGTAACACCTAAAACTTGCCCATCGTTTGATACAGTTAAAATTTGAGTAAGGAAAGTTCCCACCCCTGATGAATTAGATGTGACTGTAACATCTGATTGAGGTACACTATCCAAACTATAGCTCACATTAAACACGCTGTTTGGAACCAATCCATAAAGGGTGATTGTATTTGGGACGTTGTCACAATATCCAGGTTCTTGATTTATAGAACTAACAAATGGCGTAGCTCTTACTTCCACTATTGCGGTGTCAAGGATATTATTAGAGCAATTCGGTGTAGATTGATATTGCACGCTCACCAAATTATATGTATATACTCCCGCTGTTCCCGTTCCTTGTGACACAGTAGCTGAATCATAGGCAGCAATATTCACTGCTTGAAATATCCCTCCATTAACAGTATAATATACTGTAACCGGCAATGCCATTGGATTAGTAAATGTGACATCAGGTGCGGTTCCATTCTGACATAATGTAGTAGTTCCGCTGATACTTGCTGTTGGTGTTGGGAGAACAGTTACTATAGCGCTATCTGAGATCGCATTAATACATGCAGGCGTGGAATCCGCATAGTAAATACTCGTCAATTTATACGCAAAGGTTCCAATAACAGCAGCCGACTGAGAAATAGTTGCATTGCTATTAGCTGAAATAGCTATGGTTTGATCAGCACCACCATTTAATTTATAAACAACATTAACATTAACATTTGTGGGGTTAGCAAATGTTATAGTTTGATTACTACTACCTTGGCAAACTGTCGTTGTTCCGCTAATAGTAGCAGTAGGAACAGGGCGAATAGTAGGGGTAAAGGATTGGGCACATGTAACACCATTACTTGTAACACTTACATTTATAGTGGGGCTAATGGTCGAAAGTCCCGAATTTACAGGAGCATAGCTAAAAGATGAATCTGAACCAGTTGTAGTTGGGTTATTGGCAGACCATGCATAAGTATATATACTACCTGGAGGGGTACCGATAGGAGTGGAAGAAAAATTAAGTGTAGTACTGGTACACTGAGGGCCTGTAGGCGCATTCCTTACAGCAACAGGGTCAAGAATAGTAACCCCTGCAGTATCAGTACTAGTACATCCATTATTCGTAACGCTTATTGTATATACCCCCCCTTTATCTACTGTAGGACTTTGAGCTGTTGAGCTTGCGGTATAAGTAGCACCAGCCGGACCTGACCAGGAATAAGTATAGTTTCTGGTACCAAATACTGATATGTCATCTACTGTCATCGGTGGATCAGCTCCACCACTAGCATCATTAACCCACTCAAAACCAAGATAAAATAAAGTATCGTTAAGGACTGATATGTCAAGACCAGAAACTGTATTTACTGTAGTTGATGTATTGTTATATATGGTTGGCAGCGCTGTCCAATTTGTAGCATCGTATGAATACATAACTCTTCCATAATCATAATTAGTAGGTGTTGCATTTCTTTCACCCTGGCATTTCCATTTAAAACTTAACTTGGTATTGGTCAAACCTCTGCTATCAATTTTTGTTACTGGATAGGCCGTTATATCGGTTCTAGGATTAGTTATAATATATGTGGTAGATCTATAAGAATTATACGTAGCACTGGCGGGATTATAAAGAGTTAGTGATCTACTACCCGATATAGCACCCGTTGAAGAAGCTACCCAATAATTATAATAATATGAAAAATATATCTGAGCCCAAGTTGCCGGCAATGCACCTACACTAAAGGTTTCAAAATTTTCTGAGTACACAGTATCACTTTTAGATGAAGGAGTGCCAGTTAATTGTACAGTACCAGGAGAACATATAGGCGCACCTGCTGTAGCAAGAACACTCGTAGGTGCTTGTTTAACAGTTATTGTAATTGGTGATGAAGTAGTACTGCAAGCCCCACTAGTAATAGTCCATGTCAGAACATAAGAGCCTCTAACAGTAGGTGTAAATACAGCTGTTGGACTGGTTGAACTACTAAGCTGGCTTAGAGAAGTATTTGGACCGCTGGTTATTGCCCATAGACCCGAATTGCCTGAATTAGGCGCAGTTGCGTTCAATGTGAATGGTTGCATAGAGCAAACAGTTACGTTATTCCCAGCACTAACAGGTGACTGAGGATTGCTAACCGAAACAGTTACCGGTACTCTTTGTGAAGGGCAACTTAAACCATTTGCTACAACTACTACCTGACCTTTACCACCAGCACCACCAGCATATCCCCAATTATTATCTCCCGCCCCAGAGCCACCGCCTCCCGGAGCCGTACCTGCAACACCGGCCCTACCTAGTTGGGATTTTGGGAAAGTGCCTCCTGCGCCTCCAGGATAAGTTCCTGCACCACCCACTCCGCCAGGACCACCTGCTGCATCCGATGCAGCAGGTGCAGCACCGCCTGCACCTCCACTACCTGCACCACCACCACCACCACCACCATTATCATAGCTGCTTCCATTATTTCCAGCTGCACCTGCACCCCCATTATATGTTCCAACTCCTCCAGCACCACCGGCCATTCCTCCACTTGTTGTACATCCTCTCCCAAAAGCACCACCCGCAGCAGTGACAGTACCAGCAGTTCCAGTAAATGTAGTAGAGCCGCCATTTCCGCCATTTCCCCCTGATGAATTTCCAGCCGTACCACCTGCGCCAATAGTTACTGTATATGTCTGCGAAGGAGAAACAGTTAAAGTTGAACTAGTCATAGCTCCGCCTCCGCCTCCGCCTCCTTCACCATAGCTTGTAGCCCACGCTCCGCCTCCGCCTCCGCCTCCCCCAAAGGCGTATACTGTAATAGACGTTACCCCAGCAGGAACCGTATAAGTTCCGCTACTGGTAAATGTTTGAGTTAATGATGTTTGGGCTTCGGCATAATATATAGTATTTACTGTGGGACTTACCGCATAATTAGCCCCGCTTAGAGATGAGCCAATTGATGAACCTCCTAAAGAATCAGTATACCAATAAATTGTATTACCAGCAGATGTAGCATTAAGATTAGATGAACTGCCCGTACAAATTGAAGCAGGAGTAGCAGTAACCGATGTAGGCAGTGACGTAGATGCTTGCACTGTTAAACTTTTTGAAGCACTGGTTGTACCACAAGAACCGCCACTGGTAGTTAGAGTAAGTGTAACCGATGAAGATGATGAACTCGATGCTGTATAAGTTGTTGTAGATGGTGTTGCGCCTGAATTGTTAGTGAACGTTCCACCAGCACCTCCATCAGACCATAGAGCAGCGGTAGCTCCGCCACCAAATGAACCGCCTAATGCAGCTGTTGTTGAAGATTGGCATATTGTTGAAAGGGCACTACCAGCACTTACCGTAGGATTTGCATTCACTGTTAATGATTTATTGGCAGAAGCAGCGGTACAAGATCCCCCGCTAGTTGTAAGTGTAAGCGTAACCGGTGAAGATGATGAGCTTGATGCTGTATAAGTTGCATTAAGTGTTGTCGCATTTGGGTTAAAAGTGCCACCTGCACCTCCTGAAGACCATGTTCCACCAGTTGCAGAACCTCCCACAGAGCCTCCCAGCGCAACCGTTGTGCCCCCTTGGCAGATTGCAGTTAAGGCACTACCAGCATTTGCCGTTGGCAGTTGATCTACAGTCATAGATTTAGATGCTGAAGCCGTTCCACATCCATCTGTTGTGGTTAAGGTTACTGTAATAGATGAGGGAGGGTTTGATGCTGTAGTATAGGTTGCATTTAAGGTAGTAGCATTCGGACTAAAAGTTCCGCCTGCTCCTCCATCGCTCCAAATACCTGCTGTGGCTGATCCACCAACAGAGCCCCCTAGACCAACTGTTGTTCCTCCAATACAAACTGCCGATGGACCTGCGGTAACTGAAGCAGATGCTGGAGAAAGAAGCGTACATGTATAAGTATTTGTAGCAGCCGAACAGCCGGTTCCTCCACAACTACCCCAGGTAGATCTAAATTTAATATTTTGATTGCTGATAGTAATGTAATTTCCCAATGTATATGCCGCCCACGATGAACCATTGTCGGTACTATATTCATAGGTAGCCGCACAATTATATCCTCCGCTTCCTGCAGTTTGCAATGTAGCTTTTACAGAATCTCCGGAACATAAACTGCTTAATGAAGTAATAAGGATAGGTGCCACTGGCTGAGAAGCAGTGATAACGGGATTGTTTCCTGCAAGAGTTGTCCAACCACTGCGACATGGCGCTGAGCCACTGCGTGATCTTAATCTAATGTAATATGGTGTATTTGCAGTTAAGCCTGTGATACTTGCAGTTGTTACATTACCAAGATCTACGCCCCCATTGCAAGCACCACCAGCACAGCCAGTTCCTGCAATATTACCAGAGAAAGTAGAACTAGTAGAAACAAATATCTCATATCCTGTTACACCTGGAGAAGCATCCCAGTTCACCGTTAACGAAGTGCAACTTACGTTAGATGTAACAACATTGGTTGGAGCGGCATCACCAATTACATTCACGGTGCCTGAAACAGGCGAATTAGTTGGACAATTAACTGTGCCTGCTGAATTTTGAGGAGTGACGGTAACTGTATACGCTCCAGGGGTACTTCCTGAAACAGTTATAGAAGAAGTGGATGATGACCCTGTAAGCCCGCTTGGCAATGACCAAACATAACTGGATGCAGAAGCATTAGATACTCCGCTTACTGTTACGGTTCCGCTACCTGTGCCCTGACAATAATTTACTGTTGCGATAGAGCCGCCTGTTGGCAATGTAACTACGGTAGATGAGTATGTATTAGTAGCTGCAGTACAACCTGCTCCACCGCAGCTTCCCCATGTAGCTCTGAACTGTACGCTCGTTGCTGAGGGAGTAGGCGCGACAACATCGCCCAAAGTATAAGTGGACCAAGTGCCATTACCAGGGTTTGACTCGTATAATGCTGAGCAGTTATACCCTCCGCTACCAGCCGTATTCAAAGTGGCACTTACACCACCATTAGCACATACATTAGCATTGGAGAGCGAAAGAACTGGTGCCACCGGCTGGGAAGCAGTGGTAACCGATGTAGTATTTAAATTAGTCCAACCACTTCGGCATGGAACTGAGCCGTTAAGAGCTCTTACTCTAATATAATATAGTGTATTTGCAGTTAAGCCTGTAATATTTTTGGTAAGTATATTTCCCTCGTTTACTAAACCTGTATATGTTCCTACAGATGAAGAAAAATTAGAAACCGTTGATATTTGAATCTCGTAACCTGTTGCATCTGAAGCAGCATCCCAACTTAGTGTTAAAGAACTACATGCAATATCAGTTGCTACTAAACTTGGAGGATCACCCGCATTTACAACAACATTTACAGTTCCCGTCACGGGCGAAGTAGCCGGACAATTAACACTGTTAATAATATTAGATGGTGTCACGCTAACTGTGTATGCACTTAAAGTACTTCCTGAAACAGTTATAGAAGAAGTGGATGACGACCCTGTAAGCCCGCTTGGCAATGTCCAAACATAACCGGATGCAGAAGCATTAGATACTCCGCTTACTGTTACGGTTCCGCTACCTGTGCCCTGACAATAATTTACTGTTGCGATAGAGCCGCCTGTAGGCAGAGATGCTACAGTCAGCATCACGCTATCTGATATAGTCGGGCAACCAGCATCAGAAATTACACAACGAATATAATAACCATTATAGCTTGATGGAATTGAAGATAGCACCAATGAAGAAGAAGTATGACCTGAAAATTGTGAAACTGCATCAGTAATAGTCCAACTGCCTGAAGGAGTCCTATAATACCACTGATAGGAAGGGAGAGAAGCGGCCGCTGCAAGTGCAGTAAATGAACCACCTGAATTCTCACATATAGTCAGAGGAAGAGGCTGTGTAGTAATTACCGGAGCAGAATAAAGATCGACATTCATGCTAATAGGCGAAACAGAATTTCCGCATACATTTGTGCCATATACACTGATAGTACCCGAAGTAGCGGTTCCCGAAAAAGAAATGGAGTTTGATGGAGTTTGAGTAGTATCATTAGCAAAAGTAGCACCTCCCCCCCCTATTGTGTTTTGCCACGTATAGGAAGTAGCATCTGCAGCTGCTCCTGCGGTATAAACCACATTTGATGAACCTTGGCAAAGTGCAGAAGAAGATACTGTAAAAGCACCTGGAGTTGCTGGAACTGAAGGGGTAACAGAAACGGTAGATGTGCCTGTGCTTCCACTACATGTTACCGAATTGTATGTGTATTTCGGTGTTATGGTGTACACTGTTGTACCGATTGTCGTTCCGCTATTAGTTAATGTTTGGGCTATCGGTCCACTCTGTGCTGTTTGGTCGCTTCCCCCTGCTGCCGGTGAATTGTTCACTACTGTCCAATCAAACGTATTCGTACCCCCT
>CANHIG010000085.1 GCA_947461105.1 Bacteroidota bacterium | reverse complement strand
CTGAAGATATTGCTGCTCTCAATGGCGGAAATTATACTGTAACAGTTACAGATATTGCCGGATGCTCTGCCACTGCTTCTGCTACTGTGAATAACAACACCGCTAATCCTTCCGCTTCTGCTGTGGCAAATGATAATACAAGTTGTATTGCTCCTTTTAACGGCAGTGTCAACTTAACTACTACTGCCACTTCTTACTTGTGGAGCAATGGTGCGATTACTAAGGATTTGTCTGCTTTAGCTTCAGGAACTTATACCGTGACTGTTTCAGGGGCAGGGGGATGCACTGCTACTACTTCTGCTACTGTGAATGATAATACTTTTAGTCCAACTGCTTCTGCTGTAGCTGCTGATAATACCAGCTGCATCGCTCCTTATAACGGTAGTGTGGATTTAACTACCACTGCTACTTCATACTTATGGAGCAATGGAGCAACTACTGAAGATTTAGCTGCTCTGGATGCAGGAACTTATACCGTTACTGTTACAGACAACAATGGATGCTCTGCTTTATCTAGCGCAACTGTGAATAATGGTAATTTTATTCAACCAAATATTTCTGTACAAAAAGCAATTTGCATTGGACAAACTTTATTTGTTGGAGGTGCGCTACAGAATACTTCCGGGACTTATATTGACACGTTCAAAACATCTTCAGGCTGTGATAGTATTGTTACTACAAATTTGAATGTTGCCGCACTTCCAAAGATAAGCATTGATGCAGAAAAAGACATTGCTTTTAATGGACAACAAATAATATTAAAAGGAATTTCTGATAGCACTGTAGCTCAATATACATGGACTCCCTACAATATTCTTAATTGCGATTATTGCCAGAATGTAATCGCTACGCCTACCACTTCTACAACTTTTATTTTAGACATCGTTGACATAAATGGTTGCAGTGTTACTGCACAAAAGCTCATTAACGTCTTCGATAGTTGCGATAGAAAGCTTTTCATTCCAAATTCATTTTCACCGAATGGAGATAACATAAACGATGAATTTCTTGTTTTTGGTAATTGCATCGCTACGCTAAAACTTCAGATTTTCAACAGGTGGGGAGAAATGGTTTTCGAAACTGAAGACCCTAATAAAGGCTGGGATGGCACTTTCAAAAGCACTTCGCAATCTGCCGGTATTTATGTGTATTCTTTACTCGTAACTTATTCCGACAGAACACTTAATTATCTCAAACCAAAATCAGGAACAATTACGCTATTACGATAAATGAATAATTAAAAAACTACTCAGCCATCTCTTTTTCTTTTCTTTCAATCCAGGTTTTGAGATTAATTTTTATAAGTATTGAGTCGGGATTGGTTTGCAAATCATTTTCGACCAAGTTTTTAAGTTTCAGTAAATCCTTTTTGCCTTTATCTAATTTGTCTATTGATTTCATATAAAGCATAATCTGATTAATAACAGGGGAAGAAACACCCTTCCTTTTGAAGTACTTTTGTGTGCTATCTATAGAATTGATTAATAATTTATGCTGACCTTGTTCAAAATAAATCATGAGTACAAAGAGTCTGCAAATTTCGTAAAGCTTAAGCCACTCTTTTGATGCCCTGCTATTTAGAATTTCAAGAGTAAAATCAAGAGCTTTATCATATTGTTTGTCCATAAACAATACAAAAGAAATATTAAAGCAAACCTCCCACAAATCTTCTTTTGCGAGATACTTTTTATAATCAGCCAGGAACAATTCAACTTCTATATTTAAGTCAGATGCAAAATCATAATTTTCCTGCATGTTGTGCATTACAATTTCTGAAGTGAGAATCTTTGCTAATGTGCTGGCTTTCCATTCAGTTTTTAAGGTATTGGAAGATCGTTCCAAAAAAGCTTTAAGGTCATTTATCTTTTCTTTGGTTTCTTTCAAATTCCCCTGTGCTAATAGGGCGCTACATAGATTGTTAACTGCAGAAGAATACATCCTTTCATTAGCTTTAAAGAAATGAGGATATTGATTAAAAAGCTCAAATACATTTCTGCAGTGTAGCAGACGAAACTCCTGATTTTTTTTTGCCTCGTAGTAAAAGCTTAATGAAGAGTAGTAATAATAATGACACACAATGCCTAGAGAAATATCAGGTTGTTTTTGAAGAAAAAATGCCGCAATTTCTTCGAGTCTTTTTAAATTCTCGACACTTCCATTTTGATCAAAAGCTGAAGCTAGATTGTATATAGCCACAGAATGCTTTTTGTAAGTTAAAATCTCAATCTTTTTTTTAGAAATCTGAATCTGTTCTTCAATAATTTTCAGCACATTCACATAATCCCCATTTCTAGCGAGCACTCTTGTTTCCCAATTACAAAGACTATCAAACGTATCATAATCCTCATAGCGCAAGGCGTGCTCCTTCCCTTTTCTTATCAATTTTAAACAAGGATCGAAGAGGCCTTTCTGAAATAATACTTCAACCGCAGCAATCTGAAACTGCCCTTGAATAGAAACGGATTTATCTCCGCTAAATTCTAGTAATGCCCGTAGAATACTATTAAACAGATAGCTTTTATTGCCTGATAGATTTTTAATGAAATGTTCTTTCTTGTTCCTTTTGATGAGGGCTACCTCATCATACACATCCATTTTGTCTATTTCATCGAACAGTTTAAGATATAGACTGTCTTCTTTCCCACCCATGGTAGAGGCAAAAATCTTGAAATAGCGCTTTTCAGATGTAGAAAGTGCTTTTATTAGGTCAAATAAGTCAGCAGATGGTGTCATATTTTGGAACAGCAAATTTACAAGAGAATCTGACTAAATGGACATTCTGATTTAGGAATCGAAGAGTGAATATTAAATGTCCTGAATATTAAATTATTATAAAGCATCAATTGCATGGTTCTTGATTACTATTATCTTAAATTAAGCTAATGAACTTTAAGCATTTACAATATACATGTTCGTTTATTGCGGTTTTGTGTTTTATTGCAAATGATTCTTTAGCCCAACCCACAACCTACCCCAATCTATTTTACAATGATGGCTTTTCAGTTCATACTAAGCGGAGCTTTATTGACAACACCGGAAAATTAAGCGTAGTTCACTTCTTTCACAGCAGCCACAACTTTAGCAACGGAAGGCATATAAGCCTCCACTAAATTTTGTGCATAATGCATTGAGGTATCAGCTCCGCATACTCTGCGAACAGGCGCATCTAAGTGGTCGAAAGCATAACGCTGTAACTGAAAAGTGATTTCAGATGCAATAGAAGTAAATGGCCACGACTCATCAACAATAACGCATCTGTTTGTTTTCTTCACAGATTCAATAATTGTATGAATATCCAAAGGACGTATGGTCATCAAATCAATCACCTCTGCTTCTATGCCATCTTTAGCAAGCTCTTCAGCCGCCTGAAGCGCAATCTTCATTATCTTGTTATAAGAAACTATAGTAACATGCTCCCCGACTCTTTTGATATCACATTTACCAATTGGAATTAAATACTCCTCATCAGGCAGTTCGCATTGGTCGCTGTACATTTGCTCAGACTCCATAAACATTACCGGGTCATTATCACGAATGGCTGATTTCAAAAGGCCTTTAGCGTCATAGCCATTTGAAGGAGAAATTACTTTTAGTCCCGGAACTGATGCAAGCATATTGGTAAGCATCTGCGAATGTTGGGCTCCAAGCTGCCCTGCTGCTCCTTGCGGCCCTCTGAAAACAATAGGGTTTCCAAATTCACCTGCACTCATCGAAAGCATTTTTGCAGAACCATTTATAATCTGATCAAAAGCAAGAATCGCAAAATTCCATGTCATAAACTCTACAATCGGTCGAAGGCCATTCATGGCTGCACCAACTGCTATGCCGGCAAATCCAAGCTCAGAAATAGGGGTATCTATTACTCGCTTAGGGCCAAATTCAGCCAACATACCCTGACTTACTTTGTATGCACCATCGTATTCTGCTACCTCCTCTCCCATCAAAAAAACAGTGTGGTCTCTTCTCATTTCCTCAGACATAGCTTCACGTATGGCATCTCGGTATCTAACTTTTCTCATCAGTTATAATTTAGAGCAATAATAATTAAAAATACTTACCCAATATTACTGTTTCAACATGGCAAAGCAACTCAAGCAAAGTTCAATCGCATTTATCATTAAACATAAAGCACCTATCTGCTGTTTAAGAATAAATTTGTAACTAAATAAAACCGTTATAAGTTCTGTGATACATGGAAGATTTTAAAAATCCTATAGACCCGAAAACTATATCTGATTCACCGGGATTACTGCCCTATGCCAGCAACATCGGGTCCGCTATAATAAAACCTATAGATCAGGGAAGAACCAAAGGACTCGCTGTGCAGGCTATGATGGAACAATCTTCCATTCAGCTGAATCAGATTAAAGGTCAGGTAGAACTATTGCTAAAACAAGCACAAATTATTCATGAGCGAATTAAAATTTCAGAGTCCATTTATGAGGCAGATTGCCGATTCAAACCTCTTATCGGACATATATATCATCTATACTTCAAAGAAGATGGCTCTGCCTTATTATCCATGATAGGTCCAAATGAGTGGGGAAAATCAAAATCAAACCTTCAATTTAAAACTTCTGTTAAACTTCTCGCAGACCATACATGGGAAGTACTCTGATGCTTTCAGATTTTTTGACTTATTGCTAACTTGCGAAGCATTTTCATAATTAAGAAGAGCTATGAAACATTTAAACACTATACTTTTGATAGTCTTGACCCTTGGACTTGGGATAAATTTCTTTCTTGATTTTAAGCGCAGCAACACCAAAGGCAATAGCGAAGTAACCATCACTCCTGCCAAAGAAATCTCTCCTTTTGACCATGTAGCTCAAGACCCATATTATGACCAATCGGTTCACAATACGGGTCCGATGACAACAATCAAATTTGACAGAGTGGAACATGATTTCGGAAAAATAAATGAAGGCATACTATCCAAGACAAAATTCACTTTTTCTAACACCGGAGATGCGCCTCTTTTGATTAGCAATGCTTTAGGAAGTTGCGGATGCACAGTGCCTGAATGGCCGAAAGAACCCATTCAACCGGGAGAATCAGCAGAAATAAAAGTAGAGTTTGACTCTAAAGACAAACTGGGAGAACAGATAAAAACCGTGACAGTTTCTTCAAACACCAATCCTGTAAATACAGTGCTCACTATAAAAAGTGTAGTAGTTCGTAAAAAATAAGTTATGGCACGTGTAATGGCTTTTGATTATGGGAAGAAGAGAGTGGGAATAGCTGTTACAGACCCGCTTCAAATAATTGCAACAGCGCTTGATACGGTGGAGACAAAAGAGATTTATCCTTTTATTGAAAAGTACCTGAAAACAGAAGCTGTAGCAACATTTCTTGTTGGGCTGCCGCTCAACACGGGCTATCAGGAAAATGAGGTGATGCCTTTGGTGAGGAATTTTATAGATGCTTTACAAAAAAAATATCCGAACATTCCCACAAAAACGCTTGATGAGCGTTTTACTTCAAAAATGGCAACAAAAACAATATTATTGAGCGGTGTAAATAAAAAAGCACGACAAAATAAAGAAACAGTTGACAAAGTAAGCGCAACAATATTGCTGCAGTCTTACATGGAAATGAAACATTAACGAAAGAGAATTAGCTGAAATGGTATTACCGATTGTAGCATACGGAGATCCTGTATTAAGGAAAAAAGGCGAAGAAATCACTAAAGACTATCCTGATTTGGAGAAGTTGATAGATGATATGTTTGAAACTATGGAGAAATCGCGCGGAGTGGGACTTGCCGCACCTCAAATAGGAAAAGCAATAAGACTTTTTATTATTGACAGCACCAAAATGTTTGATGAAGAAGAGGAGCATTTAGGTATGCGGGAAGTATTTATCAATGCAAAAATAATTGATGAAGAGGGAGAAGAATGGAGATTTGAAGAAGGATGTCTGAGTATTCCCACTATTCGCGAAGATGTATTGCGCCAACCCAATATCACCATTCAGTATTTAGATCGAAATTTCAATTTTCACGAAAAGAAATTTGATGACTTAACAGCACGAGTTATTCAGCATGAATATGATCACATAGAAGGGGTATTATTTATTGACTATTTAAAGCCATTAAAGAAGAGCCTGCTGAAAGGCAAACTGAAGAAAATTTCAAAAGGCCAGGTAGATGTGAGCTACAAGATGAAGTTTCCGAAAAAATAATCACGGTCTGTAGATCCGCTCCGCATTTTTATAAATGATCGCTTTATCAAGCGTCATTGTTTTCAGTTTCTTATTTGCATACAGCTCCATTTGGTCGGTGTAATGCTTTGAGCCGGGTTTGTTGCTGGAGCCATAAGGAGATACCGTATAGTACTCATTCGGACCATCCTTTTTGAATTTCACCAGCATAATAAATGATTCCCCAAGAAAAACTTTGATTTTACCATCTTTGTATGGGTTGCCGTATTTGGCATTCCACTGATCAGGTCCCCCATCTAAAGGCAGCTCCACATTGCCCCTTACATGCCGCTGATATGCGCCAAGCGGAATATCAATATTGCCAAAGTATTTCACCATTTCATCACGCGCATCTTTCATACAGGTTGTCAGAAATTTGAATTTTTCTTTTTGGTTTGTCTTGAAAAGATTCACCATAGAATCATTAGATCGGTTATAGGCATTGTATAGTGTACTGAAACATATGGCTGCGTTTTTATTATCAATCTCACAGCTTTTATCCCATTTTCTGAATTTAGAGATTACATCCTGCACTTCGGGATACTCCTTTTCATTCATAGAGAAAAGGTCGTTCACATCATAGTTTCTGAAAAACATAAACTGCTTCGGATAGCGGCTGTCATACTTGACTTTCAGGAAATCCTCCCATGATATTTTCTTATCGCGATAGGTTTCCATATTTTCATAAAATCTTCTGCTCCTGTTATTTTCATCGAGACCATAACCAAGATTTTTCGGAATTTTATTTGGATTAGGATTATCCTCTAATGAGGACAACTGAAATGAAGTTTGATTGGAATTAAATACAAAACCACTCTTAGGCATCAACACCTGAGCCAGCGAATCAATCGGATAAAACTTGTTCGATAAAGTCTTCTCCGTGTTTCCAGGCACTGTGGTTGACCAGTCATATCCCGGTGCTCTGTATGGGACTGCAACATTGCTCAAAATATAAATCGTATCAAACTTGTCGGCATAGCAGAAATGCTGATTCACGATACCTTGCATCTTCACCGCATTCATCCACTCTGTGTAAGATTTTGCTTTATTCATCCTATACCATTGCTCAGCAGCTTTTATGGTCATGTTGGAGGCGAGGCGTATGGCAAAAATACCTTTCTTATTCACAACAGTAGCGCCATATTTACTCCACCAAATACTTTTTCCAACTGTAAGCACAAACTTGTGTTTATCTTTATGCTTAGCCAGATTCACGGCCAGTTTAGCTCTCCCCTTCTCCAGTTTATAAGATACTCCGTCTACTAAATAATGTCCTTTCTTTTTAGGGTCGGCCTGCAACTCAAAAATATCTATAGCATCGAAACTATTTACAGTATGCGCCCATCCTAAATTTTCGTTGGCTCCATGGAAAATTGAAATGCCACCATGAAAGGTGCTCCCCATCATGTTCCAGCCTTCTTCGCTACACACATGAGCTTCATACCATGACAAAGGCCCCTCCAAGGGCTGATGCGAATTGATATCCAGATACACATTGCCATCTGCAGTTTTTGCGGAATTAAACGCCATCGCATTTGAGCCTTTTCCGGCTTCAGCAAAACTCACTTTCGGCACATTGCCATCTACCATACTTCCCAATGCACCATCTACTCCGACCATCAACGCCTGAGAAAGCATATAGCCTGATAAAATATCTGCCGGAACTGCCGGAAATGCTTGTTTCACCAATATCTCATCAGGATGCAGCTTAGCATATTTGTTTACAGCAGCGCAGCCAGCATCCAAAAGCTTTTTAAATTCCGGAGAAACATCAGTATCATATTTTTCCTTAATAGTTCTGCGAATACGCAAAAGCTGAACGGCATAATCAATCCTTGCACCGTCTATCCCCAGGTGTCTTCCAAGACAGCCTTTCGCTACCATGATTCCCCACTGCAGTGTATTGAAATCATCTTCGCATTCTGCCCATGCCAGACCATAAGCCACATCAGCATCTGTTTTCCCAAATATGTGCGGCACTCCGAAACTGTCGCGCACAATTTCTACGTTATATTGTGCCTGCGAAATGGATACGAAAAAAAGGAATGATACTGCAATAAGAATTCTCATAAAATTTGGTTTTGGTTTTTGGTAATCCAAGTCTAAAGAAATAAGAGAAAAGCATGTCACAATTTCAAGAAACACACTAAAGAAATAAGGGAAGTGACTTTAGTACATACACTTTCTGCAAAGCTGTGGAAAAGCCAAATTGAAATTATTCAAAAAAGGCTACGTTTACTCTATGGAATCAAGAAACGAAAACTGGCTGGCATACACTCAGGAAATGATTGAGAGAAATAAATTTCTTAAACATATCGGTTTTGAATTCACCGAACTAAAACCCGGTCACACAAAAGGGAAACTTGTTTTTCAGGAATTTCATGAGCAGCAAAACGGCTACCTGCATGGAGGAATGACCTCCACTATTTTGGATATGGTTTGCGGCTATGCGGCCTACTCTATGGTGGAGCAGGGACATTTGGTTTTTACCGTAGAATCTAAATGCACTTACTATAATCGCGGTATAGGTAAAGAATATTTTGCAGAAGGCTTTGTAGATAAACCCGGAAAAAGATTTCATTTCTGCGAAGGCCTGATTTATTATTTCGAAAACGATAAGAAAATAATCGTTGCTAAATGCACTACAACAATGGCTGTAGTAAACTAAAAGATGTCTCAACTAAAAGGAACATACAGAGAGATTATTGAGATTGCCATTCCGCTTATGCTGGGAAACATGGCCTGGGCGTTGATTGGCATTACCGATCAGGCTTTCATGGGGCATTACGGCAAAACGGAAGAAGCTGCCATCGGACCTGTGGCCATATTCTATGCCATACTGTATATGATTGGATTTGGCTATTCCCGAGGGGTACAAATTCTGATAGCCAGAGCTTGCGGAGCAGGCAACAAAAAAGAAGTAGGGCGACTGTTCGACAATACGCTGCTCGTCATGATAGCCACTTCGTTGTTTTTCGCTATTGCAGTTTATGTGCTGAAAGACTTCGCATTGCATTTGTTGCTTCATAACGAAAAAATAATCACCGCCTGCAACGATTTTATGAACTACAGATTGCTCGGAGTTCCCGCAAGCTACACAGGGGCTTTATTTGTAGCTTTTTATTCAGGAATTGGCAGAACCAAGTTGCTGGCTTTCACCGTGGCGGTGATGGCGGCATTAAATATTCTATTAAACTATTTACTTGTATTCGGCAATTGGGGATTCCCAGAAATGGGCATCAAAGGTTCGGGGCTGGCATCCAGTATTGCAGAGTGGTTCAGCATTTTGATTTTACTATGGGGATTGCTTGGACGAAAATTACATATTGAATATCATCTGTTTAAAGCACGGCCAGTATTTTCGAAAATAATGCTGATGACCAAAACAGCCACTCCGTTAGTGTTGCAATCGCTTATAGCCAATGCAGGCTGGTTTGTATTTTTCACTTTTGTAGAAAAACTCGGAGAAAATAATCTTTCGCTTTCAAATATACTGCGACAAATTATTCTCTGGATTGGCATCCCGATTTGGGCGCTGGGCTCAGTGACCAACACATTGGTGAGCAATCTGGTAGGGCAAAATAACTTTGGAGAAATCAAAGCATCCATCATCAAAGTAAACATCATTTCTATCTCCATTGCCTTAGCACAGATTTCATTGCTGTTGATTTTTCACAATTACATTTTCGCCATGTTTTCCAGCAATACCGTGATTCAGGAAACAGCACTGCCTGCTACTCTTGTTGTATGTATCGCTTTGATGCTGATGTCTTTTGCCAATACTTTATTCAGCGGGCTGGTGAGTGTAAGCGGCACAAGATATGCGCTGTACATAGAGTTTTTGGCAATGATAATTTACATCGCCTACGTTTTGTTTTTATTTAATTTAAATTCGCTGAAAATAGAAATCGCCTGGACTACAGAGTGGATTTACTGGTCGGTGATATTATTTGCATCATTTTGGAAACTAAAACAAGCAAAAGTTTTTTGACGCTATGGGAAATATAATTCAATACGAACAGGCAAACATTGAGATAGGAGGGAAAATAATAGTAGGCGATGCTTCCTTCTCCATCAATCAAGGAGAGTTTGTTTACCTGATTGGAAAAACAGGCTCCGGAAAATCATCGGTACTCCGCTCCCTCTATGGAGCTTGCAAAGTATCAAGCGGATCGGCCATTGTATCGGGCAATAATCTGGTAAACATCAAAAGCAAAAATATCCCTGCGCTGCGTAGAAAGATTGGAGTTGTATTTCAGGATTTTCAATTGCTGAGCGATCACACTATTGCACAAAATTTATTTCTGGTGCTGAAAGCCACAGGCTGGGAAAAACAAGCTGCCGAAAAGCGCATAGACGAAGTATTGATAGAAGTAGGACTGATACATACTAAAGACAAAACACCTTCGCAGCTATCGGGCGGTGAACAGCAAAAAATAGTAGTAGCGCGAGCGCTACTCAACAATCCACCTTTGATTCTAGCAGATGAACCCACAGGCAACCTCGACCCGGAAACAGCAAACGAAATCATGCAGCTGCTGCTGAGAATAAACCGCGAACACAATACCTTAGTAGTAATGGCTACACACTTCTACCAAATCATAGCCAAGTATCCATCAAGAATACTGAAGTGTGAAAACGGCTCACTGATTGAGCAAAGCGGATTGGTGGTTAATTGAGGTCGTATCTTTATAATAAATTACACCTTTGAAAAGTAAAAAGCTTTGTTCATTTCTCACTAAAAAAACTGATTTCTTTCAATTTACGTAAGTAAATCCCAGAATAATGAATCGAAAGAAAACGAGCAAAAGAAATAAAAGGGTTGTGCAAATTTATTGCACAACCCTTTTATCAAAGAAAGAATTACTCCTTAATCCAGGCTCCACCGCCTTTAGCGCAAGATGACACTGCTGCATCATAAATCACCTGATTGTCTGCGGAGCAATATTTAGGACCATTAGTTCCATTTACGCTGCAGTGGCCACATTTTTTACTTCAAGAAATCATAGTAGTGCTGATGAATGCACCTACTGCTAACATTAATAATACCTTTTTCATAATACTTTATTTTGTTTTTGAGAATTGCTGAAAAATTTCAACTTTTTATCAGCTGTAAAGGTGTTCAGATTTGAAGCATAACAATTATACAATTACGGCTATAAGTTGTATCATTCACACATTACACTT
>CANHIG010000084.1 GCA_947461105.1 Bacteroidota bacterium | reverse complement strand
TAAAAGTTTTAAAAGGCTTACATAAAAACGCCAGCGAGTAAATATACTTGCTGGCGTTTTTGTTGGTGTTTTCAGTACTTTATTTCGCTAATTGCATTTGGACATTGAGTAATAGATTTACTTCATCACTCAACACTATGCCACCTGCTTTAGTCACACCATCCTAGTGTAATCCGATTAATATAGTGTTCTCCTTTTCTTAAGGTTTCATAAACATTTACAAATCTGCCATTTTGTCTTACATTTACGAGCCCAAAGAAAATAGATGAGCCACTCATTATATAGTAATGAAGTTTCTTTTGAACTTGAAACGAAAAAAATAGACGAAAATCGTCAGGGTGAAACTATTACAGCTACGCGCCCCAATAATATAGAATCAAACGGCAAAAAATATTACATAGAGAGCTATGGCTGTCAAATGAATTTTTCAGATAGTGAAGTGGTAGCCTCTATTCTCGCAAATGCAGGATTTGATGCGACAAACAATCATTTGGACGCTGATCTGATTTTAATTAATACCTGTGCTATCAGAGACAACGCGGAGCAACGAATAAGAATGCGATTGCAAAATCTTGGAGCAGTAAAGAAACAGAAGAAAGGAGCTTTGATTGGGGTGTTGGGCTGCATGGCGGAAAGGCTGAAGGAGAAATTTTTAGAAGAAGAGAAATTAGTAGATATAGTAGCCGGTCCCGATGCGTATCGTTCTTTGCCCGATTTAGTTTTTGAAGCAGAAACTGGACAAAAGGCAGTAAACACTTTATTGAGCCGCGATGAAACCTATGCGGAGATTAATCCTGTTCGCTTGAACTCAAATGGCATTTCTGCATTTATTTCTATCACTCGCGGATGCGACAATATGTGTTCATTCTGTGTAGTGCCTTTCACCAGAGGCAGGGAACGTTCCCGCGACTGGAAATCGATATTAGCTGAAGCCCAGGAGCTTTACGATAAAGGATACAAAGAAGTGACTCTGCTGGGTCAGAATGTTGACTCGTATAGATATTCTGACGACCCGAAATTGACTGGAAAAAAACTTGTAGAAGCTAAGTTTGATGACTCTGTAGTAAACTTTTCTAAACTGATGGAAAAGGTGGCGCAGATTGCTCCTGACCTCAGGGTTCGTTTTTCTACTTCTCACCCAAAGGACATGACAGATGATGTTTTAGAGGTGATGGCGAAGTATCCCAATATTTGTAAGAGTATTCACCTTCCGGTTCAAAGTGGTAATTCGCGCATTCTTGAAAAAATGAATCGTACCTACACTCGGGAAGAATATTTGGATAGAATTGCTGCGGTGAGAAAAATAATTCCTGAAGCTACAATCTCCACTGATGTTATTACCGGGTTTTGTTCAGAGACAGAAGAAGAACATCAAGATACAATTAGTCTTATGGAGCTGGTAAGGTTCGAAATGGCATATATGTATTTTTACAGTGAAAGACCTGGCACAGTAGCTGCAAAAAAATTTGAAGATGATATTCCTGAGTCGGTGAAAAAAAGAAGACTGGAAGAAGTGATTGCGGTATTGCGAAGACACAGCTGGGAGCGAAACCAGGAAGATTTAGGCAAAACTTTTGAAGTATTGATTGAGAATACAAGTAGCAAAAGTGAAAATCATTTCTTCGGAAGAAACTCTCAAAACAAAGGATTGGTTTTTGAAAAGAAAGGTGATGTAAAGCCCGGAGATTATGTGATGGTTAAAGTTACGGATTGCACCAGCGGCACATTGATTGGAGAAATTATCAATAAGGTAAGTTTTTAGACATGGATATTCAAAGCATAAAAAACAGATTTGGCATTATAGGCAATGCACCGGGACTCACTCATGCGATTAGCATAGCAGAACGTGTTGCGGCTACAAATCTTACAGTACTTATAAATGGAGAGAGTGGTGTAGGGAAAGAAATCTTCTCGCATATTATTCATCAGTTAAGTACCAGAAAGCATAATAATTTTATTGCAGTAAACTGTGGTGCAATCCCTGAAGGAACAATTGATTCAGAACTTTTCGGACATGAAAAGGGTTCTTTTACCGGAGCGAATGATGCCAGAAAAGGTTATTTTGAAACGGTAAACGGAGGCACCATTTTTTTGGATGAAATAGGAGAATTGCCACTTGGCACTCAGGCGCGTTTGCTTCGTGTTTTAGAGACAGGAGAGTACATCAGAGTGGGTTCTTCCAAGGTAATGAAAACTGATGTTCGTGTTGTCGCTGCAACAAACGTAAAACTTCAGGATGCCGTGCAAATGGGTAAGTTTCGTGAAGACCTTTACTATAGATTAAGTACTGTGCCCATCTATATTCCACCACTTAGAGAAAGAGGAGAGGATGTTTATTATTTGTTCCGAAAGTTCTGTATAGATTTTGCAGAGCGCATGAAAATGACACCAATTAAGCTGAGTGAAGAAGCAAAGCTTTTAATTTTAAAATATCCATGGCCGGGAAATGTGCGTCAGTTAAAGAATGTGGCGGAGCAGGTAAGTATTTTAGCTATTGATAAAGAAGTTTCCGCTGCTGAATTATTAAAAATTGTTCCTGATATTACCCAAAGCAGAGTGCCTATGGTTTCTAAAGAAAACTTTGTTGAGGGTGGCGGTAGTTTTACGGAACGCGAGATTTTATATAAGTTGATTTTTGAGCTGAAGAAAGATTTGAACGACCTCAAACAGTTTGTCTTTGATGTAATCAAAAATCAACAAATTCCCTTTGATGCAGTGGCGCATCCAAATATAGCCCCGCAAATTCAGGAATCAAAAAACTCGTTTTACTCTTCCGAACCAACTATTGCCCCAATCCATATACCAAACTCCGAGTCAAAGCCAATGGTATTGGATTCATCGCATAAATTTGATGAGCACGAAATGGTGGAGGAGTCATTGTCTATAGCGGATAAAGAAAAAGAACTGATTATCAGAGCACTCAAAAAACATCGCAATAAGAGGAAGGACGCTGCGGCTGATTTGGGCATTTCAGAAAGAACGCTTTACAGAAAAATTAAAGAATACGGTCTTGAAGATTAATCGTCTATTTTTTTCGATAAAACACCTATGGATATTGGGTGCTATGATGATATTCATATTGTCGGGCTGCAAAATATATTCCTTTACAGGAGCAAATATTTCACCTGATATTAAGTCAGTGACTGTCGAAGTTTTTGAAAACAGAGCTCCAAATGCTCCGGCATCATATAACCAAACTCTGACCGATAAGCTTAAAGTAAAGCTTGTAACAGAAGCTAATATCAAACAAACAACAGCAGGTGGCGATTTGCTGTTCAAAGGATATGTGACCTCTTATGGAGTAGCTGCATTTGCTCCCACGGCTCAGGTTCAGACAGGCGTCAACAGATTGACGATTACGGTTCATCTTGATTTTCAGAATAACATTGATCCTGCAGATAAATGGAGTAAAGACTTTACTCGTTTTGCCGAATTCCCGGCTACAGAACTATTAAGCAACCGCGAAAGTCAGCTTATAGAGGAAATCAACAAGCAGCTTATTGATGATATTTTCAACGCTGCTTTGGTAAAGTGGTAGTAGTTTTTTGAGAGACAGAATTGTCTTTTATTTTTTCTGTGGCTGATTTGTTATTTACACCTTCGTTTAAATTAACCCATTTCCAAAGAAATTATATATTTGTACAATCTTCAACAAAATGATTTTACTACGCTCCGTTAAAGTTGTTTTCCCAGCTTCTTCATACAATGGTAAAACAGTTGATATTTTAATTGAAAACGGCAAAGTAAAATCCATTGCAGCCAAGCTCGATAACAAGAAAAAAGTTCCCGAAATTAATGTGAAAGGCATACACCTTGCTCCTGGTTTTGTGGAACTCAACTCCTACATTGGCGAGCCGGGATTGGAACAAAAGGAAACCGTGTCATCTGCATGTAAAGCAGCAGCAAGCGGAGGTCTCACTCACTTTTGTGTGATGCCGAATCTGCTTCCAGCTACTACTACCAAATCGCAAATAGAATTTCTGATTCAAAAATCCGCCTCTTTTCCGGCACATCTGCTCCCTGTAGGAGCTGCCACTCTGAATACAGACGGCAAAGATTTAGCTGATATTTATGACATGCATCAAAGTGGTGCAGTTGCTTTCTCCGATGGCTACAAACCTATAGCTAACGCAGGAATGTTGGAGCGAGCTTTGCTTTATACCAAGCCAATTGGAGGAGTTGTAATGCAACATCCTGAAGATAAAAGCATCTCCAAAAATGGCGTAATGAATGAAGGTGTTGTAAGTACAAAACTTGGTCTGCCCGGTTTGCCAGCCATAGCTGAGGAAATTTCTGTTGCAAGAGACCTTACTGTGTTGGAATACACTGGTGGTAAATTGCACTTCAATGATATATCGCTAAAGCAGTCTGTTAGTCTGATTCAAAGTGCGAAGAAAAAGAAACTAAATGTTACTGCTGCTTGCAATGCATACAATCTGCTGCTTACTGAAGATGCTGTGAATGATTATGATACTAATGCAAAAGTGAATCCACCCCTCAGAACAAAACAGGACGTGAAGGCTTTGATCAATGCGCTGAAAGACGGAAGTCTTGATTGCATTACAGCACAACATCATCCGCAGGATGAAGAGTGCAAAAAGTTGGAATTTGATAAAGCTGATTTTGGAATGATTGGGTTCGAAACTTTTTTCGCAATCTGCAATACGGTTTTAAACAGTGAACTTGGTCTTGAAAAAATCGTTGAACTCATCGCGGTGAATCCCAGAAAAGTTTTGTCGCTGCCTTTGCCGGAACTTAAAGAAGGAGCAGCAGCTGATTTCGCACTCTTTCTTCCGAATCATAAATGGACTTTTGCAGAAAGCGATATAGTTTCAAAATCGAAGAACACTCCTTTTGTTGGCAGGGAGTTTACAGGGAAAGTTCTTGGTATCATTAATGGAGAAAAATCATTTTTCAATAACCTTAAATAAAAAACTATGGTTTGGACTACACCTTTGAAATGGGGCGCTATAGGCGGTTTAGTAGTGGTGATTCTGTCGTTCCTGATTTATTTTGTATCGCCTGATTCCTTTGCAGCTTCATGGCTGGCTATTACTTTTTTATTGATAGCCATGTTTTTTATGATATGGGGCGGGCTTGCTTTTCGTAAAGAAAATAACAATGAAATATCATACCTGAACGCGCTGTTTGCAGTGCTTATCATTGCTGCTGTGCTGTCATTAATCAGTACCGTATTTTCATATGTATTATCTAATTTCATAGACCCTGAGTTACCGGAATTAATAAAACAAAAGGCTATTGAAAATACTCAGGCTATGATGGAGAAATTCAACACCCCTGATGATAAAATAGAAGAAGTGATTGATCAGATGAAAGAGCAGGATTTTAATTTTGGCATTTTGGAATATGGGAAGCGTTTTCTTTGGGGCATGCTTATGTATCTGGTACTTGGTGCGTTGATTGCTCTTTTTGTGAAGAGGAATCCGGAGAAAGCAGAAGTAGAAAAAGTATAAAATATTGTTTACTATCGTACCATCATGAATATCTCCATTGTCATACCATCATTTAATGAAGCAGAATCGCTGCCGGAGCTTACTGCCTGGATAGACCGTGTGATGCAGGAGCACAAGCTGACTTATGAAGCGCTTATTATTGATGATGGCAGTAAAGACAATACTAAAGCTGTAGTTGAAAAACTTTTAGCTCACAACAACAATATTCGTTACATACGATTCCAGCGTAACTATGGAAAATCTGCGGCACTTCACACAGGCTTTGAAAGAGCAAAAGGTGAGGTTGTAATTACTATGGATGCAGATTTGCAGGATTCTCCGGATGAAGTACCGGAGTTATATAAAATGATTACTGAAGAAGGCTTTGATGTGGTTTCCGGTTGGAAGCAAAAGCGTTATGACCCGACTACCAAAACGGTTCCAACCAAGCTTTATAATTGGGCAGCGCGAAAAATGTCAGGTATTTATCTGCATGATTTTAATTGCGGACTTAAAGCCTATAAACTGGATGTAGTAAAATCAGTGGAGGTTTACGGAGAGATGCATCGCTATATTCCGGTGCTTGCAAAACGCGCGGGTTTTGATAAAATAGGAGAGAAAGTAGTGCAACATCAGGCTCGAAAATATGGCACTACCAAGTTTGGGATGGAGCGATTTCTTTATGGATTTTTGGATTTGCTTTCTGTCACTTTCATGACCCGATTCGCTAAAAGACCCATGCACATTTTTGGTGGTTTGGGTGTGTTGAGTTTCTTTTTTGGATTTTGTATTGTGGTTTATCTGAGCATAGCAAAATTTGCTTTTGAGCAATACAGAATGACAGAAAGACCTTTGTTCTATCTCGGTTTGGTATCTATCATTGTAGGTGTTCAGCTTTTCCTTACAGGCTTTTTGGCTGAGCTCGTTTCCCGCTCATCATCCGATCGCAATCATTATCTGATTGCCGAAGAAAAATAATCATCAAATACTCCAATGAAAGTTGTCATTCTTGGTTCTGCTCATCCGCTCAGAGGTGGACTTGCCACATATAACGAGCGTATAGCCCGCGAATACATAGCTCTGGGACACGAGGTGGTGATTTATACTTTCAGTTTGCAATATCCCAATTTCCTTTTTCCGGGAACTACACAATATAGCGACCAGCCCGCTCCGAGAGATTTGAATATTAACGTTGCGGTAAATAGCGTCAATCCATTGAACTGGTTGCTGGTTGGCAATGAAATTAAAAAGCTGAATGCTGATTTATTACTCATCAAATTCTGGCTGCCTTTCATGGCGCCTTGTTTGGGAACTATTGCACGAATTGTAAAAGGAAATCGCAAAACGAAAGTAGTTTCTATTATTGACAACATTATTCCTCATGAGAAGCGTCCCGGTGATTTTGCTTTTGCAAAATACTTTGTCAAAAATGTAGATGGATTCATTGCGCAGTCAAGATCGGTACTGGAAGATTTAAATCAGTTTGACAGCAGTAAACCAAAGGTTTTTTCTCCTCATCCGCTTTACGATAATTTTGGCGAAGCCGTTAGTAAAGCTGAGGCAAAAGCAACAATTGGTTTAGATATAAATACCAACTATGCTTTGTTTTTTGGTTTTATCAGAGATTACAAAGGATTGGATTTGTTGCTGCAGGCTTTGGCTACAGAGCAAGTCAGGAAATTGGATTTTAAACTGATTGTGGCAGGTGAATTTTATTCCGACAGCAAACCTTATCTTGATTTAATCAAAGAATTAAAGCTTGAGGATAAAGTGATATTGCGCACAGATTTCATTCCTGATGATAAAGTGCGTTTCTATTTCTGTGCATCCGATATTGTGATTCAACCCTACAAACATGCTACGCAAAGCGGAGTTACTCAAATCTGCTACCATTTCAATAAGCCTATGCTGGTGACTAATGTTGGCGGGCTTTCCGAAATCGTGCCGCATGAGAAAGTAGGCTATGTAGCTGAACCCAATGTGGAATCTATTGCGGCATACACCGCAAAATTTTATACCGAAAATCAGGAGCAATACTTCATTGAAAATATTGAAGAAGAGAAAAAGAAATACAGTTGGAGTGCTATGCTCAGCAGTATTGCAAAGGTTGCGGGATTTTAATTTTTTCCTCCGTCATTTCGAACGGAGTCCTCAGAGAGAGAAATCTGTTCTTAGTTTCATGGGATTTCTCTTACGCTCAGAAGCGTAATCGAAATGACGTTGTGAAAAATTCCAACAACAAAGGGAAACTATTATCTTTCGCAAAAGTTTGAAAACAGAGTTATGATTATCAGAAGCAAAGCACCATTAAGACTTGGACTTGCCGGAGGTGGCACAGATGTGAGCCCTTATTCCGACCAATTTGGAGGTGCCATCCTCAATGCCACTATTGGCATGTATGCTTATGCTACAATCAAACCTACGGCCAACAATGCCATCGTTTTTCATGCTATTGACAAAGGCGAAAGATACACTTATGAGTCTGCCGCTTCTTTGCCTATGGATGGCAAACTTGATTTAATCAAAGGAATCTACAATCGGATTGTAAAAGATTTTGCGCAGAAACCATTATCGTTTGAACTCACCACTTATGTAGATGCGCCTCCCGGCAGCGGACTTGGCTCTTCATCCACATTGGTAGTAGCTATTATTGGCGCATTTGTAGAATGGTTGAAATTGCCTTTGGGCGAGTATGATATTGCACATCTTGCTTTTTCTATTGAGCGCGAAGATTTGAAAATGGCAGGAGGAAGACAGGACCAATATGCCGCAACATTCGGTGGGGTAAACTTTATGGAGTTTTCAGCAAACGATAAAGTAATAGTGAATCCCTTGCGTATCAAGGAAACTTCGCTGCATGAACTGGAAAATAATCTGGTATTGTTCTTTACCGAAACATCCAGAGTGTCGAGTGATATTATAGAAAAGCAGCGCAAAAATGTGACTGATAAAAATGAATCTTCTATTTCAGCCATGCACAATCTTAAAGAACAGGCGCAGCTGATGAAGGAAGCCTTGCTGAAAGGCGAAGTAGATAAGATTGGTGAGATTCTGCACTACGGTTGGACAAACAAACGCCAGATGGCAGAAGGCATCAGCAACAGCATGATAGATGAGATTTATAAATCAGCCATGACAGCCGGAGCCACAGGCGGTAAAATAAGCGGAGCCGGAGGTGGAGGTTTTATGATTTTCTACGCTCCTGAAAACAACAAATACGCTGTGATAGAAGCTCTGAACAAAATGGGGGGACGAGTGATGCGCTATACCTTCACTGAAATCGGAATGACCAGCTGGACGGTGAATTAGTTTATAACTTATAATAACTTCATTTAGGTTTGAGTAGGAAATTCTGTTTTCTTTGTCCCTGATGAAATCGCTAAAAACACTACTTCCTTATTTTGCTAAGTACAAATGGAAAACGCTGGCTGGTTTTTTGTTTATTCTGCTTGCCAATCTTTTTAAAACTTACAATCCGGTTGTGGTGAGAGATGCTATCAACGAACTCACTCATCAGCTGGGCATTTCCACTACGGTGGATATGAATGCGCTGGCAGTGGTCATCTTGCGATTTGTAGGTATCTATTTTATGGTGGCTATTTTCGAGGGCTTGTTCACTTTCTTTATGCGCCAGACCATTATTGTGGTGTCGCGCGATATTGAATACGACCTCAAAAACAAACTCTACAATCATTATCAATATCTGGATCAGGCATTTTTCCGAAAGAACAATACGGGCGATTTGATGAACAGAATTACTGAAGACATCAGTCGGGTGCGTATGTTCATCGGGCCGTCTATCATGTACACGCTCAATCTCGTTATCATGTTTGTGTTTTGCGCTACCAATATGATACGGGTAAACTGGGAAATGGCTTTGTATGTGTTGATTCCGATGCCTATTCTTTCGTTTACGATATACAAGCTCAATAGCAAAATCAATAAAACCAGCGAAAGGCTTCAGTCCAAGCTTTCTGATTTGACTACGGTGACTCAGGAAACCTACTCCGGCATCAGAGTGATTCAGTCTTATGTGCAGGAAAAAGCTATGTCATTATTTTTTAAAGATGCGAGCGAAGAGTATAAAAAGGAATCATTGAAGCTGGCAAAGATTGAGGCATTCTACTTTCCGTTTATTATGTTTTTGGTGGGATTCTGTTTAGTGATTATCGTTTTAGTAGGCGGCTTTCTGAACATAAACGGCAAAATATCGGTAGGTAATATTGCGGAGTTTATGCTTTATCTGAATATGCTCACTTTTCCTATCAGTGCTTTGGGATGGGCAGTGGCGCTTACGCAGCAGGCGGCTGTATCTATGCGCAGAATCAATGAGTTTCTGGATTTGAAGCCTACTGTTTTTAACGATTCAGATGACAAGAAAAAAGTGGAAGGCAAGATTGAATTTCAGGATGTCACTTTTGAATATCCCGATTCGGGAATTGTTGCGCTGAAGAATATCAATTTCTCCATCAGCAAAGGGCAGCAGGTGGCTATAATCGGCAAAACAGGTTCCGGGAAAACTACTATTCTGGATTTGTGTCTGAGAATGTATGATGTGAGTCGTGGGCAAATCAATATTGATGATAAGCCCATAAAAGAGTGGGATACCAAAACACTAAGAAATTCTTTCGGCTATGTGACTCAGGATGTGTTTCTTTTCTCTGATAGTATTGAAAATAATATTCGTTTCGGAGCTAAAGGAAATACAACCTTAACCTCAAAAGAACTGGCTAAAGTGGCTGCGGTAGATTTGGAGATTGAAAAGTTTAGTGCTAAGTATGACACTATAGTAGGGGAGCGGGGAGTAACGCTTTCGGGCGGACAAAAGCAAAGGATTTCTATTGCGCGCGCCTTAGCGTCCAACCCTGATTTATTGCTGTTTGATGATTGCCTGTCTGCAGTGGATGCGCAAACCGAAAAAGAAATTGAGGAAAATTTGAGGACTGTAGCACAGGGGAAAACATCTATAATTGTGACACATAGAATTTTTTCTCAATTCAATTTTGACCTGATACTGGTGATGGATAAAGGCGAAATAGTGGAGCGAGGCACACACGAAGACCTGATGCAACTGAAAGGGCTTTATTACACTCTTTATCATCAGCAGAAAACGGAAAAGGATAAAGTGGAAAACGTTTTGTCATAAATCAATTAAATCTATATTTTAGCAAAAACACAAAACTAAAACAAGTGGAAAATCAAGGAGGAAAACACAGCGGATTTTACAGCAGAAAGCTGAAAGCGGGAAAAAGAAGAACTTACTTCTTTGATGTCAGAAATACGAAGCAAGGCGATTTCTATTTGACGATTACCGAGAGCAAAAAGAAATTTGATAGCGATGGATATGAAAGCCATAAAATCTTTATTTACAAAGAAGATTTCAAACGATTTATGGAGGCGCTAACGGATAGTATTGACCACATCAAAACGGAGCTGATGCCTGATTTTGATTACGATGCGGAAAGACCACAACCTGCACCAAGACAAGAAGATGGCGAGAACAGGTCTTCTTTCGATTCCGGCAATACAGACTATAACAGCACAGGAACCATCAGCGATGATGAAGAAATAAAATGGTAAAACATTTTGACTTATAAAAAAGCCACGCTATATGCGTGGCTTTTTTATTTAATACCTTTCCTGAATTGGAATAGCGTCAGGAGCAATTGGTTTTGGTGCAATTATTTTGTCTTTGTTTTCCAAAAGATTTTTTCTGTATCGCTTGATTTTTCTTTTACCTGCTCCCCACACCAAACCTCCCGGAATGGTAAGTCCTATGCCAGGAACTATAAGCAACTGACCTATGGCGCCTTTCATATCTCTGGTTCCGTATGTTGTTCCGTAAGAAGTGGTTACTTTCTGCCAGTTGGATGTAGCCATCAGTATTCCTTCTATTGCTATCAGTCCAAGTCCTGCAGCAGTAAGTCCTATGCCAATATTTTTCTGGCGCATTCCGGGAATGGCCTTCACCTTGGGCTTTTCTTCTTCTGCTCTTTGTTTGAAAACTACTGAGCGTGGCAGTTCACCATTGGCTATTACAATAGTCTGGAAGTTCAATAGTAAAAGAAGTATTAAGAATGTTATCGCTTTCATCAGTTT
>CANHIG010000083.1 GCA_947461105.1 Bacteroidota bacterium | reverse complement strand
ATCTCTATCACTGATGGTCAGATATTCTTAGAGTCAAACTTGTTTAACTCAGGTGTTCGTCCGGCAATCAACGTGGGTATTTCGGTTAGCCGTGTGGGTGGAAATGCACAAATCAAATCTATGAAAAAAGTGGCTGGTACATTGAAACTTGATCAGGCACAATATCGTGAGTTGGAGGCATTTTCAAAATTTGGTTCTGATTTGGATGCGGCTACAAAAGCAGTATTGGATAAAGGAGCAAGAAACGTGGAAATATTGAAACAACCACAGTTTACACCATTCTCTGTAGAGAAGCAAGTGGCTATTTTGTTTGTAGGAACTAAAAATTTAGCAAACAAAGTGCCGGTAAATAAAATGCGTGAATTTGAATCGAACTACTTAACTCAATTAGAAACAAGATTCCCTGATACATTAAAAGCACTGAACAAACCATTAACTGACGAAATCGAAAATCAGTTGAAGAATTTGGCAGAAGAAGTGGCTCTTAACTATCATTAATCAAAAAGTAGAGTTAGCGCTCAGATTGGCATAAAAAAGAACTATGGCAAACCTCAAAGAAGTAAGGATAAGAATCGGCTCTGTGAATACAACTATGCAGATTACCAAAGCGATGAAGCTGGTTTCTGCATCGAAGCTAAAGAGAGCTCAGGATAGAATTGTGCAGATGAGACCGTATTCTGAGAAGCTGAATTATATTTTGGGTAATGTAATGGAGGCATTGAAAGGCGAGGAAATTTCATTGCAACTAAATAAGGTTCGTGAGCCAAAGAATGTATTGATTGTTCTTTTTACTGCCGACAAGGGATTGTGTGGAGGATTTAATTCTAACCTAATCAAAACCACTAACCGTTTGCTGAATGAAACTTATGCTGCACAGCGTAAGCAGGAAAAAGTCACATTAATGTGTATTGGAAAGAAAGGGAATGACACTTTTAAGAAAAGCACAGACCTCAATATTAATACTGATTACATCAATTTGTTTCAAACGCCTACTTTCCCTAAATCTCAGGAAGTATCTACTTTAATTACTGAACAGTTTTTGTCTGCAAAGTATGATGTAGTAGAATTGGTTTACGCCAAATTTATCAATGCTGCCAGTCAGAATTTTGTAGTAGAAAGATTTTTACCTGTGGCTGCTAATGTTCACGTATCAGGAGCTAAAGCAAAAAATGACGATTATATTTTCCAGCCTGAAAAGCAAAAATTGCTTGAAGAGTTAGGTCCAAAGATTTTGAATACACAGTTTTTTAAAGCTTTTCTGGATACCAATGCTTCGGAACATGGAGCGAGAATGGTGGCAATGGAGGCTGCTACAAACAATGCTAATGAGCTTTTACGTTCATTGAAAATACAATACAACAGGGAGCGTCAGGCCGCTATTACCAAGGAGATTTTGGAAATTGTGGGCGGTGCAGCAGCACTTGAAGAGAAATAAAATCATTTGTTATCTTCGTTTCAGGGCTTTACTCTAAATAATAAATGGAAAATTTACACCAACATATTGAAGCATTGATTTTCAGCTCAGAGATAGCTGTGTCGAGAGCAGAAATATATGAGTGTATCAAAAAGGCTTTTCCGGAGTATACGGTTGATGATCAACTGATTGACCAGCACCTGAGTGATATAGCTGCCAAATATAAAGCAGACTTTTTTTCATTTGAGCTTCGTGTAATTGGTGGAGGGTATCAGTTTTTTACTAAGCCCCAATACCACGAAACTATCTCTGTTTTGATAGGGATGAAGGAAAAGAAACGACTCTCAACTGCGGCTCTCGAAACGCTTTCTATTATTGCTTATAAAGGACCTATAACTCGTGGCGAGTGTGAAGCCATCCGTGGGGTGAATTGCGATTATTCTGTCCAAAAACTTTTAGAGAAGGAATTGATTGAAGTAGCTGGAAGGGTAGAAGATGCTGTTGGTAGACCAGTGCTTTATAAGGTTACGCCTTTGTTCCTGGATTATTTTGGTATCAATTCTACTATGGAGTTGCCCAAATTGAAAGATGTGCTCACACCAGATACTGAAAATACCGTTGGAGATGTGCCCGAGGTAATTAGCGACATTCAAACTCCTTCGGTCGAAGAAGGAGCAGGTGAGTGATGCTTTCATACATTAGTTTTTATTCTTTTTTACTGTAATCGGGAAAGTCTGATTTTTTGGTAGTAAGCCAAATATCTTTAGCTTTAAAAATGCCAATTGCTAAAATCAGTGGAGTAGGTGCTTATGCACCTGATTTTATTCTCACTAATCAAATGCTTTCTGAAATGGTAGATACCAATGATGAATGGATTTCAACAAGAACAGGTATCAAAGAAAGGCGTATTCTCAAAGGAAAAAATAAAGGAACATCTTTTATGGCTACCAAGGCTGTGGATGAGTTATTGAAGAAAACAGGCATAGCAGCGGAGTCTGTTGAATTACTGATTTGTGCTACTGTCACGCCCGATATGCAATTTCCAGCAACTGCAAATCTGATTTCAGATAATTGCGGCCTGAAAAATGCATTTAGTTATGATATCAATGCGGCTTGTAGTGGTTTCCTTTTTGCGCTGCATACCGCTTCAAAAATGATAGAAAGTGGTGCGCACAAAAAGGTTATTGTAGTTGGTGCCGATAAAATGTCGAGCATCATGGATTATACTGATAGGAATACTTGCGTATTATTTGGGGATGGCGCAGCAGCTGTATTGCTGGAGCCAAGCGAAGATAGTGATGGCATTAAAGATGCGATACTGCATACCGATGGATCCGGATGGCGCTATCTGCATCAAAAAGCTGGTGGTTCACAAATGCCGGCCTCTCATGAAACTGTTGACCAACACTTGCATTATGTGTATCAGGAAGGGAAAAAGGTTTTTTCAAATGCTGTGGTAAATATGGCAGAGGTTGCTGCGGAGGTAATGGAGCGCAATCATCTTGCTGCAAAGGATATTCAGTGGCTGGTTCCTCATCAGGCAAATATGCGCATCATAGAGGCTGCCCGAGAGCTGACAGGCATTGCTATTGAGCGCGTGATGGTAAATATTGATAGGTACGGCAATACCACAAATGGCACAATACCTCTGTGCCTTTGGGAGTGGGAGCATAAATTGAAGAAAGGCGATAATCTGATTTTAGCAGCATTTGGCGGAGGCTTTACTTGGGGAAGTATTTACCTGAAATGGGCGTATTGAGAACTTACTAAATTAATTATCAAATAAATTCATCCCTATGAAAAAACTCTTAATGGCTCTTTTCCTGCTTGCACTAATTTATATCCTTTTGCCGCTTCATGTGCAGATGGGTTTGAAATATAATTTTGCAGATGTAGATGATTATCATCTTTTTGAACATCATGAAGTAAAAAAGTCATTGCATCCCAAAGCATGGGAATTGTCACCTGATTTCAACAAAAAGGAACCATCAAAGGATTTATTAAATTTTTTTGATGAGAGAAAGACATGTGCTTTTCTGGTAATAAAAGATGGCAAATTAGTTTATGAACGATACGCTGAAAACTATGATAAAGAAACAATCTCAGGTTCTTTCTCTATGGCAAAAACAGTAAATGCGCTATTAATTGGAAAACTGTTGGAACAAGGCAAAATAAAATCATTGGATGATGATGTGAAAAAACATGTACCTCAGTTGACAAAAATTCCGGAAGGCAAACTCACCATCAGAGATGTAATTACGATGAGCGCCAATATAGATTGGGATGAATCATATTGGAATATTTTTTCTCTTACCGCTGAGTCATACTATGGAAACGATTTGGATAAGCTCATGGGCAAGTTGGTATTGAGAAATGGTAATCTTCAAGGCAAACAATGGGAATATCAAAGCTGCTGTACTCAGATTTTAGGATATATAATTAAGAATGTAACTCAAAAATCAATTGCAGAGAATTCACAGGAATATCTTTGGCAACCGTTAGGTGCGGAGAGCGATGCTGTATGGAGCACTGATAAAAATGGCATGGAGAAATCATTTTGCTGTTTGAATGCTACTGCGCGCGATTTTGCCCGCCTAGGCCAGTTGGTTTTGCAGAACGGCAAATGGGATAGTTTGCAAATAATTGATTCCGCTTTCATTCAAGAGATGACAACTCCTGCATCTTATTTGAAAGATGTGAAAGGCAATACCTGCGACTGGTATGGCTATCAGACGTGGATGATAAATTACAAGGGACATCAAATTCCTTATTTCAGAGGCATACTGGGGCAATTCATTTTTGTAGTTCCCGATCAAAACACTGTGATTGTAAGGCTTGGAAAGAAGATAAAGAAGAATCCTAATGACCCACAATATCAAAATGATGATATCCGAAATTATATCGAAGCCGGTTTGCAGGTAGTTCAGTAAAAACAGCACATTGCTTTTTTCGGAAAAATAAAATTATCATTGCATCGCAATCCGGGGGCGTTTCCATTTTGGAATCTGAGAAGTACCCATAGAACCTGCACACGGTAATTCGTGCGAAGGGAAGGAAAAGAAAACAGGAGACTGTTGGCTTCCGGGTTATTTATTTTAAACCCGTTTTATGAAAAAAATAATTTTCCTCTTTTATTTCCCCGCCATTCTTGCTCAGCAAAAAGATTCTACTGCAACAGTTGAAATTAAAGAAGTAATTATCAATGCTATCAAAGCATCTGACAGAGACCCGCATACGCAGACTATTTTAACCAAAAGTCAACTGAATGAAAGAGCATCGGGCAAAGACCTGCCAATGTTGCTGGAATTGCAGCCTAATGTGGTGACCACCTCTGACGCAGGAACGGGTGTAGGCTACACGAGTATGCGCGTGAGAGGCAGCGATATCAGCAGGATAAATGTAACTATAAACGGAGTACCAGTGAATGATGCGGAATCACAAACTACTTACTTTGTTGATATGCCTGATTTATCATCCAGCGTAAATAGTATTCAGTTACAGCGTGGAGTTGGTTCTTCTTCAAATGGTTCTGGTGCTTTTGGTGCATCGGTGAATATGCAGACGAATGGATTTTCTCCGAAAGCCTATGGTCAGTTTAGTACATACTATGGTTTGTTTAATACTTGGAAACATACCCTGCAGGGCGGAAGTGGTTTAATAAAAAATCGCTTTTTTATTGAAGGACGACTCTCTCGTGTCAGCTCTGATGGTTATATTGAAAGAGGAGCTTCAAATCTTTGGTCTTATTATGTTCACACCGGTTTGGTATTTAAGAAAACCAAAATTCAGTTTGTGCATTTCAGTGGTTTTGAAAAAACATATCAGGCATGGTATGGAGTACCCGAAGATTCATTAAAGACAAACAGGAGATTCAACATAGCAGGCACTGATTATGGAGCAAATCCGCTGCCATGGAGCAATCAGATAGACAATTACAGGCAGCATTACATGCAGTTGTTTGTGAATCAAAATCTGAATCAAAACTGGAATATAAATTTCGCAGGATTTGCCACACATGGCAAAGGCTACTATGAGGAATATAAAGCTGATCGAAAATTATTGAATTATGATTTGCAAACTAATTCACTTACTCGTTCAGATTTGATAAGACGAAGGTGGCTTGATAATGTTTATTATGGTGGAATCTTTGGTTTAGGTTGTGAGAAAAATGGATTGGATCTGAAGCTTGGTGGTATGCTTGCTGAATACAGAGGCAAGCATTTTGGAAATGTAATTTGGTGCAGAGATTGCGAAAGCCTTGACAAAGATAATAGATACTATGCTGCTACAGGCTTGAAGCAAGATTTCAATGTGTATATAAAGGCAAATTATCTTGTTAAAAAGAAACTGGCCTTATATGCAGATTTGCAATATCGTTATGTGCGCCATCAAATAACCGGTAGAAATAATGACTTGATAAGCTTTGATATTAATAACACCTGGCATTTCTTCAATCCAAAAGCGGGGTTGAAATATTTCATCAGTCCTTCTCATAGAGTATCTGCATCATTTGCAATCGCTAATCGCGAGCCATCGCGCGATGAACAAATTGATAATAAAGTTAATGGTATAAAACCTGAAACACTTTACGATGTTGAGCTGGGTTATCAATTAAATAAGCAACGAATAAAATTTGAGGCAAATTATTTTTTCATGTATTACAAGAATCAGTTGTTGCTCACAGGCAAACTTAATGATGTTGGCAACCCAATAAAAATCAATACTCCTCAGAGCTACAGAACAGGAATTGAACTTGCTGTAAATATAGCGTTGTGGCAATCAAAGAAAGACAAACGCACCTTGCTTGGTGTTGAAGGTAATGTAGCATATTCGTTAAATCGAATTCTAAATTTTGAAGACAAGACACCAACTTATGATGCAGATTATAACCTCATTGACTCTTTGTATTTGATTACAAATCACAAAGCAACTACAATATCTTTTTCGCCTTCATGGGTTTCAGGGGTGAGTATATACACAGAACCAATTAAGAATTTGTCTTTTAAGTTTTTCGTGAAGTATGTTTCGCGACAGTATTTAGATAACACAGCAGCTAAAGAGCGGTCATTGAATCCTTATTGCCATGGTGATTTGCAGTTAGCCTATAGGTTGGTATTTTTGAAAAATAAGTCAGCAAGATTTGTGCTTAATTGTTACAATATTTGGAATCAGAAGTATGAATCCAATGGTTACACTTATCGCGAAAGATATTTAAATGATGACGGAAGTGCTTCACAAGCCTGTAATTATAATTACTTTTATCCGCAGGCTTTGTTTCACCTGAATGGTGGAGTGGAAATAAACTTCTAATCACATGGACTTAAGTTTTTTGTGGGATATTAATTTTTTTCTTTTTCAGTTCATAGGCTATAAAGTTAGTTTAATAGAATTGGTTGGAACAATAACGGGCTTGCTTTCCGTTTGGTATGGGGCAAAGAACAATATTCGTATCTGGTATTTAGGCTTCATTAATGTAATTGCGTTTGGCATTATTTTTTTTCAAATCAACTTGTATGCCGATATGCTATTGCAGGTTTTTTATTTCATTGCTACCGTCTATGGATTGTATAAATGGAATGATAAGACAAATGAAGATGGAGCTATTCAGTTGTTGTCATCCAAGGAGTACTTGGTTTCTGCTATCGCAATGATTCAGCTTTTTCTTTTATTAAGTTGGTTTACAAGATATTTCCCCCATTTGTTTGAAGCACAGAAAATCCCATTTTCTTCTTATCCGATAATAGATTCTTTTCTTTCAGCTGCAAGTGTAATTGCTACAATCCTAATGGCTAGGCGTAAATTAGAATCATGGATTATGTGGATTGCTATTGATGCCGCCAGTGTATTGCTTTATCTGAAAAAGGAAGTTTTTTTGATAGCAATTGAATTTGGTGTATTTACTGCGCTGGCTGTGTATGGATTTATTTCCTGGAAGAAATTAAAAATTGAGAGTGACTTTCATCACAATACTTCCATCTGATTTCTTAAAATATCTTCCATGGATTCGCGTTTGCGAATTAGAAAATCCTTTCCTTCATGCACTAAAACTTCTGCCGGGCGGAATCGCGAGTTGTAATTGCTGGACATGGTAAATCCATAAGATCCTGCGTTGTGGAAAGCCAGAATATCACCTTCTTTCACTTCGCTTATTTTTCTGTCCCAGGCAAAAGTATCTGTTTCGCAGATATAGCCGACAACAGTGTAAATTCTCGGCACGCCATTGGAATTAGAAACATTGGTAATGTGGTGATATGAATTGTAAAGCATAGGGCGAATCAGGTGATTTAACCCTGAATCCACGCCAACAAAAACCGCTGCAGTAGTTTGTTTCAATACATTCACTTTTACTAAGAAAGTTCCCGCTTCACTTACCAAAAACTTACCCGGTTCAAACCAAAGGTCAAGCTCACGTCCATACGACTTGCAAAATTCAATAAATCTCGCACCGAGTTTTTGACCAAGCTCATTGATGTCTGTATAGTAATCTTCTGGCTTATAGGGCACTTTAAATCCTGAGCCAAAATCAATAAACTGCAAGTCTTTAAAAAACTCTGTTTGTTCAAATAGAATTTCTGCACCACGTAAAAACACCTCTACATCCAGAATGTCAGAACCTGTGTGCATATGCAGCCCATTTACAACGAGTCCCGTAGTTTTCACAATTCGTTCTACATGGCGCATCTGATAAATGGAGATGCCAAATTTTGAATCTATATGCCCTGTAGAAATATTCAAATTGCCACCAGCCATTACATGTGGGTTGATACGAACGCATACCTGAATTTTGCTGCCGTACTTTGTGCCAAATTGCTCTAGGATTGATGTATTATCAATATTGATTTGTACCCCTTCCTTTACCGCCAAATCTATTTCCTCCATCGAAACACAGTTTGGTGTGTACATAATTTCATGAGGTTGAAATCCGGCCTTTAGTCCAAGCCATACTTCCTGAATTGAAACACAATCAAGCCCGGACCCAAGCTGACGGAAATACTTGAGTACATTAATATTATTCAATGCTTTACAGGCAAATTTTATTTTAGGTTTTCTATTACCAAAAGCGTTAGACAGTTTCTCGTATTGCGTTTTCATTACAGCAGTATCATACACATAAATGGGTGTATCGTATTTGTTGCACAAATCTTTCACATCTATGCCTCCAATCTGGAAGCTATTTTCAGTTTTTTGTATCATCGTTTTAAAAGTGAGTAGCGAATATAGAAAAGTTGGAGATTAACGGCTATCAAATTTTGTTGCATGAATTTACGCAGTAGGCTCCTGTTCCAGTTTGAAAATCTTGGCAAACAAGAAAAATAGCAAAGCATTCACAGTCATTATTCCCATAAAAAAGAGATAGTAATTGCCGCCATTTAGCTGAGCAAAGAAGCTGCTTGATTGCATTAAATTGTTCAGCAAGCTTACAAATATATTGCCGAAGAAAACAGTTAGGAAAAAGAATGCCATGATTGTGCCCTTCATGTGTTTTGGCGCATTGGCAAAAGCATACTGTAAACCTGTTAGTGATACCATTACTTCAGATGCAGTGAGGATTCCATACGCCAGAATCTGCCAGACAATGTTCATTCTTATACCTTTATCAATTTCAAATTGAATGAAAGCAATAATAGCAAATGACAGCACAAGCAAAATAAATCCAAAACCAATTTTTCGGATGTAAGTCATCACAAAACCTGTTTTCTCAATCAGTGGATAAATGATTTCGGAAAAAATCGGAATAAAAATCAAAATCATCAACGCATTTACCAACTGAATTTGTTCTGAAAGCCAGTTAATGCCGAAAAATTTAGTGTCCATTTTCGATGCCTGAATCACCCACTCAGAGCCGTTTTGATCATATAAGGCCCAGTAAATCGGGATGAATGCGAATACAACAAGTGTCTTCCATGCATCTTTTAGTCCCATTAGAAATGAGCCTTCCTCTTCAGTTGGTTTTGAAGGTAAAATAATTTTATAGTGAATCTTGCCCACAACAAAAATCACAAGAGCCATAAACATAATTACTCCCGGCACTCCAAAAGCAACTGATGCACCGTAATACTTTTTTAGCAGTGGAGTTGCGAAAGTAGAAATCAGGGCTCCAACATTAATTCCGAAATAAAAAATATCGTATAGCTTGTCAATGTTTTTATCATTCGGATTGTCAAACTGATCACCCACCATTGCTGTAACATTTGGTTTCACACCTCCTGCCCCAAGAGCAATCAGCATCAATCCCATGAAAAACAAATTGTAATCAGATTCAAAAACTGCGAGCATCAGATGACCAAGACAGTATATTATTGATGTGTAGAAAATTGTTTTAAATCTACCTAAAACTTTGTCGGCCAAAAGCCCACCTATAATGGAGCAAGCATATACTAAAGCTACAAAAAGATGTACTATCTCATTTGAATGCGCGTCTGCATTTTTTATCAGAGTTGGGTCGTTTGTTCGATTAAAAAACTGAGCAATCAAAAATGTAGGTAGAATTGCCTTCATACCGTAAAAGCTGAATCGCTCTGCAAGTTCTGTTACCACAATGTATGGCGCTGCTTTAGGAAATAACTTCCATCTTTGTATAAAATTACTCATGAGTAAGTGTACAAAGTTTTGTCCATTTTAGTAAACTTAAGCCATGCAAACTTTTTGGAAAATCCTCGGTGCTATTTTATTGCTTTTTGCTTTACTTGCTGTAGTGTGTTTTAAGCCAATTGATAAAACACCTTTTGCTCAGACAGATTTTTACAAAAGGCAACTTCAGGAAATAGAGAGCATTAAATATCCAAAGCAAAATGATAGTGCTTTGTATTGCTGATGGAATCAAGTAAATCTCACTCCATCATTCACCACCCCAATTGCTATTGATGCTGATCGTGGTGGTAAACACTGGAGTGCAGTTCACGATTCGATTTTTGTTTCAGCTTTTGTTTTTAAAAGCGCTCAGGTAAAAGCTGCTTATGTTTCATGCGACTTATTAATCTTACCACCTTTGGTTCTTCCCATTGTAGATTCTCTTCTGAAAAAAGAAGGATTTTCACAGCAAAATATTTTTTACACTACCACGCATTCACACTCCAGTATCGGAGGCTGGCATCCTACTTTGGTGGGCGAGATTTTTGCAGGAAAATTTGATCAGCGGGTAATTAATCATATTGCAGACTGTATCAGCAAATCAATAATTAAGGCATCATCTGATTTAAAACTAACTGAAGTTTCTTTTCAGGAAATTGCAGCTCCGGAATTTGTTTACAACAGATTGGTTGGAGACAAAGGTCAGGTGGATGATAAAATCCGTTTAATCCATTTGAACAGCTCGGATAGTTCCAAAGCAATTATTGCTACCTATGCGGCTCATGCTACTTGTTTACCCAAAGGGACTATGAAGCCTTCAGGGGATTGGCCATCTGCTTTGCGAGATTCCATGGAGAGGAAAAACGCTGGCTTATTCTTTTGTTTTTCAGCAGGGGCAGTAGGAAGTATGGGGCCAGTAATACACTCTCAGAATAAATGGGAATCAATACATTTTTTAGCTCATGGCATTGCGAGAAAGTTAGTTGAGAATGCAACGCTTTCTCCTGCTTTTAAATCAGTAGACTTGAAGATGTGGCATCAGCCACTTTATGTGAGAGAGCCCAATCTCAGAATATCAAATTATTTTGTCTTAAGACCTTGGCTCTTTTATAAGCTTTTTGGTAATGAGAAAACATATTTGAACGTGCTTAAAATTGGTGAAGTTGTTTTTTGTGGTACACCTTGTGATTTTTCAGGGGAGTTGAACAAAGAAATATGCAATTACGAGAAGATAAACAATCGGAATCTTGTTGTCACTTCGTTTAATGGCGGCTATATTGGATATGTTACAAAACCAAAGTGGTATCAGCTAGATACCTATGAAACAAGAACAATGGGATGGGTTGGTCATGATATAGGGGCTTATTTTGAAGACATAATTTCACTTTATATTGATAAAATCATGTTTGGAGGATAACAAAACGCATTAAATCCCTTATATTTCCTACCTAATTTCGATTGTTTGCTATACAGGACTATAAAAATATAAACTGCGATGAACAAAGCTCTATTTAGTAAACTTTTATTTCTCATTATTATTTTCATCTCTGTGAATGAGGCCTCAGCCAGTCACTATGTAGGGGGTGATTT
>CANHIG010000082.1 GCA_947461105.1 Bacteroidota bacterium | reverse complement strand
TATAATGCTCCCTGGGATTTTCTGTTTCGCAGAAATGAAATAATTGTGAGTATTAATAAGGAAAGCATAATGGCCATCAATTAATTGTTTTAAACCTTTACTAAAAGAATTATCTTGGGTGATATCTGATTGTCCAATGAAACAAAACAGCCTGATTGTTGCTTGCATTTTTCTGAGTCTTAACTCTCTGAACATACTGGCACAAAACAACATCAACACGTCAAGAACAGATTCAGCCGCTCAGGATATTTTAGGCAAAATGTCGCTACGAGAAAAGGTAAATGAAATACATGGCAGCGGAATTATTGCTTTTGGTTTATCAAGAGTGTTTACCGGAAGAATAACACCGGTGAAAGCCGGAGGTAATAAACGACTTCATATTCCTACTACAGCATTTTTCGATGGACCACGAGGCATGGGTTTGTATAAAGGCGCTACGGCCTTTCCCACCACAATGGCGCGTGGTGCAAGCTGGGACAGAGATTTAGAAAGAAGAATCGGAGAGGCGATGGCAGAGGAAATAAGAGCAGCAGGTGGAAATTATTCAGGAGCAGTTTGTATGAACTTGTTGCGCCATCCGGCTTGGGGACGCGCACAGGAAACTTATGGCGAAGACCCTCATCATCTGGGCGAAATGGCATCGGCATTGGTTGCAGGAATTCAGAAACACAATGTGCAGGCTTGTGCCAAACATTTTGCTGCAAACAGTATGGAAAACAATCGTTTTGGCGGAAGCATGAATATGAGCGAAAGAACATTGCAGGAAGTATATCTGCCTCATTTTAAAAAGGTGGTACAAAATGGAGTAGCTTCAATTATGAGTGCCTACAACAGATTAAATGGAGAATACTGCGGTCATAATTATCATTTACTCACAGAAATTTTGCGCAATCAATGGGGCTTTAAAAGCTATGTAACTTCCGATTGGCAAGACGGACTCTTCGATGCGGAAAAAGGAATTAAAGCAGGAATGAATGTGGAAATGCCGTCAAAGAAAGTATACACACTAAGCACGGTTAAAAAACTTATCAGAGGTGGAAAAATTACCGAAAAGCACATTGATGATTTAGTGTTTCCGATTATCCGCACCAAACTTTTGTTTGCTGCAAAAGCTGATACACAACATTATGACAAGAGGCTTATTGGTTCAAAGGCACACACAGATTTAGCGCGCGAAGCGGCTGAGAAAAGCGCGGTGCTGCTCAAGAACGATTATAATTTATTACCGATTCCCAAAAAACTGATTCAGCGAATTGCAGTAATCGGCTCATTGGCTGATTATGCTCAAACCGGTGACAGAGGCAGCAGCGGAGTAATGGCTCCATACATTATTACTCCGCTTCAGGGAATAAAAAATTATCTGAAGGATACTAAAGTAGAAGTGATGATAGCCGAGGTAAACGACACCGCAGCAATAAAAAAAATTTGCAGCAATGCAGATGTGGTAATTGTAGTTGCCGGAACTACTTATTTGGATGAAGGTGAGTATATAGGGATGGGAAAAATGCGTGACATAAATAATCCTGACAAGAAAGGCTTTGTGGTAAAATCAGGGGTACTTGGTCTGGGCGGAGACAGGAAATATCTACATCTGCATCAACCGGATATTGAAGCCATAAAAGCAGCAAGCAGCGTGAATGAAAAAGTGACGGTTTGTCTTGTTGCTGGTAGTGCAGTAACAGTGGAGGAATGGCATGAGAAAACCGCAGCGATTCTGCAAACATTTTACAATGGTATGGAAGGTGGAAACGCACTGGCTAAAATTATTTTTGGCGAAGTAAATCCGTCAGGTAAGCTGCCTTTCACCGTTCCGAAACTAGAAAGCGATTTACCGCCTTTTAATTCTTTTGATAAGGAAGTTGATTACGGATATTATCATGGCTACTCTCTTTTTGATAAAAAGAAAATTGAAGCTCGCTATCCCTTTGGATTCGGATTGAGCTACACGCGTTTTCATATTTTTGATTTGAAAATTGGCGCTAAAGAACTCACAGAAAAGGACACTATTGAGGTAAGTATAAAGGTTAAAAACAAAACTAAAACAGCGGGCGCAGAAGTAGTGCAGTTTTATATCGGTATTCCAAACGCATCCATTGATAGACCAGTCAAGATTTTGCGTGCTTTCGAAAAAATATTTTTATCTGCTAAAGAAGAAAAAACAATAAAGTTGAAAGTACCTGTGAGTGATTTAGCTTATTACAACACAGCAACCAATAAATGGGAAATTGAACTGATGAAATACAATATTCTTATCGGAAATAGTTCGCAAAGCACTGAAATGTTGACTGATACTATTGTAATAAAGTAGGTTCTGGTCAATGGAATCAGTGATTAACCACTAATTTTTTACTAGAACTACCTTTATCGCTTTCAATAATAGCGGTATAAATACCTGCTGAAAATCCGCTAATATCAACAGGCAATACAGAAGAAGCTAACAAAGTATTTTCATATATAATTTTCCCGTCTAGGCTTATTATGGATAGTTTACACGACTTGCTTTCCTGAGATCTGAAATAGAATTTACCATTAGATGGATTAGGATAAATATCAATTTTTGTCTCATCAGTAGCGGTATTGTCTACGCTTGCAATATACGCTCCAAGTTTTCTGCAAAAATTATACGTAACTAATTTTGTAGTAGCTTCTGTGATTAAGTCTTTTTTATAACCCGTCATAGTCACACAAATACTATCACCACCGTTGTCAGTAATATCAACGACACCATATTGAGCGGCTTTTATAAACCAAGAATAGAATGTTCCTTCACTATAGGTGCCACCTTTGAAAGAACCTGTGTTTTCTATCGGCCCAGCTTGCATAACAGGATATTGGTAGGGTAGATTTTTCGCTGTTGTGAAATCACCATTTGTTCCATTGTCTATTCCAAACATGTGTGCATCACCATTGATGATAAACATATTTTCAATCATACTATCTCGCATAAATTCGCTTAGCTCTGTTCTTTCTTTAGGATTAAGAGACCAATTGTCATCCAAAGTACCATACCATGAATAAGAGCCAACCCAGCAAGTGAGCATGTTTCTTCTCTTCGCATCTAGTAATTGATTTTTGAACCACTGCTTTTGAACAGCTCCCATTGCAGTGCTATCGTTTCTATATCTTTGACTTCGCAAATCACTTAATACAAATTTGATTCTTCCTATTTCAAATGTTTGATAAATAGCTCCGGTATCATTACCGCTCCTTACAGGAAAATTATAGTGAGGGATATATTCTCTGTAGGCTTGGCTGGCACTGGCTGCTCCGGCAGTAAGTGGGCCATCTTCTGCATTTCCGCAATAATCGTGGTCATCCCAAACATAAGCTATAGGTAGTTGCCGAAACAAATCTACCTGTATTGGGCGCGTAAAAACCCTATCCTCAAATGCGTTTCTGTGAACATTTACATTACTTGAATTTGGATCTGCATAATGAAGATCACCCGAATTAAGATAGAATAAGGGATTATAGCCTAGAAAATCATTGTATGTTTTTGTGTTAGGTTCTTTGTTGCACGACCCACCCAAAAATGTGAAGCTCTGCGGGCCTGATTTTGGTGTGGTAAAAGTACCAATGTCATCAGGGCTATTGTCTGCTATACCGTCAGCTTCAATTACATAATAATATTTTGTGTTTGGTTGTAACCCGGAAGCTTCAAATTTTGCCATTAGGTTATTTGTATTTTGGTTTGCAACACCCACGGTGCTGTATATGAATGGAGCAACAGGTGGATTTGAAGTAGAAATTAAAGCACGAACATTATTGCTGTTTGAAGAAAGTTTAGCTCTGAAAGCGATTGAACTGCTCGTTAATGCACCTGTCATAGTCCACTGCACTTCATTTTGAGCAAATGATGAGAAGCTACAAATCAATAAGAAGATTATGAAAATGTGTCGCATGGGATTATTTTTAAACAAACTTGCATAATTTTTATTAATTGAATGTTAATTCAAAACAACTTATTAGTAAACTAATTCTACTATTACTTGATAAAATACTGCGTTCATTTTTTTACATTTAACCTTAATTCAAAATGAACGTAGCAGAATAATGTGTGGAATAGTAGGCTTTGTAGACTTTGATCATAAATCGTCTCTTGATATTTTAAAAAAATCTACCAATGCTCTTTTGCACAGAGGGCCGGACGGAAGTGGTTATGAGTTTTTTCAAAATGACAATTTTCAAATTGGATTAGGACACAGGAGGCTTTCTATTATTGATTTGACAGAGGGCGGCAAACAGCCCATGAATTTCGACACTCTCTGGATTACCTACAATGGTGAAGTATATAATTTTGCGGAGATTAAAAATGAGTTAATTTCTCTTGGCCATTCGTTTCAATCTACATCTGACACAGAGGTCATCTTACATTCTTTTCAGCAATGGGGTATAAAAGCAGTTCATAAATTTAATGGTATGTTTGCCTTTGCAATTCATGATTCCCAAAATCAAAAAGTCTATTGCTACCGGGACAGAGCCGGGGTAAAACCTTTCTATTATTATTGGGATGGCAACACATTTTTGTTTTCATCAGAATTGAAAGCATTTCATCCTCACCCGGGTTTTAAGAAGGAGATTGATATTGATGCACTAGGTTTGTTTTTTCAATACGGTTACATTCCTGCTCCGCATTGTATTTTTAAGCATACACAAAAATTGCTTCAGGGCCATTATCTGGAGTTTGATTTGAGTCAAAGAAAATTAGCTCAACATAAATATTGGGATGTAAACGATGCTTACAAAAAGGATAAGCTGAATATTTCTGACCAAGAAGCAATTGATGAAACAGAAAAGTTATTGCAATCTGCTTTTGAGTATAGAATGGTCGCTGATGTTCCTGTTGGTGTTTTTCTGAGTGGGGGTTATGATAGTACTGCTGTTACAGCACTTTTGCAAACCAACATGACTTCAAGACTGAAGACTTTTACAATAGGCTTTCATGAGCAAAATTTTAATGAGGCTAAATATGCAAAGCAAGTAGCAGCACATTTAAATACTGACCACACAGAATATTATTGTACTCATCAGGAAGCAAAAGATATTTTACCGCAATTACCCTTTTTTTACGATGAACCCTTTGGCGACTCTTCAGCTATTCCTACAATTTTGGTAAGTAGATTAGCCAGAAAGGACGTTACAGTTTCTTTGAGTGCAGATGCCGGAGATGAAGTTTTTGCAGGATATGAGCGCTATCCTATATTGATGAACATGAGTAAAAAACTCGCTTATGTTCCTTCGCCTTTGAGAAATGCTTTCGCAGAAATAATGGGCATGATAAATCCATCGCAGATTCCTGTTTTAAACAAACAACCTTTGGTTGAGCTGCGATATGAAAAGCTCAGAAAAGTAATTTCTTGCAGTGATGCTTCGGAGCTGCTTCGAAGTATGAGTACAATAATAAATGAGGAGCAGGTAAAAAATATCTTGCCCGATTTTAGCAAACGGCTCGAAACATTTTTTGATGAAAAAAGTCTGAGTAACAAAGGCTTATTAGATCAGCTTCTGGCTAAAGATTACAAAACTTATATGGCAGATGATATTCTGACAAAAGTGGATAGGGCAACGATGAGCTGTAGTTTGGAGGGACGCGAACCTTTTTTGGATTATAGAATTATTGAATGGGTAGCTACGCTACCGGATAATTTAAAAATCAGAAACGGTATAAAAAAATATTTATTGAGGGAAATAGTACATAAATATGTTCCTAAGCAAATGATGGACAGACCAAAAATGGGATTTGGTGTGCCAATCAAAGAATGGTTTAAAAGCGAACTTGCAGATTATTTTAATGAATATCTTTCTAAATCAAAAATTGAATCTCAGGGATTAATTAATTATGATGTAGTGAAGATTTGGTTGGAGAATTATAATAATGGCCGAACAGAGTACATCAATCATCTATGGTATTTACTGATGTTTCAAATGTGGTATGAGCGATGGATGGAAAATTAAAAGAAGTTTTATATCTGTCATATGACGGCATGACAGACCCGCTGGGTCAAAGTCAGGTATTGCCTTATATCATTGGTTTGAGTAAGGAAGGCTATCGTTTTACAATTATCAGTTTCGAGAAAAAAGAAAAATTTGAAGAAAGCCAAACTGAAATCCGCAAACTACTGAGCGAAAATAATATTATCTGGCATCCGCTTTCCTACACTAAATGGCCGCCAATTTTCTCAACAGTTTTTGACTTACTTCGGCTTAGAAATAAGACCGCCAGCTTGCATAAGAAAAGGAAGTTCGTAATTGTGCATTGTCGCAGCTACATCACAGCTTTGGTAGGGCAATGGATGAAGCAAAAGTTCCACATTAAATTCGTTTTTGACATGCGCGGCTTTTGGGCAGATGAAAGAGTAGATGGCAATATCTGGAAGCTTTCGAATCCTGTTTTCAAAGTAGTATATCAATTTTTCAAGCGAAAGGAAAAGCAATTTTTAGAACAAGCAGATTATACAATTTGTCTGACTCATGCAGCAAAAAAGGAAATTGAAAGTTGGGAGCTTGTAAATAGAACAAAAATGCCTATTGCGGTAATTCCCTGCTGTGTGGATATGAATCTTTTCAATTTGCAAAACACAACAACTACTGCGCTTGAAATGCTTCGTACCCGCCTAAATCTATCAAAGAACGATTATGTATTGAGTTATCTCGGTTCGCTGGGCACCTGGTATATGCTTGATGAAATGTTGGATTTTTTCAAAGAATTATTGAGTCAAAAACCTTTGGCGAAATTTCTTTTTATCACCGGTGATAATCCCGAATTGATTCAGCAGGCGGCAATCAAAAAAAGTATTCCGACAGATTCGGTAGTGATTGTGAAATCTCCGAGAAGTGAAGTGCCGCTGCATTTATTGCTATCAGACAGTTGTATTTTTTTCATCAAACCCAGCTATTCTAAAATGGCATCATCGCCCACGAAGCAGGGCGAAATCATGGCTTTAGGATTGCCGGTGGTATGCAATGCCGGAGTTGGTGATACAGACTATGTAGTGAGGAAATATGATTCCGGTTTTGTGGTACAGGATTTTACGATTGCATCATACATAACTCAAATCGAGCAAATGCTGTCGGAGGAATTGAATAAGGAAAAAATTATTCAGGGTGCAACCGATTTTTATTCACTGCAAAATGGAATTAAATCATACCAAGCTGTTTATGAAAAAGTAATGTTATGAGCAGAGAAATGTATGATGAAATATGGCATGTGGTCTATACGAAGCCAAACTTTGAAAAAAAGTTTGTAGGTGTTCTAAAGCAGAAAGGGATTGAAGTGTTTGTAGCAGAGCAAAAGCAATTGAAGCAATATAGTGATAGAAAGAAATGGGTAGATGTTATATTATTTAGTTCTTACGTTTTTATCAAAGCAGTTGACTTAAGTCAATTTCACTCCACTATAATTTTCACTCCCGGATTTCTAAAAATATTATTGCACAATGGCAAGCCTGCAATAGTTACTTCAAAGGCGATTGAGCAAATCAAACAACTGTGTCAACAACAGCAGCACGCTATTTCAATATCAGAGGACAAAGCCGATGTTGGCAAGCCAATTGAGATAAAAGAAGGAATTTTTAAAGGTATAAAGGGGACAATAGTTCAAAAGAAAAACAGCCGTCAACTTGTTGTAAAGATTGATGGACTAGATCAGTATTTGTTAATAGACTACAGTTAACATTCAATCGGTTTAAAATCATGTATATATAATGCTCAAAATCCTATATTTGAGGGTATTTGCCTATCTGCGCCCTGTGACTGACGTGGCGGAGCTGTGCATAAAACAATAAAAAAATAGTGATAAATACTCAGGAAAACAGTAATAATGCCGAGTGGACAGAAGTTATTGGCCCCAAAAAGGGACTTTTTGACATTAATCTTATGGAGTTGTGGCGCTACAGGGATTTGATTTTACTTTTTGTGAAAAGAGATTTGCTTGCACAATACAAGCAAACTATACTAGGGCCACTTTGGTTTTTCATACAGCCGCTTTTCACCACTTTAATATTCATGTTTGTGTTTAATAGGATTGCAAGAATTCCGACAGACAATGTGAATCCGATTTTATTCTACTTGTCGGGAATAACACTCTGGAACTACTTTGCTGATTGTTTTAATAAAACATCAAACACCTTTGTTGCTAATGCAGGAGTTTTTGGTAAAGTTTATTTTCCCAGATTAGCATCACCAGTTTCAATTGTAATCTCAAATCTTGCCAAACTAGCAATTCAAGTTGTTTTATTTTTGGTAGTAATGTCTTATCTTATCTTCACTCAAGGACTTAGTATTCACATCAATCTATCTATATTGTTGTTACCATATCTCATTTTTATAATGGCGGTTTTAGGACTTGGAGCAGGTATTATCTTTTCATCATTGACTACTAAATATCGTGATTTGAGTTTTTTGCTGCAATTCGGTATTCAGCTTATGATGTATGCTACACCTATAATCTATCCGCTTAGTTTTACCCAAGGAAATATGAGAACATTAATTTCCTTAAACCCAATTACCTCAATCATTGAAACGTTTCGATATTCATTTTTTGGCATAGGACAATTTGACCTTATGCCATTGCTTTACACGAGTATATTTAGTTTCATCGTGCTTGGTTTAGGCATTATTATATTCAATCAAGTAGAGAAAAGTTTTATGGATACTGTATAGTTCTGTATGAGTTTATCTGAAACCAAAGCAAGCTTTCCTTTTCTCGATTTAAAATCTGTAAACGAGAGATTTAAAAAGCAATTTTATGAAGCCTTCGAGAGCGTGTTGCAATCAGGCAAATATATATTGGGACCTGAACTTGAGGCTTTCGAAAAGGAATATGCAAGCTATTCTGAAACTGAATTTTGTGTTGGAGTCGGCAATGGTCTGGATGCTTTAATTATTAGTTTGAAGGCATTAGGTATTGGTGAGGGAGATGAGGTTATCGTTCCATCAAATACTTATATTGCAACGTGGATGGCCGTTACTCATGTTGGTGCAACACCAGTTCCTGTAGAGCCTAGAATAGACACATATAATATTAATCCCGACCTGATTGAACAGGCTATAACCAATAAGACAAAAGCTATTATTCCTGTTCATTTGTATGGACAAGCTGCAGAAATGCATCGTATAATGCCCATAGCTGAAAAGCACAATCTTTGGGTGATAGAAGATAATGCACAAGCACAAGGTGCAACTTGCGGAGGAAAGAAAACAGGAGGTTGGGGACATATAAATGCCACAAGTTTTTATCCCGGAAAAAATCTTGGTGCTTTAGGTGACGGGGGTGCAATTACTACTAATAGTAAAGTGCTAGCGAGAAAAGCAAAACTGCTTAGAAACTATGGCAGCGAACAAAAGTATTACAATGAAGTAATAGGACTTAATAGTAGGCTTGACGAATTACAAGCAGCATTTTTGCGCATTAAATTGAGACATTTGGATAAAGACAATCAGGAAAGACAGCAAATTGCAAGTTATTATTCGCAAAACTTAAATCACAAATCAGACTGGGTATTACCTGTAACAGAGAAACAGTGTACACATGTGTATCATCTCTTTGTGGTAAGAACACAAAGTAGAGAAGAGGCTATAACTCAATTATCTTCAAGAGGTATTAGTACAATGATTCACTATCCGATTCCACCGCATAAACAACAGGCATACAAAAACTTTAAAATAAATTTACCGATTGCCGAAAAGATTCATGATGAGGTATTCAGCCTACCAATATGGTCTGGGATTAATGTGAGTGAGTTTGATGTTAACCAATGGTAAAAAAGTCAATTAATAATTTATTTAAAGAATAATTTCAACAGCCAAATGGCAGTAATAAAAGTAGAGCATCTTTATAAACAATATCGACTTGGATTAGTAGGTACAGGTACACTCACTCATGATTTAAACAGATGGTGGCATAAAGTGCGTGGATTGGAAGATCCGTATGAGAAAGTCACTGTTGCTAATAAGCGTACTGAAAAAGATGACAGTGAATATGTGTGGGCTTTAGAAGATATTAATTTTGAGGTAAATCAAGGTGAGGTACTTGGTATTATTGGAAAAAACGGAGCAGGGAAATCCACATTGCTTAAAATTCTCTCAAAGGTAACCGGGCCCACAAAAGGCGATATCAAAGTTAAGGGAAGAATTGCATCTTTACTTGAGGTAGGCACAGGTTTTCACCCTGACCTCACAGGTAGGGAAAACATATTTTTGAATGGTGCGATTTTGGGAATGACAAAAAGTGAGATAAAATCAAAGTTTGATGAAATTGTAGCTTTTAGCGGAGTAGAAAAATATATTGATACACCTGTGAAGCGTTATTCGTCAGGAATGTATGTGAGGCTTGCATTTGCAGTTGCGGCACATTTAGAACCGGAGATACTTATAGTGGATGAAGTACTGGCTGTTGGTGATGCAGAGTTTCAAAAGAAGTGTCTTGGTAAAATGAAAGATGTAAGTGGTCAGGGAAGAACGGTGCTTTTTGTGAGCCATAATATGACAGCAGTGAGATCATTGTGTACTAGAGCACTTCTTTTAAAGCAGGGAGGAGTCGTGTTAGATGGAGATATTGAAAGCGTAATAAATAGCTATGAAAAAACAAATGCCGAGAACATAAACCAAAATGTTTTTTTTGATAGTTTGGAAACAGCTTTAGGCAACGATCAAATCAGGATTAAAAGTATTTCAGTAACACCCGATGAAATTGATTTGGAAGATGAAATTTTAATTTCTTTTGAGTTTTGGAGTCTACTTCCTGAACAGAAAATCACTTTAAACTTTGACTTGGTGAATATACGCGAACAAACAGTGTTTAGCTCAGCTACATTAGTTAATGCTTTTGCTTCTGAAGTTGCTACTGCAAAATGCACTATACCAGGTCATTTTTTGAATCAAGACGTTTACTATATTAACGTATACTTTTTTACAGAAGAAATGCGACCTATTTTTAACAAGCGTGAATTGGTGCATTTTGAAGTGAAAGAGAAAGAAAGAAATTATGCATACTTTGGCAAGGTAAATGGTGTAGTGAGGCCTATACTGAAATGGGAAAGTTGATTGGAGCAGTGAATTAATGAAAAAAGTAGCAATTCTTCAATCAAATTATATCCCTTGGAAGGGTTATTTCGATATCATAAACTCTGTTGATACTTTTGTGATATATGACGAAGTACAATACACTAAAAACGATTGGCGAAACAGAAACATCATAAAAACACCAACTGGTACTTCATGGCTAACTATTCCTGTAAGGCAACTTTCGCTGGAGCAAAAAATTTTTGAAACACAAACTTCTTTGAAGAACTGGAATGTGAAGCACTGGAACTCTATAAAAGGCGCTTATTCAAAAGCACCATACTTTAAAGAAAACGAAACCTATTTTAGAGATATTTACTTAAGCATAGAAACAGAAAATTTATCAGAAATAAATTTGATTTTCATTAAAGCTGTAAATCAGCTCATGGGAATAACTACTGAGATTATAGACTCCAGAACATTAAATTTAGATGGGGATAAAAACATTCGTTTGGTTCAGGCAGTTTCCAAATTAGGCGGAACTGTTTATGTCTCCGGACCATCAGCAAAAAACTATTTGGATGAGAGCCTTTTTAATAGAGCAGGCATAGTAATAGAGTGGATGGATTATTCAAATTACATTGAGTATCCTCAGCTCTATCCTCCATTCGCTCAAAGCGTTTCAATTTTAGATATGATTTTTAAT
>CANHIG010000081.1 GCA_947461105.1 Bacteroidota bacterium | reverse complement strand
CTATACATACACTGATATGATTCAGGATGGTGCTGATACGCTTGACCCTGAGAAATTAGATGTTGTTTATCAGCCGATGATGTGTCAGCATTGCGATAATGCTCCTTGTGAGAATGTTTGTCCTGTTGCCGCTACTAACCACTCAAGCGAAGGGTTGAATCAGATGGCTTATAACAGATGTATTGGAACAAGATATTGTGCAAACAACTGTCCTTACAAAGTAAGAAGATTTAACTGGTACGACTATCAAGGAGCGGATAGCTTCAATGAGAAAGTAGGTAAAATGTGGGCTAATGAAGGATTGCTTTCAGGAGTTACCAGACAATTACAAGAGCCTTTGACCAGAATGGTATTGAATCCTGATGTTACTGTTCGTTCAAGAGGTGTAATAGAGAAGTGTTCTTTCTGTGTTCAGAAAATTCAGGAAGGAAAACTTACTGCTAAGAAAGAAAACAGGCCTTTGAAAGATGGAGATGTTACCACTGCATGTGCTACAGCTTGTGCTACAAATGCAATTCAATTTGGAGACAGAAATGACAAGGCAAGTATAGTATTCAAAGAGATGAATGATGAAAGAGCATTTGGAGTTATCGAAGAAATTCATACCATGCCAAACGTTTATTACCTGACTAAGGTGAGAAACAGAAGCGAAGAAAATAAAGCATAATTAGTAACCAGGTAATCATTAAACAGGAAACTGAAAAAATAAAATACTGAAACATGCACGCATACGAATCAGAATTTAGGGAACCGTTAATCAATGGTTTAGACAAGAACTACACCAAAATTACCGATGACATCGTAGGTCCCACAGAGAAAACTTATAAAGGATGGTGGTTGCTATTCATCATTTTCGGCTCTTTAGCCGGCTTGTTTGTATTTTGCCTTGGTTGGACGGTTTACTATGGTATCGGAACATGGGGGCTAAATAAAACTGTAGATTGGGCATGGGATATTACCAACTTCGTTTGGTGGATTGGTATCGGTCACGCAGGAACACTTATTTCGGCAATCTTATTACTTTTCCGTCAGCGTTTCAGAACAGGTATCAACAGAGCAGCAGAAGCGATGACTATATTTGCCGTAATTTGTGCCGGTATGTTTCCGGTGTTTCACATGGGTAGAGTTTGGATGGCGTTTTTTATCTTCCCTTATCCAAATACAAGAGGACCTCTTTGGGTAAACTTTAACTCTCCACTTCTTTGGGACGTATTTGCAATTTCGACTTACTTTACGGTATCTCTATTGTTTTGGTATTCTGGTTTGATGCCTGATTTTGCTACAATCAGAGACAGAGCTACAGGGAAAACCAGAAAATGGATATACAACATTCTTTCTTTTGGTTGGACCGGAACCGCTAAGCAATGGCAAAGATTTGAATCATTATCTCTTGTTCTTGCAGGTCTTTCTACACCTCTTGTACTTTCGGTTCACACGATAGTATCTTTTGACTTTGCAACTTCTGTAATTCCTGGTTGGCATACAACAATCTTCCCTCCATATTTCGTTGCTGGTGCGATTTTTTCAGGTTTTGCCATGGTGGAGACATTGATGCTTATTGTGAGAAAGGTATTTAAATTGGAAGACTACATCACTGTTAATCATATTGAGTCAATGAATAAAATCATCGTACTCACAGGTTCTATTGTTGGTATCGCATACATAACAGAGTTGTTCATTGCATGGTATTCTGGCTATTTGTATGAGCAGTTTGCTTTCTATAACAGGGTGTTTGGTAAATATTGGTGGGCATATTTCTGTATGATGTTCTGCAACGTAGTATCACCACAGTTCTATTGGTTTAAACCGTTAAGAAGAAACTTATGGGTTACCTTTATCCTTTCGATTTTTGTGAATATCGGTATGTGGTTCGAGCGTTTTGTAATCATTGTTACATCTCTTGCAGATGATTTCTTGCCTTCAAGCTGGTCTTACTTCACACCAACTTGGGTTGATATAGGTATTTTTATAGGGTCAATCGGATTGTTCATGACATTGTTCTTATTGTTTGCTCGCTTCTTCCCAGTAATTGCTATCGCAGAGGTGAAATCAATTTTCCGAACAGGTTCTGAAACAGCTAAGCGTGAGAGAGCATTGAAAGAAGGCTCTCAAACAGGTGGATTCGTGGGCAATACAACATTTGGAATTTTAGATAAAGACGATAAATAAGTAAACCTAAACGTATTTAAAATACTATGGCAAAGCAAAGCAATAATTTCATTTTAGGTTTGTGGGATCACGAAGAGGTTTTCCTGCATGCTATCGAGCATCTTAGACATGAAGGACAAGAAATTCATGAAACCCTAACACCTTTTCCTGTTCATGGATTGGAGCAAGCACTTGGATACAGAGATACAAGGCTTCATACAGCAGGATTCTTGTTTGGTGCCACAGGTACTACTTTAGCCTTGTCTGTAATGAGTTGGGTAATGACAACTAACTATCCTATCAACTTTGGAGGTAAGCCCAATTGGCCATTGCCATCATTCATTCCAATTACGTTTGAGTTGACTGTATTATTTGCTTCAGTTGGTATGGTACTTACCTACTGCGTTAGAAATAAACTGTTTCCTGGATATGTTCCCCGTATTTTTGATAAGAGAACAACTGATGATCGATTTGCACTTGTGTTTGATATTGATGGCAAATCAGATTCTGATGTAGAGAAGATTAAGCAACTATGCAACAGCAACGGTGCTGTAGAAGTTAAGAAAAGAACTTTTGACGAAAACGAATAACATTTAGATATAACTATCATGAAGTATACATTTTCAATATCATCTTTGGCAATAGCAGCAGGTTTAGTACTAGCTTCTTGCAGCCATGATATCAAAAAGCCAGGCTCTGTTTACATGCCAGACATGACTTATTCTAACGCATTGGAAAGTTATGCTCCAAGTGAAATCCCAAACGAGGATGGTATCTTAGCATCTGCCAGAAAACCTGTTTCAGGAACAATTCCAAGAGGTTGGATTCCACAGGATGAGAAGGTGAGAAGCAACAGTGCTTACTTATTGTCTTATACTGCTAAAAATCATTTTGCTGTAAACCCTGAGAAATGGCAAGAGGAATACGACTTAGCTGCAGCATCCATTCAAAATCCTTTGGAAAGCACTGAAGAGAACAAAACTGCTGGTAAGAAACTTTATACTACACATTGTATTAACTGCCATGGTGAGGCCGGAGACGGTCAAGGGAATCTTATCGTTTTAGCCGATGGTTCTGATGGACCTTATACAGCTGTTCCCCCTGCTTACAAGAAAAGACTTTCTGAGATTAAAGACGGAAACATATTCTATTCAGTAAGCTATGGAAAAGGAATGATGGGTGGTTATGGATATTCATTGAATGTAACAGAAAGATGGCAAGTGATTAGCTACATAAAAAGTCTTGCTGGAGTTGGAGCTGTAGTGGCTGATACTTCTAAGGCAGTAGTAGTAGCTGCAAAATAAATTGAAACGATAATAAATAATTTAATTCAACAGAGATGACAGAAAGATTTGAGTTAACGGGTGGTTTAAGAAAAAATCTCTATATCATGATTGGTATAGGACTAGTAGGATTAGTAGGAGCTTTTTTCCTATATCCTGAAAATCATCACAGCCGTTTTTGGTCTAACTTGCTACTTAACTCGTACTTTTTTACGGGAATAGGAATATTCGGAATATTCTTTGTGGCTGCAAATACATTGGGCTACAGCGGTTGGATAGCTGTAGTGAAAAGGGTGTTACTGTCACTTTCAGGATTTGTAAGACTTGGTGCACTGTTTGCATTATTCATTATTTTGGGAATGTTTGCTCATCAGCATAATCTATATGATCACTGGTTTGATAAGCATCATTATGCTGAATTAGCAAATACTAAGCAATTCTTTTTGAACCCTTTATTCTGGACATCAAGAGTTGTAGTTTACTTTCTGCTTTGGATTTTAGTTGGTGATAGAGTTATTAAAGCTTTTTCTGAGCCTAATTCAAACAATAAGGAAGTTTACAAAAAGTCTAAACTTTGGGCGGCACTTTGGATTGTAATCTTTGCCGTTACTGAATCATTTGTTAGTTGGGATATGATTATGAGTACAGATCCTCATTGGTATTCTACACTTTTCGGGTGGTATAATTTTGCTAGTTATGGTTGCGCTGCTTTTGCATTCTCTATCTTGCTTACTATATTCCTGAAATCAAAAGGATATTTGGCACAGGTAAATGAAAACCATATTCATGATTTGGGTAAATTCCTTTTTGCTTTCTCTATCTTTTGGACATATCTATGGTTCTCACAATTTATGCTTCAATGGTATGGAAATATTCCGGAGGATACTAAGTATTGGATTAAGCGATTCGATGTGCCTCTATTCAAGGTAACAATATTTCTAGCACTTGCTTTGAACTTTTTGTTCCCATTATTGGTTATTCTAAAGAGAGGAAACAAAAGAAATTTCAAAGTGATAGGAACTGCGGCAGTTGTAATCATTTTTGGTCACTATCTTGACTTTTTTAATATGGTGATGCCTGAACCTAATTTCCCGGTTGTCGAACATCATGCAGCTGCTCACCATGCATCTGTTGCGAAGGCTGACTACACATTATTGGCTGAAAATAAAGATGTTGCGGCTGAAGCACACACAGAAAAAGTTGAAGTTGTTGCTGAAGTCGCTCACGAATCTGCTGCTCATTCTGATGCCAATCACGAAGCTGCTCATTCAACGCCAGCTCACCATGATGCCCATGGAGAAGAACCTGTGAAAACGTATGCAGGGTTAGGATTGTTTGAATTGATGATTCTTACTGGTTTTGTTGGTGCTTTTCTTTTAGCATTTTTCGACAGATTGAGCAAAGAACCTTTAATCAATGAAAGCGATCCATACTTGAAAGAATCGTTGAGACATCATGTAGAGTACGCATAATAAAAAAGAATTAACAACAGAAATATAAAACTATGACAACCTTTTTAGTATTTGCAGTAATAGTAATGTTATATGTTATTTTGGTTCTTATCGGTAAGGCCAATGAAACATCAAAGTTACTTTCAGGAAAAGTTTTTTCTTATGAAGGAGATAGCAAGATGAATGGCTATTTGATGCTTGGATTTTTGGTGTTGTTCTTTTGGTCTATAGCTTTCCAGATAAAATATCTTACGCCTCTTATGATACCAAAATCGGCTTCATATCATGGTGATGAAACAGATCAACTGTTTTATGTAACCTTATTTTTCATATCGATAGTTTTTGTTTTAACTCATGCAGCATTGTTTTATTTCACTTATAGATACAATGAATCTAAAAACAAGGAAGCCTTGTTTTATTCTCACAACAATAAACTTGAAGTGATTTGGACTGTTATACCTGCAATTGTACTTACAGTTTTGGTTGTAATGGGTATGAGAGTTTGGTTCAAGATATTTGATGTTGATGGCAGAGATAAAAACATGATGGTAGTTGAAGTTACCGGTCAACAATTTAAATGGACAGTTAGATATCCGGGACCTGATGGGAAATTTGGAAAAAGAATCATTGACAAAGAACATGTTAGTCCAACAAACGAATTAGGAATAGATTGGACTGACCCAAATAGTCATGATGATTTCTTTGCTGATAAAATTGTTTTGGTAAAAGATAAACCTGTGCTTTGCAAGTTAGGTGCGTTGGATGTACTTCACTCATTTTACCTTCCTCACTTTAGAGTAAAAATGGACTGTGTACCCGGATTGCCAACTCAATTTTATTTTACTCCAAAGTATACTACTGCCGAAATGCAAGATTATCTAAAGACTTTGCCTTGGTGGAATAATATTGGAAAAGAATCTAATGAGCCAAAATGGAAAACATTTAAATACGAATTGGCATGTACAGAGCTTTGCGGAAGATCTCATTACGGCATGCAGAAAGATGTGGTGGTAGTAGCAACTGAGAAGGACTATCTTGATTGGATGAAAACGCAACAGTCTCATTATGAAACTGTTGTTAAGCCATCTTTGGAAGAAAAGAAAGTTGCTGAACCAATCGCAGCAGTTGTATCAACTAAATAATTAATAAAATTCTATTTTATAAAAATTGGAAATTATGGAAACAATAGCAGCACATACCACAGTTCATACAGAGCATACAACAAGTCACGATGATCATGATCATCATCATGAAGCATCATGGCTTGAGACTTATGTATTTTGTCAAGACCATAAAACTATTGCAAAGCAGTTCCTTATAACCGGTATGTTTTGGGGAGTGGTAGGAGGATTACTATCCGTTATCTTCAGGATGCAATTAGGTTGGCCAAATGAAACTTTCCCAATTCTTGAAACCTTCTTTGGGAGATGGGCAGAGGGAGGTAAAATAAGCAACGAATTTTATTATTCATTGGTTACAATGCATGGTACTATTCTTGTATTCTTCGTATTAACTGGAGGTTTGTCTGGTACATTTGCAAACTTGCTCATACCATATCAAATTGGAGCAAGGGATATGGCTTCAGGATTTATGAATATGCTTTCGTATTGGTTTTTCTTTGCAGCTTCAGTGGTTATGTTTAGCTCATTCTTTATTCAAACAGGTGCTGCATCTGGAGGTTGGACGGCATATCCTCCGATTAATGGGATCAGAGATCTTGCTGTTAACAAAGGTTCTGGTCTGGGTTTTGACTTATGGATTTTGGCTATGGCATTGTTTATTGTATCTTCTTTATTGGGAGGTTTGAACTATGTGGCTACAGTTCTTAATCTCAGAACAAAAGGTATGACTATGATGCGATTGCCACTTACAATTTGGGCTTTCATGTTTACAGCTGTTCTTGGAATTCTATCATTCCCTGCTCTACTTGCTGCAGTATCTTTGCTGGAATTTGATCGTTTGTTGGGTACTTCCTTTTACTTAAATCAGATTATTATAAATGGAAATTTACTTGATTACAAAGGAGGTTCTCCAGTTCTATTTCAGCATTTATTTTGGTTTTTAGGACACCCCGAAGTGTATATCATTATCCTTCCTGCGATGGGTATTGTTTCAGAAGTACTCTCTGTACATGCAAGAAAGCCAATTTTTGGGTACAGAGCGATGGTGGTTTCTATTATGGCAATTGTAATCATTTCGTTTTTAGTATGGGCGCATCATATGTTTGTTACAGGCTTGAATCCTAATCTTGCTGCAGTATTCGTGTTGTTTACGTTGCTCATTGCTGTGCCTTCTGCAATCAAAGTTTTCAATTGGATTGGTACTATTTGGCGCGGAAGTCTGCGTCTTAATCCTCCTATGCTTTTTGCAATTGGGTTTGTTTCAATGTTTATCTCAGGTGGTCTTACAGGTTTGATGCTTGGAAACTCTGCAATAGATATTCAGTTGCATGATACCTATTTTGTTGTAGCTCACTTCCATATTGTAATGGGTGTAGCTGCATTTTTCGGAATGTTTGCCGGTGTTTATCATTGGTTCCCTAGAATGTATGGTCGATTTATGAATGATACATTGGGTTACATTCACTTTTACATTACCCTGATTGGCGGATACGCTATTTTCTTCCCGATGCACTTTATGACAGGTCTTCCAAGAAGATATTATGCATTCAGCAATTTTGAGACTTTCAGCAATTTTGATAGCCTTGTTGTATTTATTTCTATTGCAGCTATTATAGTGTTCCTTGCTCAAATACTCTTTATTGTAAACTTTTTCTACAGTATTTTCAAAGGAAGAAAAGTAGAGGGAGAGTATGCTAACCCATGGGGTGGAACAACGCTTGAGTGGACTGCTCCTGTTGCCAGAATTCATGGAAACTGGCCAGGTGAAATACCTTCTGTGCACAGATGGCCTTATGATTATTCAGTAAATGGTAAAGAATATATTACACAGGATGTGCCTTTAGCACCTGGTGAAGTAGAACATAAATAAAATCTTTAAAGAGAGGTGAGTACTACCAAAGCAATAAGTTCTAATAGCCTTGTCCTTCAGAAAATGAAGGATTATGCACTGCTTACTAAGTTTAGACTTAGTTTGACAGTTGTGCTTTCTGGCTTGTTGGGATATTTGTTTGGAGCTGATTTCACTGCTTTTAATTTTGCTACATTTTCTTTGTTTGTTTTATCTGGCCTCTTAATTACTTGTAGTGCTAATGCATTTAATGAAGTAATAGAGAAGGATACGGATTTGCTGATGGAACGAACTAAAAATCGTCCGTTACCTACTGGAAGAATGACCATTTCTGAAGCAATCATCACTGCGGGTATTATGGGGGTTTTAGGCCTAATGATTTTATGGTTGGGATTTAGTTCTCTTGCTGCGATTTTGGGAGCTATTTCAATACTTAGCTATGCATTCATTTATACACCGATGAAGAAGTTGTCTCCGGCAGCAGTTTTTGTTGGAGCTATTCCCGGGGCGTTGCCTCCCGCTATTGGTTATGTTTGTGCTACTTATCCCGCTTCGTTCAATTTAATGCACGCCTCATTGTTGTTCTTTATTCAATTTTTATGGCAATTCCCCCACTTTTGGGCTATTGCGTGGCTAAGATATGAAGACTACCTTAAAGCAGGCATTATGATGTTGCCAAGCAAAAGTGGAAAGACTAGATTTTCTGCTGTAAACTCCTTAGTTTATTGTGCGTTCTTATTAGTTGTTTCATTGTTGCCTTATTTTTTAGGTCTTGTTAATATGGCAGGATCAAGTGTTATATTATTTTGTGGAGTTTGGTTCTTGTGGTCTGCAACACAGTTCTATTTGAAATGTGATGATGCTTCTGCAAAAAAAGTTTTATTGGCGTCTTTTGCTTATTTGCCTGTAGTTCAGTTAGCAATGGTGCTTGGGAGGGTTTAATGTATTTCCCTCATTGGGAAATGAAAATTGTTGTTTGTGAAAGAGGATGATTATATAAAGAAGTTAAAAAGTACTACCGAATATACCGGAGTGCACCCTAAAAGGTTTGCATTATGGTTGGGAATGGCTAGTATGACAATGTTCTTTGCAGCACTTACTAGTGCCTTGATACTCAAAAAGGGGGACTATAAGGTTTGGGAAAATTTTAAATTGCCTGTTTCATTCATGTACAGTACTGTTGCTATTGTCTTAGTGAGTGTTATAATGCATTTTTCCTACATAGCCTACAAGAAAGCAAAATTTGCAGCGTTTAGATGGTTGCTATTTTTAGGTTTTCTTTTAGGAATTGGGTTCCTCTTGTTGCAGTATTTTGGATGGGCAGCTCTTAATTCAATAGGTAAACCGATAACCGGAAATATTTCGGGTCAGTTTATTTATCTGATTTCATCTCTTCATGGTTTTCATATTGTGGTTGGGTTGATAGTGACTTTTATTTTTCTGATTTTCGCTTTCAGAGCCAGAAAAGATGAAGCATTTGAATTTAAGAACATTGCTAATCCGAGTCGATTGCTTCACATGGAGCTATTGGTTACCTTTTGGCATTTCATTGATATTGTGTGGATTTACTTGTACTTGTTTTTTTATTACAACTATATATAAACTAAAGACTAACATAACATGGCAACAGTTACAGCAGAACACGGACATCACGCTCAACCAACAGAACAAGAGTTGTGGAAAGGTGGTCGCTCTCCTTTCGGGACGAGCTATGGAAAAGTAATGATGTGGTATTTTTTAATATCAGATACATTTACTTTTGCTTCATTACTTATTGCGTATGCAGCATTGCGTTTTACTCAATCTGAGTTATGGCCAATTCCTGCCCGTGTGTTTAAATCTATTCCTATTCATGGTTTAGATAATGTTGACCTTCCATTGGTTTTTGTGAGCTTTATGACTTTCTTGCTCATTGTAAGCTCATATACTATGGTGAGAGCAGTACAGGAAGGATACAGAATGAATAAGGATGGGGTGGTGAAGTTTTTAGTTCCTACTATTATTTGTGGTGTTATGTTTTTGGGCTGTCAGTATTTGGAGTGGACTCACCTTATTCATGAGGGAATGACTGCTACTACAGCTTCAGCTACTACACAAGTGGTGAACTTTGGACAGTTGTTTTTTGTAATAACAGGATTTCACGGCTTACATGTCTTTGGTGGAGTAGCTTTGAATACCTGGTTAATGATTTCCGCAATGAATGGTACTTTTGAACGCAGAGGACACTATGAAATGGTAGAGAAAATTGCGCTATACTGGCACTTTGTGGATTTAGTATGGGTTTATGTATTCCTTTGCTTCTATCTTCTATAATCTTTCAAAATATACTTCTAATTATAAAATATATAAAGTATGACACCTGATAACTCAATACCCGAAGGACATTTACATTGGAATGATGCTGAGTACAATGACAGCCGTAAGGATGTTTGGAAAACCATTATAGTGCTTTCTATCATCACTGTGGTAGAAGTGGGTATAGCAATGGCTTATGATCATATTTATCCTCATGGAGGGCCAGGCAAAGTATTTGTAAACCTTTTCATGGCGGTAGCGTCTGTATTCAAAGTATTTTACATCATGGGAACTTTTATGCACTTGAAGCACGAAACAAAAGGTTTCTTGATGACTGTATTTTTCCCATTTATGTTTTTGATATGGGCTATTATTGCTTTCACACTTGAAGGTTCATCATGGCAGCACATGAGGTCTTTACTTAATTTATTTTAAAGTTGTAATAAAAACTAATATTGAAATGGGGTGTTATCAATAGCACCCCATTTTTTTTATAATTGCAGATATGAATAAAGATACTTTCAAGATTTTAGCCATTGTATTGGTTATTGCGATTCCGGCTTTTTTCTTTTTATTATTTAGACCGCTTAGTAAAATTCCTCGTCCAAAGTCGCCTCACAAAATGTATCCTATTGGAGTAGAAGAGCGGACTGATGGGTTTGGTAAAAAATCTATGGATTCTTTCTATCACACAATTCCGAATAGAATTTTTCGAACACAGGATGGCGAGCAGTTTGAACTGGATAGTCTATTTGGCAATATTTATGTTGCTGATTTTTTCTTTGCTACATGTCCCGGTATTTGCCCTGTAATGACTAAGCAGCTTCAAAGAGTGCAGCAATCTTTTATAAAGGACAAGAACTTTAAGATAGTTTCTATATCTGTAGACCCAGATAGGGACAGTATTCAATCGCTACGCAATTATGCCAATAACTACAATGCAATTCCCGGAAAATGGTATTTTCTGAATGCGCCTAAAGCGGATGTTTATTCTCTCGCAAAGGAAGGTTTTTTTCTTGTTGCTAAGGAAAATCAAAATGGAGAGGAGGCTTTTTTGCATAGTGAGAAATTGACACTGGTTGATGCAGAAGGAAGTATCAGAGGCTATTATAACGGCACTGATAGCGTGAGTGTAAACAAAATGATGTCAGACATTGTTTTAGTGCTGCGTGAATATGAAAAAAACTATTCTTTCCGAAAGAACCCAAAAGAAAGAGGAAGTATTTTAACTAAATAATAAAATGATGTTTTCACCCGTAATAAAACGTAATGACAGGCTTGCATACCAATTGATTGGAGTCTTTTCGGTTGTAGTATTTGCTGTAGTAGTTTCCCTTGGAAAATTCAAGTTGCTAGGGCTTGATTTAAGTTTCAATCCTCATGTTTTTGCTACGGTTAATGCCTTTATCAATACAGCAGTCTCTATCTGTTTGATGGCAGGCCTATATTTTGTGAAGCAAAAGCAATATACCTCACACAGAGCTGTAATGATGATTGCTATGGTGTTATCATTCTTATTTCTTGTCTCGTACATTCTACATCATTTGCTCACTGCCGATACTCACTTTGG
>CANHIG010000080.1 GCA_947461105.1 Bacteroidota bacterium | reverse complement strand
CCGGTAGTAGATGCAGGTGTTGACCAGACACTTTGTAATCAACCTATAGCAACATCACTTACCGGCACACCAGCAGGTGGAACGTGGAGTGGAGCAAATATTACAGCTGGCGGTGTATTTACACCAAGTGGGTTGGGAAGTTTTCCTGAGATATATACATATACCAACGGAAACAATTGCACAAACAGAGATACAGTTTTGATTACGGTAGTAAATGCGGTGATACCAAGTGCAGGCAATGATACCGCAGTATGCAGAAACTCAGGAAATGTAACCATAATAGGAACTCCGGCCGGTGGTACATGGAGTGGCACAAATGTTACAGCAGGAGGGGTGTTTACCCCATCAACAGCGGGTTCATTCAACCTTGTTTATTCATATGGTTCAGGAACATGCTTAGGCAGAGATACAATGGTAATGACAGTAAATCCATTGCCAACAATAACACTCACAGCAAACTCTTCAATCTGTATAGGTGATAGTATTATATTAACTGCTGGAGGTGCAAATACATATTCATGGAGTCCATCAGCCACATTAAATACATCAACAGGAGCTTCAGTGATAGCAAAACCAACTGTTTTGACTACTTATACTGTTACAGCGACATCTGTGTTCAATTGCTCAGCAACAAGGGCAACAGCAATTACAGTTAATCCTCTGCCTGTTGTTGATGCAGGAGTAGATCAGGTTTTATGTAATCAGCCAATACCGGTAACGCTTACAGGGACACCTGCAGGTGGTACATGGAGTGGAGCTCATATTACAGCTGGCGGTGTCTTTACACCAAGTGGGTTGGGCAGTTTTCCTGAAGTATACACTTATACAAATGGTAATAATTGTAGAAACAAGGATACCTTAACCGTTACAGTAGTAAATGCTGCCATACCAAATGCGGGAAATGATACAGCAGTATGTAGAAACTCAGGGAATGTAACCTTAATAGGAAATCCTGCAGGTGGAACATGGAGCGGAACAAACATTACTGCAGGAGGTGTATTTACGCCATCAACTGTAGGGTCTTTAAACCTTGTTTATTCATATGGTTCAGGAACTTGTTTGAGAACCGATACTATGGTAATGACTGTAAATCCATTACCTAGTGTAACTTTAACTGCTTCTACTTCAATTTGTATTGGGGATAGCATTTCATTGGTAGCAGGCGGAGGGGATACTTACGTATGGAGTCCAGGGGGAACATTGAATATAACAACAGGTACAACAGTTGTTGCCAAACCTGCAACTCCAACAACATATACTGTGACTGCAACGATTTCTGCTACTAATTGCTCAGCAACCAGAACCACTACAATTTCTATTAAACAACTTCCTGTAACTAACTTGCCTGCGGATCAATCAGTTTGCGAGGGAAGTTCTTCAACTGCCGTAAATATTGGTTCGTCTATTAGTCCAACTACTTTCACTTGGACTGCGAGTTCTATTGCAGCTATTACAAACTATCCTGCAAATGGAAGTACTACTTCTATCCCGGTCTTTACCCCTAGTAACTTAGATTCGTTTCCTAATACTATTATATATACAATTATTCCTGCTTCTGCTGGTTGTATTGGTAACAGCAGCACCTATATATATACTGTAAATCCTTTACCTAATCTAAAGGCCATTACTTCACAGGAAATATGTAGCGGAGGCCAAACAATAGCTGTTACACCAACTTCTGATATTCCTACCGCTACTTATACATGGAGTTCTGCCTCTGTAGCAGGTGTCACAGGTAATACGCTAAGTGGAAATGGAAATATTCCTGTTGAAACTTTGTTGAATAGTAATAATTTGCCTAGAACAATCGTATATACAATAACTCCAACCGCATACACTTGTCCCGGAAATTCTCTCAGTTATAATGTAACAGTTAATCCAGCTCCTAATGTAAATGCGATAGCTAATCAAACAATTTGTAGCGGACAATCTACTACTTCTATAGTTCCGGGTTCTTCTGTAGGTGGCGCAATTTTTAATTGGACATCTGTTGCAGGACCTTCTATCACAGGAAACACCCTAAGTGGTGTTGGAAGTATTCCTATACAAACGTTGGTTAATAGCAGCTCTGCAAATGATACCGTTGTTTATTCAGTAACAGCAACTGCAAATGGTTGTACAGGACCCGCACAAATATTCAGAGTAATAGTTAAACCTAAACCTATAGCTATAATTACCACTATCTCTGATACTATTTGTTCCGGTTCTCAGGTCAGCATATCGCTCACATCAGCGGTTGCGGGAACAACATTTAGTTGGGTGGTGAGTACACCGGGTACAATTACTGGAGCAAAACCGGGATCAGGAATTTTGATTGATGATACACTTACTAGTACAAGCGCTACTTCGCAAAGTGTAGTTTATACAATATCACCTATCGCAAATGGCTGTCCGGGAAATCAAACATTTGTAACAATTACCGTAAAAAGAAGTGCATCTATATTATTTAAACCTTCTGCTGCTCAAGTAGTATGTAATAGTACTTTGACCCAGCCGGTTGTTATCAGTTCAAATACATCAGGTGCAACAATTGTTTGGACGGCAGTAACGCCACCATTGCTCAGCGGTGTTGCGAATGGTGGAGACACTTTGATACCAGCACAAACAATTGTGAATTCTACAAACGCAACCCAGCAGGTTACTTACAATGTATCAGTTTCATTTCAGGGTTGTCCCGGACAAACAGGTTCATATACAATAGATGTAAAACCAACGGCACACATCTTAAATGTTGATACAGCACAAACAATTTGTTCAGGTGATAGTACTATACAATTTACTTTTTCTCCTGACGTGTTAGGTTCGACTTTTTCTTGGAGTACAGTAGGAAATCCTAATATCACAGGATACTTATCTAACGGAACAGCAAGCATACTCCCAAGGAAACTTATAAACTCTTCAAATCAGGAGGAAGCGCTTACATATACGGTAACACCTGTATTTTCAGGATGTCCAGGTGTGAGCAGAGATTTTATTATAAAAGTAAGAGCAAAACCTGTATTCACTTTGACTCCTGATACACAATCTGTTTGTAATAATACTAACAGTCAGGCCGTTATAGCTAGCTCAAGTGTTACAGGTACTCAATTTAGTTGGAATACTGTAAGTAACATTCCTGGATTTGTAAATACTTCAGGTACTGGTGATACTATTCCTCCGATTTTATTCCAATATCCAGGAATATTCACTGATACCGGATATGTGCAGTTTCAGGTTACAGCTTCTGCATTGGGCTGTGCAGCTGCTTCCAAAAATGCTATTATAAAGGTTAATCCTTTGCCAACAATCAATTTTGCAATGTCGCAGGATTACGGTTGTTCTCCGCTTAACGTTAATTTTGTTACCAATCCATTTGTTTATGGAAATCCTGATTCGTTGGTATTTGTTTGGGGAGATAGCACTCCGAATACTATAGTATTTAAAAATTCAATTCAGCCGTTTTGGAGAACTATAAACCACGCGTTTGTAAATAGTACGGCACAGCTTGTGTCTTATGTAATTCAACTTACTGCATATAACAATTGCGGTAGCACTGTAGTTTACGATACAGTAACTGTATTGCCCAATAGAGTGGATGCACAATTTTCAACTTCTGTTGTTACCGGTTGTGAGCCATTGAGTGTAACCTTCAATAACGTGTCAACAGGTGCACTAACAAATAGCTGGTGTTTTAATTTTGATACGCTAAATAAAACTTGCTTAGGACCATCTACAGTAAATAACTCTTCAACCCTTCAACAAACTTTTGCTGCTGGTAATTACACTATTGCTTTGTATATTACTGATGGCTGTTCCAATGATACTGCCTATGTAAATATTAAAGTTAATCCTTCACCTGTTTCAGCATATACTGTTGGCCCTAATGTTTGCGAAAAAACTGCGGTAACATTTACCGATCAATCTACAATTCCTGCCGGACAGTTTCTTGCGTCCACAAGCTGGCAGTTTGGAGATGGAGGTTCTTCATTAGGCACTAGCACTATTAATCATACTTACTCTTCAGCAGGTGGTTATAATGTCTGCCATATTACAACATTGAGCAATGGATGTGCAGATACACTTTGCAACAATTTACAGATTGATGCAAAACCAGTTGTTGCATTTACAGGCTATGATACTTGTATTAATTCTCAGCCTATTCAAATTATAAATAACACTACTGGAGCATCATCATATATTTGGGATTTTGGAGATGGAAATAATTCCAATCAACAAACCCCAAATCATATTTATGCAAATCCCGGAACATACACGGTTACTTTGATTGGTACAGCTAATTTATGTAGTGATACACTGAGTCGTCAATTTACACTGAAACCTATACCAAATGCAGCTTTTACTGTGCCAGCATCTTATTTCTGCGGTGTACCTGCTACAGTTCAAACTCAAAATGCTTCATCGGGTGCATTGTTCTATGATTGGGATTTTGGTAATGGTACTACTTCAACAAATACGAATCCCAATGTGACTTATACTACTACTGGAAACTATGCTATTTCACTTGTGGCTACAAATCAGTTTGGATGTCATGATACAGCCACACAAAATGTAATTGCTTATGCAATTCCGGTAATTCAATCTATAGATATAGAGCCCCATACAGGCTGTCAGCCACTCTATGTAAAATTTACTGCAAACACTACCAATGGAAATATATTTACCTGGGATTTTGGGGATGGATCGGCACCTGTTACAGTGAATAGTTCAGTGACTGACCATACCTATCAAGACACTGGTACTTATTCTGTTTCTCTCATTGCACTTTCATTTGCAGATTGCGGAGACTCTGTTAAGCTGTTTGATACGATACGAGTAAACGTAACTCCACTTGCAGATTTTGAGTATCAGGCGAATACAACCTTAAAGCCAACAGACAGAACTATTATTCTTTTGAATACCAGTCAGCTCGCAGATAGCTATGTGTGGGATTTTGGAGATCAAAATTCAGCGACAGATGTTAACCCCAACCATACTTATGCCGAATCGGGTGAGATTAGTGTAACGCTTATTGCATTTAATCAGTTTTGTAGTGATACTATCTCTAAATCTTCAACGCTTTTCTCCACTTATTTATGGGTACCTAATGCATTTGCTCCTGACTTTGGGGGAAATAATGATTTGGTTAAAGTATGGAAGCCCGTGGGAATTGGTTTGAAAACTTTACGTGCTCAGGTGTTTAACACTTGGGGTGAGTTGATTTGGGAATCTACAAAATTGGTAAATTCTAAGCCTGTAGAATATTGGGATGGAACTTATCATGGAAATCTTTGCGCTCAGGATGTTTATGTTTGGCAGGTAGATGCTGTCTTTTTAAATGGAGAAAGATGGGAAGGCATGGCATACGAAAACGGAGGAAAGAAGACAAAAGTAGGTAGCATAACGCTAGTAAGATAATAGGTTTGAAGAGGAGAAATTTTATAGCACTAAAATCCCCCTCTTTTCTTTTGTCTTATTTCTGTTTCAATTTGTTTTCAGCATCCACCATGTTTTCTATACCATTCAATAGTGCATCCGGATTGAAGGAAATACTATCTATACCCTGTTTAATGAGGAATGAAGCAAAGGGAGAAGAATCGCTAGGAGCCTGACCGCAAAGTCCAATTTTCACACCACTTTCTTTTGCAGATTTAATCACTGAAGCAATCATACTTTTGACTGCGTCATTGTTTTCATCAAATATATCGCTGATGATGGCAGAATCTCTATCCAGGCCAAGAGTTAGCTGAGTTAAGTCATTTGAACCGATTGAAAATCCATCAAACACTTTTGCAAATTCTGTTGCCAAAATCACATTGCTTGGAATTTCAGCCATCACATAAATTTCCAATCCATTTTCACCTCTTTTTAATCCTGCTGTTTCCATCAACGCTACAACTTTATTTCCTTCATCAACTGTTCTGCAAAACGGAATCATAAGTTTTACATTTGTAAATCCCATCTCATTGCGCACTATTTTCATTGCCTCACATTCTAGCAAAAATCCCTCTTTGTAACGCTCGTTGTAATAGCGTGAAGCACCTCTAAATCCAATCATTGGGTTTTCTTCTTTGGGTTCAAATTGTTTACCTCCCAATAGATTTGCGTATTCATTAGTTTTGAAATCGCTCATGCGCACAATGACATCTTTAGGATAAAATGCAGCAGCTATTGTAGCTACTGATTGCGCAAGATTATCTACGAAATATTTTGATTTATCAGGATATAAATAGGTAAGCTCTTCAATTTGCGCTCTTGCATTTTCATCCTTCAGTGAATCGAATTTCACCAAAGCCATGGGATGAATTTTTATGGAATTATTGATGATAAATTCCAATCGCATTAATCCAACACCCTTATTAGGAAATAGTGATAATCTAAACGCTTTATCCGGATCAGCTACTATCATCATTGGAGCAGTCTCAGGCATTTTGATATTTGAAAAATTAATTTCCTTTTCCTCCCAGTCCAGCTTGCCATCATACACAATTCCTGTTTTCCCTTCAATACAGGAAACAGTAATATAGTCCCCATCTTTAATTTTCTCAGTTGCGTCTATGGCTCCTACAATAGCTATAGCTCCAAGCTCTCTTGCAACAATAGCTGCGTGGCTCGTTCTACCTCCTTTGTTGGTGACTATGGCAGCAGCTTTTTTCATAATAGGATCCCAATCAGGATTTGTAATGTCTGTAATCAATACTTCTCCTTTCTTTAGTTTATATGCTTCAGCAGGACTGGATAAAACTCGCGCTTTACCCGTTGCAATTCCATATCCTACTGCATTTCCTTTTGTTAGAATAATCGAAGTAGATTTTAAAGTAAATTCCTTTTGGATTTGCTTATTCATATTCGCCTGCACCGTTTCAGGTCTGGCCTGAACTATAAACAACTCTCTGTTAATACCATCTTTAGCCCATTCAATATCCATAGGCATTTTGTAGTGGTTCTCAATGATGATTGACCACCTGGCAATAGTTTCAATTTCTAAATCTGACAACACCCACTGTTTTCTTTTATCAATAGGCGTATCAATATTTTCCAGTGAAATGGTTTCTGAATTATGCTGTGCATAAATCATTGTTTTAGCCTTACTTCCCATTTTTTTTGAGATGATAGCTTTTTTACCTGCACGCAATGTTGGTTTAAAAACATAGAATTCATCAGGGTTTACAGCTCCCTGAACAATATTTTCTCCCAATCCCCAACAGCCCGAAATAACTACTAAATCTCTAAATCCTGATTCAGGTTCAAGAGTAAAAGCAATACCTGAGCATGACAAATCAGAGCGAACCATTGTTTGAACACCTGCAGATAGAAACACTTTCATGTGCTCAAATCCGTTATCATGCCTGTATTTTATAGCTCTGCTATTGAATAAAGAAGCAAAACATTGCTTAACTGCAAGAAGAATGTCTGTCTTTCCCTTTCTGTTTAAGTATGAATCATGTTGCCCTGCAAAACTTGCATTTGGCAGGTCTTCTGCTGTTGCACTACTTCTCACCGCAACCGCCACTTCATGATTACTTTTCTGACATAAAGTATCATAAGCCATTTCAATAGCCGTCTTTAAATCTTCCGGCATTGTTGCTTTCATAATCAGTGCACGCGCTTCTTTGCTCAAATTATTAAGATTAGAAAATGTTGCGGTTTCTATCTGCTGCATCAAATTTGTAAGAGGAACAACTAAGTTATTCGAATGTAAAAAATGTAAAAAAGCTTCAGCTGTTGTAGCAAAGCCATCAGGTATTTTGATGCCTTCAGATTCAAGGGTGTTAGACATTTCACCTAAAGAAGCATTTTTGCCACCTACCAATGCCACATCTTTATTGCTGATTTGACTATAGAGTAATATAAATTTATTATTCACCGGATTTTTGATTTTGTACTACAAGGTAAAAAATATTGCTAAAATCAATGCTGATATATATCATGACTGATTGGTTTCAGTGAAACCAAAATTATCGATACAACTATTTTAACAAGCCAAATGAGGCACTTATCGTAAGATGGTCGCTCGGATAAAATGTTCCGTTATTATCGCTATGTAATGTGTAGCTGTTTCTTTTAAAATGGCTGCTATAAAAAATGTAATCAATGCGATGGCAGTTTGTATTGCTTACTTCAAAGCCGCAGTCGGTATAGTTAGAAGCATCTGAAGAATAGGCATCCTGCAACACAACAAGGTGATTAGTGCTCGTCATCACGCTGTAGCCTTCGTTATCGGGCTGAAAATTAAAATCGCCAGTCACCATTACCGGATAGTTACCGCAAAGAGAATCTATAGTTCGAATCAGCAACTTCGCACTGTTTATTCGGGCTTGCTTTCCTTTGTGATCGAAGTGTGTGTTGAATACAAAAAAAGTATCACCGCTCTGTTTGTCTTTTAGTTTAACCCAGCTGCAAATTCTGGTGATAGCTGCATCCCAGCTTTTGCTTGCTGGAACTGATGGTATCTCACTTAGCCAGAAATTGCCACCAATAAGTAACTCATATTTATCTCGCTTGTAAAAAATAGCACTATGCTCTCCTCCATGTTTGCCGTTGTTTCTTCCTACTCCAAAAACATCATACTCGGGCAACATCTTTTTCAGGTTGCGATACTGATCCATCAATACTTCCTGAGTGCCCAGAACATCTGGATTTACTTTCAGAATCAGATTAGCAAGCATTTGCTTTCTGTTTTCCCATTTGTTTACGCCATCTACAGCATTTGAGTTGCGTATGTTGTAACTCATCATTTTAATTTCTTTCTGAGCAGTTGCTTGTAGTGAAATCAAAAGAAGTATGAATAAAAGCTTTTTCATAAGAAGATTTTAGTGGGAGAGGAGAGTATGAATTTATCTACTCTCATTCTATCACCAATCTGCTAAACTTTTCTCCAATTCCAACAAAGTACAAGCCCTTATCCATTCCTGATAAATTAATGGTCAAATTTGGCTGATTCCCTGTATCTATTTGCTTTACCATAGCACCTTGAATATTCAATAGTTGAATCTGATTTATTCCGGCAGCTATATTTTGAATATAGACTTGTTGCTGTGCAGGATTTGGGAAAATTATTGTAGAAAGAGCCGCATCGATATTTTTAACTCCTGCAACTACGTTAGTACAATTATCTCCCTGAACATTCGATGCATCAACACTTACTAAAAACGGACGTACATCAGGCAATTTTGTAGTAACACAAAAACTATCGAGATAAATATCCTTTACGTGTCTCAGGTACAATCCATAGGCAGGCAACGAGTCTCCCCAAATGTCATTCTCTGGTCTATTTGTCTCTAATTCTGGAATGTTTCCTGTAGTTGCAGTTCCTGCACCCGGAACAGTGATAAAAACATTTCTGAGTGTAATATTTTCAGCAAGGTAGTTGGGTATTCCAGTAATTGAAATAGGAATATTCGAACCAGCTTCTGCAGTCACATTTTGAATAGTAACGTTCCTTAAAAATTTCACAGGCGGTTTTGGCTGACCTGCATTATAATTAAGCCCTCGATCACATAGACGTATAAAAATTGGCGTTTGATAAGGAGTAAGTATATTAATGTTGTCAAATAAAATAGAGTCAGCATCGCCTCCATCTGCCACTGCCACATAAATAGCAGTCTGAGGGATAAGGGTAATACCGGTTTTACTTTTTTTAATCGTTATGTTTTGAAATCGAATATTTCTAAGAGGTCCCTGACTTTCATTGCCAACCTTCACACCTCGTTCGAAAGTAGCTACGGTACAGTTTTGTACCAATACATTGCTGCACGCCACTTCACTGTGTGTTTTGATGGCAATTGGGTCATCATTGGAGTCAATATTGCAATCTTCGATTAGTACATTTTCACAGGCATCAATGTCAATGCCATCATTGCTACCAAATCCATGATTGTAAATATCTATTTCTCTGATTACAACATCTTTACTTTTCGATACATGAATCATCCATTGCGGTGATGTAAGGAAAAACACCGAGTCTATTTTTACGCCCACGCAGTCATTAATTCTTACTCCGAATGGTCGATAATTTTTTGACACGCTCAGGAATGAAGAACTTAATCCGGAACAATTAATCATTCCGCCACCAGTTATTCTGATATTGCTTGCACCTTGTGCAAATATCAAAGATTTTCTAGTATAGGTATCGTTCCAGCTTGGTGAACTGTATGGATAATCGGGATAGGCTGCGTTGGTGGATACAGCTAATAATGTATCTCCTGCATTTATCCTGATCGTCACATTGCTTTTTAAGACAATAGTGCTACTCAAAAACTTACCACCTGAAACTAATACAGTGCCACCACCGATAGCAGAGACGCTATCTATGGCTTTCTGAATAATTGTTGTATTCAATGTAGTTCCATTTCCTACTGCTCCCAAATCAGTTATTTTGATTGTAACTTGTGCTTGAGCATGAAATGATAGTAGTAACAGACAAGAAAATGAGATAAAATGTAAATGCTTTTTCATAAATCAAATTTCACCAAATCTAAATATCTGTTTTGGTAAAACCATTAAATTATGATTATCTTTTTGTACATGAGTTTTCAAGCGCTGCTGTTTGGAATTTGTAATCCCGAACTTGGATGAATTCAGGATTTTAAATCCTTATAGTAAAGGCTTTCAAACTGCAAATCCTAAATAGTGAGTATCATTCTACAACTGTTTGGATAACTTTCATCAATATCCTATTCTCACCTAAACGGATTCCCCCTCAAAAACTCCGATACACTCATTCTCTTTTTGCCTTCCAGTTGCACTTCCTTGCATTCTATAGCTCCGTCTGTGGTGTAGAATTTCAGATAAGTTTTTTCATCGGTATCATAGCTCCCTGCTTCATTGCGTGAGGTAGGATAAGTTTTTTCAGCACGGAATATTTTCAGGATTTTGCCGTTCAGGGTGGTGAAAGCAGCAGGATAAGGACTGAGACCGCGGATGAGGTTGTAAACGGCTTCGGTACTTTTGTTCCAGTCTATGCGGCAGGTTTCGGTGTGGAGCTTTGGCGCATGTTTCACTTCTTTGATATGCGCCTGAGGTACCTGCGGAAAATCTCCGTTTGCAATAGCATTAACCGTTTTCAGTAGCACATCTTTTCCTATGTTCATTAGTTTCTGATACACATCGCCCACATTGTCGGTTTCCTCAATCGTTACCTTATCGCTGAAAATAATATTGCCGGTATCGATCTCGTGTTGCAGTTTAAAGGTAGTAACGCCCGTTTCCTTTTCGCCATTAATCACCGCCCAGTTGATGGGCGCAGCACCGCGGTAATCGGGCAGTAGCGAAGCGTGAAGATTAATAGTGCCTAGTGGCGGCATGTTCCACACCACTTCCGGCAGCATTCGAAACGCCACCACCACAAATAAATCTACATTCAGCGATTTTAGTTGATTCAGAAACTCTTCGTTTTTGAGTTTCTCAGGTTGCAGGACGTGGAGCGCATGTTCTACAGCATATTTCTTAATGTCTGATTGTTGCAGTTTCATACCTCGTCCTGCTGGTTTGTCGGGCGCAGTAACCACGCCCACCACTTCATGCTCGGACCGATGCAGTATATCAAGCATCGGCACAGCGAACTCCGGTGTGCCCATAAATACTATTCGTAGCTTTTTCATTTTCTAATCCTCGTAAAGCAAATATTTTTTGCGCATAATGTTGTACTGTTCCAAATCAGCTTCCCAGCTTTTCCTGATTTCATGTTCTGAAACGCCTGCTATTATTTGCAGTTGCAGCTTGTCGGTTCCCGCCAGTTTATCAAAAAATCCATTTG
>CANHIG010000079.1 GCA_947461105.1 Bacteroidota bacterium | reverse complement strand
ACACCTCTTGAACGAACAGTAACATCAGGATTCAATACCATTCTGGTCAAAGGCTCTTGTAATTGTCTGGTAACTCCTGAAAGCAATCCTTCATTAGCCCACATTTTACCTACTTTCTCATTGAAGCTATCCGCTCCTTGATAATCGTACCAGTTAAATCTTCTCACTTTGTAAGGACAATTATTTGCACAATATCTTGTTCCAATACATCTGTTGTAAGCCATCTGATTCAAGCCTTCGCTTGAGTGGTTAGTAGCTGCAACAGGACAAACATTCTCACAAGGAGCATTATCGCAATGCTGACACATCATCGGCTGATAAACAACATCTAATTTCTCAGGGTCAAGCGTATCAGCACCATCCTGAATCATATCAGTGTATGTATAGTATCTATCAATTCTCAACCAATGCATTTCACGAGATCTGATAACCTGATCTTTACCAACAACAGGAACGTTATTTTCAATGTTACAAGCTGTAACACAAGCTCCGCAACCAATACAAGAGTTCAAGTCTACAGTCATTGTCCAATGATGCCCCACTTTTTCGTGCTCGTAGTAGAGGGTAATCATCTCCTCTTTAATTTTTTCTCTATCCTCGTTTCCGGCAAAAGAGTTTGCTTTGTATTCAGGAAGCGTAGTTTCCTTCACTACTCCTCTCCTCTTGATTCCACCTAATCCCTTAAGAGTAATATTGTGATGCGTTTGTGTGATAGCTAATTTTACTGTTTTGCCTGTTTTTTCAACTGTAGCATCTGCAATATTTGAGAAATTGCCATCAACAAGGCTAAGCATTGGATATACATTCACCCCAACTTTTAGTTCATCATGATTAGCAACCGTTTTTCCATATCCAACTGCTATTGCAAAAGAACCTTCTGCCTGTCCCGGAACTGCAACAGCAGGAAGTTCAACAGACTTTCCGTTTGCAGTAACCTTTACTACTGTATAATCTTTAAGCTCTAAATCATTTGTAATTCCATTTTTCTTAGCCCATGACACGGGAACCATTACATAGTTGTCCCAACATACTTTTGTTACGGCATCAGGAAGTTCCTGTAAATATGGATTGTCAGCCCAAGCACCATTTCCGGCAGCTACAGACTCATATAATTTAACTTGTGTATCACCTCCTTTTCCATATTTTGTTGCTAAAGCAGTAGCTGCAGCACTGGCATCACCTCCGAAAGAAAGCTCTGCACCACCGGCAGTCAAAACTTCTCCATCATGAACAGCGATATCCCAAAATCCTGCAAAACCAGAGGTTTTAGTTTGTTTTGGATACACTGCAGATTCCCAGTTGTTCTTAATAACTGTATAATAATCAGCATTATTTCCAGACCACTTAAGCAAAGTTTCTTGTGCCTGACGCGTATCAAATAATTTTGAAATGGTAGGCTGTGCAATGTTATACACTCCTTTTTTAGGAGAAAAATCATTCCAAGACTCTAACCAATGAGAATCAGGACATACATAAGAAGAAGCGACTGAAGTCTCCTCTCTTCTGTTGCTGAATGAAACTGATAATTCAGCTTTAGCTAAAGCTTCTGCCAATTTATCTGCCATCGGATGTGTAAGCAATGGATTGCTGTCCAAGAAAAGAACAGCTTTTGTAGTTCCGCTAGTAAGACCTTCTAAAAGCTCAACAGCAGCCTTATCAGAACCTTGTTTTAGGTTATATGAATTTGTAAATGAAATCGTAGTGCCATAATTTCCTAGTAGACTATTGATAGCATTTACAACTGTTTGAACACTTTTATCGTTTGAACCACTTACTACCAAAGACGCTCCTTTGGCAGCTAATAACTCCTGAGCTACTTTATTTATTTTTGCATTAGAAGAGCTACCTCCGCTAACTGCTTTGTATAATTCCGCTACAGCAAGGTTTTCTTCACTTGGTTTTACTGTAATTCTTTGATCTGCGCTTGATCCTGTCAATGTCAAAGCCGATTCAATTTGAATATGACGAGACATTACTTTTTTATCAGCAGCCACTTTCCTGTTCTGAGCCCATCCTGCTGCAAATTCCTGAGGGGACAACCAAGTTCCAAGGAAATCACAACCAACACCAACAATAACATTGGCTTTGTCAAAATTATAAGAAGGAATAGTTCTCTCACCAAAAGACTCCAAATTAGCATCCAGAATTCCAGAGTAAGAAACAGCATCATTTACTAAATGAGTGGCTCCATAAGCAGCCACAAAAGAATCAATTGCAAATTTCGTTGATGGAGATGGAACTGATGAAGAGTAAACAACAATCTTTCCACCTGAATCATTTATTGATTTTAATTTTGCTCCGATTTCAGCATCCGCCTTTTCCCAAGTAATATTTTCTTTACCACGTTGAGGGCCACTATATCTCGCTCCATCATATAAACTCAAAACAGACGCCTGCACACGTGCAGAAGTTCCATATTTAGAAAGAACAGATGAACGGTTTGGTTCAATTTTTATCGGACGACCTTCGCGAGTTTTCACTAAAACTGTTGCATAATCTCCACCTTGGTACATTGCTGAAGCATAGTAGTTTGCAACTCCAGGAGTCACCTCCTCTGGTTTCAATGCATAAGGAATAGATTTCCTAACAGGCATTTCGCACGCAGAAGCGATAGCAGCCGCGGTTACGCTAAATCCCAACATCTTCAAGAAATCTCTTCTGTTTGTGGAAGCAGTAGTAGAAATTGGTTCTATTACTGATTCCAACACAGGCAATTCACTTGAAAACTCTTTGTCTAACTGGGCAACAAATTGTTTGTTTTGCTCTAGCTCCTCTAGTCCTTTCCAGTAGTTTTTTTCCATTTTTATTGATATTCAGGTTTCCTTGATTTTTTCTTGAAATTCTGCTTATTTTTTAATAGTGACACTTAGCACATTCTGTACCGCCAATTTTCTCCACAGTTACCTTGTCTATAGTCTTATTCTTCAACTGCTCGTGCAATTTTTCATAAGTACTGTAGTAGTTGTTTCCTGCAAACTGAACCTCAGTCTGTCTGTGGCAATTTACACACCATCCCATCGATAAAGGTGCAAACTGATACACTTCTTTCATTTCCTGAATAGGACCGTGACATGTTTGACAGGCAACTTTACCCGCCACTACGTGTTGAGAATGGTTGAAATAAACGTGGTCAGGTAGATTGTGAATTCTAACCCATTCAACAGGTTTAGCAGGACGAACATATTTTTGTGTAGCAAGATCCCATCCAACTGCATCATACAACTTAGCAATTTCTTCAGTACCGTATTCAGGTCCTTTCTGCACATTCTTGTGGCAATTCATACAGGTATTCAAAGAAGGAATTCCTGCTGCTTTACCTTTAGAGGCTGAAGTGTGGCAATATTGGCAATCAATTTTGTGAGTTCCTGCATGCAGCGCATGGTTGTATCGAATAGGCTGAGTTGGTTGGTAACCTTGTTGGCGACCTAATCTGATAGCATTATCTGCCAAATAAAATCCAACACAAACTAATGTAATCAATAATACCGCTACTTTAAATTTAACTGTTTTCCAGAATGGAACTTTTGCCTCAGATGCCAATCCTTTCGACTCATCTACTACTTTATCAAGCTTGTTTGTTACACTAACCAAAATGGCAGCAAGAACCACAAGCAACAAAATGAATAAGTAAAGTATGATATTGCTGTCCTCTTTGGGAGCTTCTGCTCCTGCAGTAGCTGTTGTAGTAGCAGTAGCGGCAAGTTTAGCACTTTCAGAATTATCTACATAAAGCAAAATCTTTTCGATATCTTCATTTTTCAATGTAGTGAAAAGATTCATTTGAGAAGGTGCCCAATTACTGATTTCCACAGCATAAGGATATTTTGCATTCACAGGAGTATTCCAGTTTTTTACCCACTCCACTAGCCATTCCTTACCGGATTTGCCCTGATACGCGCCTCCTGCTTCCCAACGCGCAGTAACGCCCTTAAGCGCTGGCCCTGTAGCATTCTGAAGTGGATTGTGGCAACTGGCACAATTAGCTTTGAATAATGTTTTACCCTCTGCCACTAAAGCAGCGTCAACTGCAAACGAGGATGAACTGAAAATTAAAGCAAACGCTAATAATACGCTTGATAAAAGTGATGTGGCTGTTTTTCTAGATTGTATGGTATGTGCCATCTTCTGATTTATTGTCATGAAATTGTCAAAAGGCGGAGCAAATATAACTTTGAAAAATTCAAAAAAGCAAGTGATTGCACATAATTTTTATTCTAATGCGAAATAATTCGCATTGCCCTGAAACATATGTAAAATCAATAGTTTCAGAAGACTTTAGAATTAATCTAAACCAATTAAGTTATCAACAATTGATTCGAGGAACCGTAATAACAGTATAAACAGATTTGAAACCCAACGTGAAAAAATCAAAAAAAAGGCAAATCACTGTGAAACACAGGATTTAAAAGTGCAAAAAAACTATCTGGCAATAACCATTGATGCCACCTGTGCAATCACACCGTTTTGTAAACGAGCATAATACAAGGCCGGAGCGTATTCTTCGTTATAGAAGTCTACTACATAATTTCCTTGAGTCATTTCCTGATCAATAAGGTTTTTAATAAGGCGTCCTTCGCCATTAAATACCTGAACCAACGTATGACCTCCGCCTGTTGTAAATTCAATTTTTGTCTTCTCTACAAAAGGATTCGGATAGTTTCTGATTAGATTAATTCCAGCCTTACTGTTGATTTCATGAATAGCAGTAGTACATCCCTGAGCATCCACCAAAGGTAATGCCTGAAAATTCTTAAGCATAATAGTAGCATCCACTGTGCTTGGTGGCACACAGAACCAATCCTGAAGCAAAGAGGTGTATACAGATCTGAAATCATATTGCATAGCCAGATTATCATTCACAGTTGTGCCTGATGCTATTACAGGATTGTCACCTAAAATGCCTGGAATTACTTTATTTCCAAAAATAAATAGCGGTGCTGATGCTCCATGGTCAGTTCCCGAACTGAAATTCGAAACTATTCTTCTTCCAAATTCAGAGAAAGTCATACCCACTACTCTTTCAGCTACTCCTAATCCCTGCAAATCATCCTGAAATGCTTTAACTGCCTGAGAAACTTTTGTAAGTAAATCTGCATGAGCACCGGTATCTGTGGCACTGCTCACTACCTGATTGGCGTGTGTATCGAATCCTCCAAGGCTTACCATATAAACTCTTGTTCTCAAACCACCTCCAATAAGTCGGGCAACAATTTTAAGCTGGTCAGCAAGGTCGTTATTTGAAGGGTAAACTCCTTGAGTGGTCACTGCATTTGCGGCATTTTTTACTACAGTTGCAAACTGATTGGTTTGATTGGCAATAGTACGCACATAAGTAAGCTCCTTCCCTGCAGGTGTAGCAGGGGCAGGATCTTGAATGCCATTTACTAGATTGTAGAAATTGGTAGGATCGGAAATAGCCATAGCCATATTCACTGTTGGCCCCTGAAATACGGGAGACAAGAATGAACCCACTTGTATTGCCAATGGATCCGGCATGGTACTATTAGGATAACCATTAGGGAAGTTAGGGTATTCATAATTCAAGTATCGCCCTGCCCAGCCTGAAGTAAGTGTCTGATTTGAATCTGAAGCTGAAGTCCAAATATCGGTAGATCTGAAGTGTGAGAAATTAGGATTGGGATAACCAACATTTTGCACTATGCGAACTTTCCCATTATTAAACATCTGCTGAATCCCGGTCAATGAGGGATGAAGCCCTGTGTTAGTGTAGCCATTAAGCGGCAACACTTTTGGGGAATTAATCAAGACATTATTCCTATAAGCAGAAAGCTTACTGTATTGATCTAGAGGAATAACTGTATTTAAGCCGTCATTTCCACCATTGAGCTGAATGAGCACTAATACATGATCGGTATCGGCATCTGCTCCGGCAAGTGCCGAAAGCATGGGTGAGCTACCGTAGGCATTCAGAGTGATACCATTTAAAAATGCAGGTAGAACAGCTACCGGTGCGGCTTTTAGGAAATCTCTTCTTTTCATCTGTTATATTTTTTAAAGGTCAGATAGAATTTACAATTTGATTAGCAAAGTTGATATTCAGCTAGGTTCATGATATACTTGAACATGTATTGCAAACGCTGCTTCACAATATTTACTTTAGCCGCATCAGTAGGATTATTGATATAATCCAGCCAGGCATTTGTCCAATAGTAATCCTGAGACTGACCTGAGAGCAATATTGTTTTCAGATAAAGTTTCACCGCAGCCGACACTTGAATTGTGTACATCTGCTGCAGCGCCTCATTAACCAATATATTTGGATCTGAAGGATCTGAATATTGAGCTGCACAAGCAAGTGTGTCCAACGTTAAGGTAAATCCATTTTGAGTATATCCGGAATATAAAAGAAAATCAGTAATCTGATTTCTCTTAGGAAGGGTATCACTGTTTATCCAAAGCTCATGAAATGCAGGTGCCTGATAATAAGCAGGCCAGCCTGAAACACTTGGCGGATCAAGCACTTCCTGTTGCATACTGGCAGCATAGTAGCCTGTTATAAACCACAAGCTGTATTGAGCAGCCACATCAGCAGAAGTAGGATAAGCCAAATTCACCTCCCGGGCAAACCCGGCCATAAAGTCAATAGGCGATTTTATCATACAGCCTCTGTTAAGCATATCAAAGAAATGTTCACTCATCAAAAGTTGAGTTATTACAGGGGCAATCTGATAATTATTTGTGCGGAATGTATCTGCCAAAGGGGCAATTACATGAGTTTCTACAGAAGCATCAATTTCGTAATATATGAAGAATCTGTATATACAACGGCAAATATAATTTGCCACTTCATCCTGATTGAAAATCATGGTCAGTAAATCATCAAGCTCCTGCTCCCCTGCTGCTCCACTTTTGCCTGTGATTACTGTATTGTTATAAAATGCAGAAAATGTTTTGTTAGAAGTTTCGTGTCTGGCAGGATTGAACACATAGGTGATATTGGTGTAATCTCTGTCATAGCCGGTCAACACTTTGGCAGCAGCTTTCACATCATCTTCTATATATTGAGAATTTGGTCCTTTGCCCATAGTGAATAGCTCCTGAAGCTCTCTAGCATAGTTTTCATCCGGAGCTCCTTTGGTATTCAAATAACCATTCAGATAAACAAGCATAGCAGGCTCGAGGGTTATTGCCTTTACCATAGCTTTAAAATCACCCAGACAGTGCTGACGAAGGCTGCTCAAATATTTATATCCAAAACGAGCATCCTCATAAATACTCAATTCTGTTGAAAAATGATTTTGCCAAAAAAGCACCATTTTCTCTTCGATGGAACGCCCCTGATTGAGCATCTGTCCAAACCACCACGATTTCAAAGATAAAATTCTGTCAGCCTGAAGTGTTACAACAAATGGCGCATTAACCCATGTTGTTCCAAATGCAACATTCGCATTATCATCAGCGCTGGTATAGTTTTTCAATGGAGGCGATGGTGGAGTACCTACCGTAAGTAGTTCATTAACCACATTGGTAAGAGTCTTCCCTGAAAAATAGTGTATGTCTGATTGTTTTGCACCAAACATAGTTCGCTTCAGAAGATGTACCAGTTCTTCTTTACCAAATGTGCCTGTGTAGGGCGCTACACCTGAGTTTGTTCTGGAAGAACCTTTTTTTTGCGCATAAGGTACGTTTACCTCCGCGGCAGGCAAGAGCAGGTCTGAAGGATGCATATAAAGTATGTTTTGAATAAAAGTAATAGCGTTTTTTAGAAAAACAAAAAACGAATATTAAACTAACATCAATAAACTGATAAAGCTTGCCAGTTGGCTATTCCAAAACAATATAGCGCTGAAGTTTCCGGCATAATTCATCAGTCATTTCGGGGATACGACAAATATGCTCTTTTGTCTTAAAGGGCGTATTGCTGTCTCGGTATTTCACAATTCTGTATGCCAGATTTCTCGTATAGGGATGCTTTTTGAGTGTGTTGTAATCAGCAGAATTGATAGCGATCTTCTTGAGTTCTATGGCTGAAATCCTCAAATCCGGTTTCAGCTTCTGAAAGGTAGAGTCGGGCAGTCCATACACTTCCCTGATTTGGTCTATAGTATAAAAACCACCAAGCCATTCCCGGTACTGCACAATTCGGGATGCCAACTTAGGACCAATGCCATATAGCTTTTCAAACCCGGCAGAGTCAGCAAGATTGATATCAACAATGATTTTGGGTCTTTCGTAAACTATACGTTCTTTGATGTCACTTTTTTCAAATTGGGCTTTTTCTTTTGCTATTGGAGGGGTTTCGCCAGTTACAACATAAGGCAACAACTCTTCTTTCTTCTCATCGCTCAGCACAAATATTTTTCTGATGTCTTCAGGCTTCCTGAACTTCCCTCCTTTTGCCTTGTAATTTTCGATGGTAGTAGCCTGTTTCTCACTCAGACCAAGCTTTACCCAATCAGCCAGACCGATTTTGTTAGGGTCGAAATCGAATAACTCATACTTCTTCTTTTCTGGTTTCAGATTAAAATCGCGCTTTCCGAAATCATTATTTCCTTTCGAGTCTGCTATCGCTACATAGGGCAACAGCTCTTCCTTTTTCTCGTCACTAATCACAAATATTTTCCTGATATCTTCCGGCTTCCAAAATCTTCCACCCTTCGATTTGTATCGCTCTATCACCTCTGCCTGCTTTTGACTGAGTCCTAGCTTCATCCATTCTGCTACTCCGATGGTATTGGGATCGAAATAGAAAAGCGTTACCGCTGCGGCCTCTTTCTTATAGCTGTTATCATAACTGCTATTGGCAAGCTGACTTTCATATGATTGCTTAAACTCTTGAATTTGCGATAAAGTCTTTTCATCTATCGGAGTTTCATCTGGCTCAGCTCGATTCACCACATAGGGTAAAATAAGCATGATGATTATAAACGCTGACAATACCATCACTGCCCGCTTTTCCTGTTTGGTGAAAATAAAATACTGCCTGATTTCCTGACGCATTTACCTCATTTTGCTTCCACTAAAAATAATGCAACAAAGGGAAAAACCAAATTGAAACTTCACTGCTACACAGCAGAATTAAGTATAAAACACTATAAAAGTCATTGGCTGAATTTATTGATGCGATTGCTGAAAAGTGTTGCAATATCAATGCAAATAAAAGCATCAGCTTGTCTTTTCAAGTTCTAAAGAAATAGCTTAGTGAAAAATATTGCAAATGAGAAACAAGGTAAGCGCATTCACCAATGATGTATTAGGCAATAACGATGCAGTAGGCATAGCAGCCCTGATTAAATCCGGAGCTATTTCGGCAAAAGAAGCTGTGGAGGCTGCCATAAAAAGAGCTGAGCGTGTGAACGGACAGCTCAACGCCATTGCCACTAAAACATACGAAACAGCAAGCCGTGAAGCGTTAGAAAACAGAAGTGGAGCATTGAGCGGAGTGCCTTCTTTCATAAAAGACAATATCCCTGTAAAAGGCGTTCCTTCTCAATCTGGTACGCTTGCCTTCAAAGCTAAACCTGCAAAGCGCAACAGCAAATTCGTTGATCAGTTTTTGTCTACAGGACTTATTTCTCTGGGCAAAAGTACCCTGCCGGAATTTGGACTGATATGTAGCACTGAAAATCCAAACTGGGGAATAACGCGCAATCCCTGGAATACCGATTATACTACCGGAGGATCTTCTTCCGGTTCTGCTGCAATGGTAGCATCGGGTGTGGTTCCCATAGCTTCAGCTAATGACGGAGCCGGTTCTACTAGAATTCCTGCTGCCTGTTGCGGGCTGGTGGGTTTAAAGCCAAGCAGAAACAGACTGATAAATCCCGAAGGCTCTGAATTGCTTCCGATAAACATCGGCTACGAGGGTGTGCTCACCCGTTCGGTGCGCGACACTGCAACATTCTATGCCGAAGCCGAAAAACATTACAAAAATCTGACATTGCCCGAAATGGGATTGGTAGAGCATGCAGGAAATAAAAGATTGCGCATTTTATTTTTTGATAATGTACCCGAAGGCAGATTAGGCTATCAGGATGAAGACACCCGAAAAACACTTGAAAGCACTGCCAAACTTCTTGAAACGCTAGGGCATCAAGTTGACCGAATTCCTTTTCCGATTGTGATAGAAGATTATACCCATGACTTCCTGAACTACTATGGATTTCTTTCTTTCATTCAACGCGACCTCGGAAGAATTTTGTTTAAAGCCAAAGTAGATAAAAGCAAGCTCGAACCTTTCACTCACGGGCTAAGCAGTCAATTCAAAAAAAATGTACTCAAACTACCCAACAGCCTAAAAAGACTGAGAACTATGGGCGAGGATTTTGAACAATACTTCAAAACGTATGACATCATCCTCACTCCTGTTTTGGCGCATACCCCTTCAAAAATCGGACACTTCTCTATTGATTTGCCTTACGATGAAATAGCTAAACGCGCAGTATCATTTGCTCCATTCACTGGCTTGCAAAACATCACCGGTGCACCAGCTCTGACTCTACCTATGGGCACTTCCGCTGAAGGCCTGCCTATCGGTATGCACTTTGTGTCTGAATACGGACACGACAAAAGATTACTGGAACTCGCTTATGAATTAGAAGCAGCGCAGCCCTGGAATTTTTTGTATGAAGCATGAAAATAGCGCTTTGAAAGCGTAATGGGGATTATACCAACCGCTTGAGAAAAAATAATTTTCCATATATTAGTTGTTATGGATTTTAGCCACTGGAACATTGAGTCACTCCATCATAATGGCAGCAAACGACTTTTGCTGAAGTTTGAATACAACAAAGAGGATAATGCATATGTGCGGAGCCTGAAAGGCGCCCGATGGAGCAGCACATTGAGAGCATGGCATGTGGAGGATAATGATTATTTCAGGAAACTTTTTGGCATAAATAAAGCAGAGCCACTTATTACTAATGGCACAATAAAAAATATTGAAGCATTTAAAAGATGGATGAAGTCGAGACGATATAGCGAAAACACCATCAAAACTTATTCTGAAGCTCTAAGAACATTTCTTTACTACTTCAATCAAAAAGCAGTTGAGGATATTACAAATGGAGATATCATAGACTTTAATAACGACTACATTCGAAAAAATAATTTCTCTGCTTCATTCCAAAACCAGACGGTGAATGCCATAAAACTATTCTTCAGATCGGTGAGAGACACTAAGATTGACATTGAAAAAATCCACAGACCAAAAAGAGAAAAGCTCTTGCCAAATGTATTGAGCAAAGAAGAAGTAAAAGCCATCTTAAATGTTTTGGGAAATGTGAAACACAAAGCCATGCTTTCATTGATATATAGTTGCGGATTAAGAAGAAGCGAATTGCTGAATTTAAAACCCGCAGATGTGGATTCCAAAAGAGGGATACTGATTATCAGGCAAGCTAAAGGCAGGAAAGACAGAATTGCGCCTCTATCAGCCAAAATAATTGAGATGCTTAGAGACTATTACAAAGCATACAAACCAAAAGTATGGCTTTTTGAAGGGCAATATGAAGGGGAACAATACAGCGAAAAGAGCTTGCACAGCGTTTTAAAGCAGGCATTGGCAAAAACAGGAATTAATAAACCCGTTACCTTGCATTGGCTAAGACACAGCTATGCAACCCACTTGCTGGAATCGGGTACGGATTTAAGATACATTCAGGAAATTCTGGGTCATAAAAGCAGTAAAACAACAGAAATTTATACCTATGTAAGCACCCAAAGTCTTCAAAAAATAAAGAGCCCTTTTGATGATTTGTAATTCAAAAAACATAATATCTTTATTAAATAAAGGATGGCGGTTATCAGACATATACAGCCAAATTGGAGAGATAAGTATGATTTTGTCAGACATATAAACAAGTTATCGGTAACTCTATGACGACAGTGCACCCATCAACGACAATGCTAAAAACGGACGACAAAATGCCAACGCTTCGCAAAATTAAAAGAGCTGCAAGCCGACACACAAGCCAACGCTTTTGCAGCACATTT
>CANHIG010000078.1 GCA_947461105.1 Bacteroidota bacterium | reverse complement strand
CCTGTGACTATGGATAACAAAGCAAACGGAACTGCGGTAGAAAATATCGGAGCAATCGATGAATGTATGAATGTGAATATCAGCAATGCATTTTCGGTTGTATTCCTTAACCCGATTCTTCAAAGCGGGGTAAATAATACACTTTATGGCAGCCCATGCGATGGTAGTTTTGTTCTTAATGGCGGACTTCCTCAGTGGGATAACTCCGATTATACGGTGAACATTGCTCTTCAGGGAAACCCCTCTGTTGTAGGTATAGTTACTACTTCTGCAAACAGTGTTGGTGATAGCGTGAAATTCAATGTACCACAACAAGGAGTATATGTTGTAACAGTGAGCGATGGCAAAAGCTGTGATTTAGTTTTCACCATAACAATGAACTGTAATATTTGCAATGCAATTGCAGGAACTATCACAACAAGTCCAAATAATTTTGTATGCTTCGGAGATACATTTTATGTAAAATCTAATAATGATTTTTCAGGAATATTTGAAGAAGAAACTACAAACGACTTGGTAAATCTTGGCGGTGATGGTGATAAATTTAATGGAGTAGGTTATGGTGCTTTTCAGAATCCACCACTTAATGTAAGCCCTGTTGGCAACCCTGACTTTTTGGGGTTAATATCTGTTGACCCACAAACCGCAGGGGGGCAAGCACAAGGTGGGGGTGTCGTTAATACCAATGGTGGAAATACGGTCATTTACATTGCACCTATCTATATGTTTGATGCATCTAATGATGCATCTACAAATAATTTGATAGCAGCATTAGATATGGATAACGATGGAGTTGCAGATTGTTTCAATGTAAATACGGCAGCTACGGTCAAGGTGACATTTTTGGATAGCATAACGCTTAATACACCAACCATTGTCTGCAATACGTCTAATGGCACTTTTGATATCAGTGTTTCCGCTTCAGGAGGTAGACCAGCCGCTGATGGCTCTCTTTTCACTTTCCAGATTGGAAACAACATACTCAAAGCCGCAAATAATACTACAACTACATTTACTAATATTACTGCAAATGGTGGGGTTACCATCACTGTTTCTGATAGTGCTGGTTGCGACAAATCATATACTTATCCGCTCCCTCAGGTAGGCGGAGCAGTTTCAGCCACCTCAAACTATAACGGATATAATATATCCTGCTTTGGAGCAACTGATGGAAACGCAATTGCTACAGGATCGGGTGGCTCAGGAAATTATAGTTATATATGGAGTAATGGCAGCAATACACAAACAATTTCTGGGCTTAGCGGAGATGTTCCTTATAGGGTTACTATTACTGACCTTAATGACCCATCTATTTGCCCATACGTTGAAACTGTTACGCTAACTCAACCGGATAGATTGGTTATAAACACTCCACTTATCTCTCCAATTTCATGCTCCGGTGCCAGTGATGGTGCCATAACAATTTCTGCAACAGGTGGATCACCATTATACACATACAGCTTCAATGGAGGACTTTACCAAATAGACACCTTCTTCAACAACTTAACTCCCGGCAATTACACCTTTGATGTTAAAGATAAAAACCAATGTAGCTCAACAGTTCAATTATCACTTTCAGATCCGGCTACGGCTACGTTATACATTACACCAAGTGACACGACAATATACAAAGGCAAAGTAGTTCAGTTAAATTCAAACTTTGGACCATACGCAAACTCAGCTATAGTTTCTTATAGCTGGACTCCAAGTACAGACCTGAGTTGCAACAACTGCCCTAATCCAGTATTTCAGGGAAGCAGAGACACAAATCAATATGTACTCACTGTAGTTTACAATAACAACTGTATTGTTTCTACAAGCACTGTCGTATACATAGTTGAAGACCGATTTGCTTTTGCTGTGCCTACAGCCTTCTCGCCAAACAATGACGGGAAAAACGATTTATTCCGAATTATTCTCAACGAAGATGTTACGGGCTATCAAATGAGAATTTATAATCGCTGGGGAGAAAAAGTTTTTGAAACTAACGATGCAAAAACAGGATGGGATGGCAAATACAAAGGAACGCCACAACCAAGTGAAATTTATGTTTGCTATTTCACGCTAACAAAAGCAAATGGTGAGGTTTTACATAAAGAAGTGAGCTTCTCTTTATTGAAATAACTCTATCCAAGGTATTTGCCTTCGATAGGCATTCTTCTTCCTGTGCCGAAGGCTTTGGGAGAAACTCTTAATATTGGAGCCATTTGATGACGCTTCCATTCATTCATGTTCACCATACGGAGCACTCTTTTTACAAGAGTCGAATCAAAACCCATTTTGATTAATTCCAAAGGCCCTTTTCTCAATTCTATATACTGAAAAAGAAGCTTATCCAATATTTCATAATCAGGAAGTGAATCGCTGTCTTTTTGATTTGGTCTGAGTTCGGCAGATGGCGCCTTCGTGAGAATATTTTCAGGAATGATTTCTCTATCGCGGTTTATATATCTGCAAAGTTCATAGACCTGAGTTTTATAAACATCGCCAAGAACAGCAAGCCCTCCGCACATATCTCCGTAAAGTGTTCCATACCCAACAGCAGCCTCACTTTTGTTTGTGGTGTTAAGCAAGATGTATCCAAACTTATTGCTCATCGCCATAAGTAAAGTTCCCCTGATTCTTGCCTGAAGATTTTCTTCCGCCACATTGAACGGAAGCTCTTTAAACTGCGGTTTTAGTGTCTTAAGAAACTGGTTATAATTATCCTCAATAGGAATAATCTCGTAAGGTGATTGCAAATTCTTTACCAATGCCAATGAATCATCAATAGAATGAGAAGATGAAAACCCTGAAGGAAGTAATACAGACAAAACATTTTCTGCACCTAAAGCCTCTGCGGCCAAAGCAAGAACTAATGCCGAATCTATCCCACCACTCAAGCCTAAAACTGCTTTTGAGAAACCCAGTTTGGTAAAATAATCCTTAATACCCATTACAATGGCATCATGAATGCGCTGAATTTCAGGATGTGAATATGGCGCAATAGGTTTTTGAAATTCAATATCAACAACAGCAAGGCTTTCTTCAAAATAGGGAAGCTGCGCAATGATATTGCCTGCGGCATCTGCAATCATGCTACCTCCGTCAAAAATCAATTCCGTTTGAGCGCCAACCTGATTTACATAAACTAATGGCAAACCATATCGCTTACAATTTGCAACTATAACTTTATTGCGCTCTTCAATTTGCTTGTAATTAAATGGTGAAGCAGACAAATTGATAATGATATCGGGCTCAAATTGCTGCAACTCGTCCAACGGACAGACAGGATAAAGCGGATTATCATTGCCTACATTCCAAATATCTTCACAAATAGTCACAGCCAGTTTTTTCCCTTTAAAATGCACTACTGCAAACTCTGTGTTCATCTCGAAATATCTGTATTCATCAAACACATCATAGGTAGGCAAAAGAGTTTTGTGAATGACCTGCTGCACCCTACCTTCATACAAGAAAAAAGCAGAATTGAATAAATCCTTGCCCTCTACTTTAGGATTCACGCAAGGCGAACCAATTAATACACCTATGTTCTGAGAAAGAGCGGCTACCTCATTTACTATTTCATCGCACTGCTGAATAAAATGCTTGAACTCCAAAAAATCTCGACTAGGATAGCCACAAACAGTTTGCTCGCTGAAAACAATCAGCTCGGCACCCTGTGCTTCAGCTTCTTTTACAGCATGAATTATCTTGCGTTTATTTTGCTCAAAATTGCCAACATGAATATTTAACTGCGCTAAGGCTATTTTCACTTTACTGCTTATTTTTTATGATCGGGATTATTGTCTTCAATTTCCATTACACCTCCCGTAACGATGTATTTCATAATATCTGCAGACTTTTGATTATCTATTGCTTTCACCTGATCGCTATTGACAATGAATAGATTTCCTGAGAAATTATAGGAGTGCGGAAAGTACACTGCCACTTTATCTTTAATGTCAAACTCCGATAAATCAGCATCTGTAATAAATCCTATTTTGAAAATCCCTAAGCCTTTACCCATTTCTACAATTACCGGCTTGTTGAACTTCTTTTTGTTACTCAAAAATGCAGAAACAAAATCTTTGATAGAAGCATAGATATCTTTAACCAATGGAGTCCGCTCCAGCAATCCCTCCATGGTGTCCATAATAGGCTGAATGAAAATGGTGGAACCAACAGCACCAACAAAAGTGATTAAAAAGAACATGACCAATAAGCCCAGTCCGGGAAACTTAAATCCAAAAATTAAAAAGAAGGCAGCGTTAGCTTGACTATCAAGAATGTCGAAGATGGAGAATATCGCATAAAAGGTGACGAAGATGGGAGCAATGAGAAGTAAACCTTGGAAAAAATAACGAATCATTTTGTTAGAAAACTCCTTTAAACCATACTTTATCCTTTCCATCAATACCTATTTAATAGTCAAAGATAATTATAGTTTTTGTTTTGGAAGATTGCTCTAATGCTAAAGTCAGTTTTAGTCCTATTCCGGCATTATTCACATTTATATAACAACTAAATAAGATTTGTTGTTGCTTTTTGATTTAATTTTATTTATCCCATAACTAAAAAACAGCATTTATGACACCTATTGTAGATTCGGAATGGAGGAAATTAGATGGTACAATAACTAGAGAACCCATCGCTAAAACCATTGAAAATGCACTGCTTGCTGAGCAGGCATCGAATACGCCAATCAAAATCTGCATAGGTTCTGATTCACAGGTTTATAGATCTGAAATCGAATTTGCAACGGTAATACTGATTCTCAGAAAAGGCAAAGGCGGATATATGTATATCTCAAATTTTAGGTCAAAGGTCAAAATGAGCTTGAAAGAACGTATGCTATTTGAGGTGTCTCGTTCTATTGAAATTGCCTATCATCTTTGTCCACTTTTCGATAAGTATAAAACCGAACTGGAGGTACATGCAGACATCAATACAAACCCGCGTTTTAAGAGCAATACTGCATTACAGGAAGCTATGGGTTACATTATGTCTATGGGGTTCACATTTAAAGGAAAGCCTGATGCTATTGCTGCCACATGCTGTGCCAATAAAGCAGTATAACAAAAGAATTATTGCGATAATGACAAACGGAATTGTATTCCTCCTTTGACATTAGTAGTAGGGAATCCGGTTGAGATTTTCGGAGTAGTTTTATTATAATCTACAAAAATCCTGATGTTCATTCGATTATTAATTACATAGTCTATCGAAGGACTTATCGTCAGATTTTTAGAACCACTTGTAATCTGCGGTTGGAACTGGTCAATTCTGTGATTAATAACCTCCCCATCCCTATATGAAACATCAGCTCTGAATTTCAGGTCATTATCTAATCGTAATTTTCGCCCGCTAATTCTGATTGGAAGCTTTAACCCTCTGATAGTATATCCTGCACCAACAGTAATTGTTGTGCTATTATTTTCTATCAATTGGTAATCCGCAAATGTCATGGTAACTGTCCTCGATTTTTTATAATCAAAACGCAGATTAATGTTGTTTTTGAAAGTCATGTCCACACCAATGAGAGGCGAAAGCTGTTCATTAAGCACAATATTTGGTATGGCATAAGTAGGATAGAAGTTGCCATTAATGGAGTCTTTGCCCGCAAGGTTTCCGCTTGCATCTCTTTGCGCATTCAAATTGGTTTGGAAACTATTTACGGTTTGAGTAGAATTATATCCATGAGTCAAAGTGAATGAAGTAAACACCTTTTGCATAAACTTGAATTTAGTCAATCCATTGTAGGTTATTTTCCAATTGGGCAATGGCAACCTGTCAAACATATTTAACTTAGTTTTATTAACATCCTCTCTGTTATATGCAGCAAGGAAAGCAGGAATCAATACTTCCTGTGATTTTGGTCCATAACCATCACGATAATTATAGTTTCTAACTGAATCGCTTGGATTATAATACTCATTTACTGAATTCGGATTTTTTTCAGCAAGTCGATTTGAAATCACCACCCGGTTTGATTCAAACTGTCTGTATGTCTCAGAAATACCCGTAGCGTCAATCTTTTTGAAGAAAGTATTTATTGGCACAGTAGAGATACTATATGAACCCATTACCATAGGATTCAGATGTTCCCAATTTCCATTATCGGTGGTCTTTTTGAAAAACTCGCTGAAGTTCTCTGTGTAATCTCTGAATAAATTAAGATCTACTCTCAAATCCTGAAAAGGTTCCAGATTTGCTGTTATATCAAGCCTTGTTTGTCTGGTCTGAATAAATCTTTGATTCAGCAAAGTATCACCGGTAATCCACCCATTAGCTGCGGCTTTATCTAACCAGGCATCGCGCTTATTCTCATCCTTACCCATAAAAAACTTGTCGCCTGGCTGTGCTCCAAAAGCGAAGTCATATCCGGGAGCTTTAAGTTTAATATCGTTGCCCAATATCTGAGAATTTGGCATGAAGCCTGAAAGGCTCGTAGTCTTATTCTCTTTATACTCTACAGTTATTTTTCTCAGTGCAAGCAATGGTCTCACTATCAATCCAACTCCTGCATTAGGAGGCATTTGTTTAGTTCGGTATTCTTTCTTCTTCGCCTTTATTTGCTTCTTGGTGTCTTTAATATCTTTCTTGAGTTTGGTTACCTTTTCATCACGTGCTTTCGCATCCAGAGATCCATCGCCCATTGCCTTCGCCAAATCTTCAATCAGTTTTGCTTTTTTCTCTTTCAGCTTATCAATATCTTCCTGAATTTTCTCTCTGGCCTTTCTTGTAGCTTCTCTTTTCTTCTGTGTTTCAATTTTATCTCCAAGCGTAGGATTTGGCGAACTGTATGTTCTCAAGAAAGGAATTTTGTCATAAATTTTCTTGAAGTTAAAATCTACTTTTGCTTTATCGGTCTGCAAATTATTAATCACATTACCTAGAGGATTTGCTTCAAATCCAGAGTTATCGGGCTTGCGCACCTGAGGAGCAGCGAGCCAGTTATAAGCAGCGTTGTAACCAACAGTGGCTGTGATAAAATCAAAAATCGGCAACTTATTTATCGGTAAAGTATAGTTCACATTAAAGGTTTGGTTGAAGTTGGTATTTCTTCCGCCCTTTTTAATATTATTCCAAATCACATCTTTTTTCGCCTTGGTATCTATTGCTCCATCTGGCTCGTCTATCCTCCCCAAATTCGTTGCACTATACTCTATACTAAGCGATCTAAACGGATTGTATTTAAAAACATAAGACCTATCCCAAGTAAAGAACTTATTGAATGTGGTAGGCACATCAAATTCATCAGCACCAAGTTTTCTCAACTTTATAAATCCAAACTGCCGGGTCATCTGAGTGCTTACACCGAGATTGGCTGGCATTAAATTAAAATTGAAATCGCGAATAATATCAAACCACTTCGATTTTGATTTGATAGCTTTCTTAAGTGGTGTGTATTCCAATGCCTGAGGTGCATAGTTCCATTGAATTACCCCCAAGTGATTTTGCCTGGTATTATTCTCAACAAAAGGATCTGAGATGAGCAATTCATTATAAGAATAGGTGAATGTAAAGTTAGCAGGATCCCAAATTTGAGGAGATTTCACATTAAGCTTAGGCATAATTCTCACTCCCGTAAAATTATATCCTCTTCTGGTTGTAATTGATTGTATTTTCTTTAAGTATGTTTTTGCAGAGTCTGAGCCATGCAAAGTTTTCAACGAGCTTACCTGCTTTGCTGTAGGAATATCGAGTTGGTAGGGGTCAAATTCAGGTGTACTGAATATCTGGCTGATACCTCCATAAAACGGCAATCGGATTCCCGCTTTTTCCGGTAAAAATTTACCTAATTCAAAGCTGCCCGCAGCAGAGTATTGATACATATCATCCTTAAATCGCTTATCAATTTTCTGATCTATCTGCCCAAAACCTTTTGTGTGCATACTTCCTGAAACACTTATGCTTCCAAGGTCTGCGAGCTTCACTGTCATTTCGCCCAATGCGGCAGTTCCGCCCCGCTCATCAAAATCAGTAACTCTCAATTCATTAAACCAAACTTCTACACACTTAGATTGTCCATCATCATCAGGTAAAGGATTATTGGGGTCGCCCTTTGTTGGATTTTTGATACCAAGCATTACGGTTTTTAAACTTCCTAAATCCGGATTACCGACTATTGTCAATATTCTTCCATTAGATGTAATGGTGTAAGGCACGTTTTTAGGATAACCCGCCACTGCGTTTCTAGCTAATTTCAAATCAACTAATTCTTCCAGAGATATATCTACATTATTCGCAGCCGGCCACACAGAGTCTCTATCTGCATCTGCATCATTTTTATAACCTCCGTTTGGAGCATCAGCAGTTAATTTTAGCGGAATTTCATACTGATAGTAATTGTCTTTAAAATCCGTACCCAATCGAACGAAAGCAGTCATTTCCTTATCTCTTAAATTCAGCTCTCCCTCCTTGCGATTTGCATGAATATACATTTTCACACGCTTGTATCTTCTTACATCTAAGCCCAAGTTTTTAAACACCGCCTTTGACTTACCATCTTCAAGACCACAAACGTTAAGAGCCAAAGCTTGTTCATTTTGCGCAACAAATTGATTCGTTTGGGCTCCTATAGCCTGTGTTCTCTCTATATTCGGTGGAATAACATAGTTCACAGGCAATTTGCTGCTGTTCTCTTCTATACTTACTCTGGTTACATTAAACTTGGTGAGGTTATCCGGATCAATAGGCACATTATCAGAACCCGGATCAATCGGAAGATTGTATGCTCTCCATTGATTTCTTACTAAATCTAAAGTTGCCATCCTGAGTATGATACTATCATCCCATCCATTCAGGAACATCCTGATAAATTGTATGGATTTGAAATCAGGAATGTTCCCAACCTTATTATCATAATTTCTGATTGGAACACGGAATTGATACCAGGTAACAGGCTTTACAGTTCCCTCGCCTGGATAATCAACATGCGAAATGATATACTTATTATTTCCCTCCGTCATTCCCGGAAACAAGTCCACCTTATATTGAAAATACTCTTCATTTTCATTCATAGTGTTGTCCTTGTTCAGGTCCTCGGCATCAGGGTTAGGAGAGCCGGAGTTGCTCACGCCATTTCCATTTTGTACAGGCGAATTTCCCTCTGTGTTGTTATAGTTTTTGTATCGAGCCAAAATTGATGATTCATTGTCCAGGCTTTGATCCAGATAAAATTGATAGTCATCTGATGCAGGGTCTGTATTCAACTTGGTAAATGCATCAGGAACCAAAAATGTGTTGGCGTTTGATAAGAATGAATTACCCCATCTGTCACGCTCATCCTGACTGTTTAATCCATCAAGTCCTTTATCCTGATCGGCTCTCTTATTTGCATCATTGTCAAATGCATTTACCAAAGGTGCCACCTTAGGTACCAATCCCCAAGAAGTAGAATCCAATTGTGTTTTATCGGCAAGCAATCCATTTTCGAACTGCATACGCGAATCGCGTAAAATATCTTCAGACAAATTTCCAAGATTGATATAAAGCTGCCCTCCGGGTCTGATTTGATTTTTTACAAACGGATCCATCATCCAAAACTCAACAAACTCAGTATTGTTGGCCTCCAAGTCTGTGTTATCAAGTGACCTCATAATACCACCCCATCTGGTAGTTGGCTCTCGCAATGAACCATCGGCATTTACACCCATAGAGATTCCTGGAGTAATGCCCGGTTTGTCTTCATAGTTGTATGGACCTCTGTCTTTAGGATAGAACGCAAGATCAAGCGGATATAGATTATTATCAATTGCATTTTGATTAGGTCTGTTTGGAAACACTTCACTTTGCTTCACAATTCTGACATAAGGATCTTTCACTAAATCAGGATTATCCTTAAATACTTTTGGCGTTGCAGTAGAATTGGCATAGAAAGTATTATCAATTCTGTACCAAGCCAGCTTAGCTCTGTTGTATCCATACTTGGGATCATTGATTAAAGATGCTTCAGGAAAAAGTATCTGCCCGTTTGGCCCCGGAGCATTTCTAGGAGCAGAGGCAAGTTTCCAGTAATTCACAGGCTCTTTGATAGAATATGAGGTGTTTGCTCCTTCAAAATCATCAATATAAACCTGTCCCTGTTTGTCAGGGCCGTTAATTGCCTTTTGATGACCGGGCACAATATGAGCGACCTCCGCATAAGCACTAATGGTTGACATTTCTTTAGTCGCATAAATAGGAAGTTTGTCTAATGCCTTTGTTAGCCACGGAGCATCTGTTTCATACTTGATATCCGCACCAAAAATTGTATTTGAAATAGGGTCGTCACCGATATTTACTTTTTGTGTAAATGGCCTTTCAGTCATCCGCATCACAGTTGCGCCAATGTTGAATTTATTGCTGATTCTGTAATCAAGTCTTGTGCCCATCAATGAACGAACCTGAAAACCAAACTGATTGTTATTTTCATATTCAATCTTGATTTGCTGACCCGAATTCAAAATACCCTGATCTAAAATGGTAACGCGACCTAAAGAATAATCTACTGAATAGTCTTTATTTTCCACAAGCCTCTTACCACCAACGGTCACTACCACCGAACCTTTAGGAATATTGAATCCTCCAAGAGAAATGTCTTTGCTATTGCTGCCCTTATACTGCCCTCTTATTACAAACCTGTTGAATTCAGGATATTGCTGCGCCACAAATTTTGTAGAATCATAAAGCTGGTCATACACATACTGATCTGCAATTTGCCCGGAGCCACACTCATCAAACTTAGCCCTCAGATAAGGCCCAAATGGTTCTTTCACAGGAAAAATAAGTCGTCCGTTTGTAGGAATGATAGTCACATTCGGAATAAAGTCAAAGAGCCCATCGGGTTGAGCATCATTATTTGTATTGAGTTTATCCATATTAAGCACACGCAAAATCGGATTGCCTTTTATACAACCTTTTGGCATGTATCTTTTCTCTCCACCACCCGGATCGTTGTAATAAACATCGAGCCTGAAATCTTCATTAGTCAACTGAAAAGCACCTAATGAATAAATATTTTTCATCATTAAATCATAGATAGGATGCCTCACCCGAACCGTAGTTCCCTTTAGCATTTTTAGATAAAGCACTTTGTTGGTAGTATTAGAATCTGGTGGCACCTGCTCCGAAAATTCACCTACCTGATACACCTTTCCGTTTGCTTCATACTGAAATGCGATCGCAAGCACATCATTAGGATTCATAGATGTATTGAGCGATATATATCCTAACTGAGCATTGAATGTATACTCCGTGGATGCAAGCTTTCTGGCATAAGTTTTCTCAAAGTCTTCACCCTGTGTAAGACCAAAAACATTTTGCAAATCAGAAACAGTATTACTAATAAATCTTGTATTGGGACTCGCTACCAAGGCTCTGTGCAATCCATTTGAGTTGTTGCTTGGTTTTGAGTCGGCAGTAGGATCTACAGGATAATGATGTGGATTAGCCTCTCCCAGGTCGGATAAAGCCACTACATCTCTCACATTTTGAGTGATGCCCGTTCTGTTGGTTATCCAAACCTCCATACGGGTAACGTTGTTTACTGATTTTATGATAGGTAAATCAGAAAGGGCGTAGTCGTACTGATCACGAAAATAATGAGAAAGGAAATAGTGTCTGTTCTCATCATATTGATCAGCCTTTATTTCAAAAGTCTGACGCTGAGTTCCGTTCTCAACTATGAGCGATTCCTTTTTAGATTTTTGCTGTGAAATTACACTGGTCCAAAATAATCGTCCAAACTGCAATTTCGTTTTCAAACCAAACAGAGCCTGACTACCGGATATTAGGCGCGTAGTCAAAGGTAAACTTACATTTCCAAGTTCTACCTCCTTCACAATATCATCTTCATCACCTGTCCATCCCAATTTCACCTGATTGTCAAAAGCAAAACCTGATTGCGTGTTGTATTTAATTCCCAACTGTAACTTATCACCAATTTTACCGACCACATTCATGTTGATATTCATATCAAAATCCAATCCGCCATTCTTTCT
>CANHIG010000077.1 GCA_947461105.1 Bacteroidota bacterium | reverse complement strand
CATAACTATCCGAAAGTTTGAAAAAAAAGAAAAGCCCGTTGTAAATTGAATTTGCAACAAAACAATAAACAATGGGACTTTTCCGTAGGACTAAAAATAACAGCAAACCACTACTTCGCCAAATTATAGACCTGATTCCTCCATTTATTTTAAAGCAATCAATAGACAAGTACAAGAGCGATAAGTACTGTAGTCGTTATAAAACGTATGACCATTTAGTATCGCAAATGTTCGGACAGCTGAACAAATGCCTGACATTAGAAGATATATCAACGGGAATAGGCGTAAGTGAAACATACATACGGGATCTGGGTTTACAGCAAAGCCCGGCTCGCTCCACCATGGGTGACGGGAATAAAAAGCGCAATTGGCAGGTATTTGAACATCTATACCACAGGCTTATAGCACACTATCAAAGAGTTTTGGTAGCAAAACACCAAGGTCGTATCATAGAAGAAATAAAACACAAAGTTGTTTGCATCAATGACAGCACAACTATCAGCTTATGTTTGAACTTATTTAACTGGGCAAAGTTTCGGACAGCTAAAGGCGGCATTAAGATTCACACAGGCTGGGATGATACGCTAATGCTTCCAACTGTCATCAATATTACACCTGCTGCGCTACATGATAGCAAAGGATTTAAGCAGCGCATCTATGAAGCAGGAACAATTATCGTTGAAGATAGGGGCTACTATGACTTTCAGCTGATGAAAGACCGCAGTGCTGCAGATAATCATTTTGTGACACGTATGAAGGATAATGCTGTTTTCGAGATTATTAAGCACAGAGAGCAGCCTGATGACAAAGAAGAGCATATCATTTGCGATCAGGAAATACAGTTTACTGGAACTCAAGCTGTCAACACAGGTATCAATAGTTATGCTTTTAGAAAGGTGGTCGTTTATGATGAACAAAAGGGCAGAACTATTGAACTTATCACCAATAATTTTGAATGGAGCGCAGATACAGTAAGTGAGCTTTACAAACGCAGATGGCAAATTGAAACATTCTTCAAAACGCTAAAACAGAATTTACAAGTCAAAACATTTACCGGAACGAGTGAAAATGCCGTTAAAGCTCAAATATACATAGCACTTATCTGCTATCTACTTTTAGAGTTGTTACGGAGAAATACCTGCAAGGAAAGCCATGCGTTCAGTAATTTTACTGAGAAAATACGAATCTGCTTGAGCCACTACCTGAGCTTAGATTATGTTTGCAATCGTATTTTTCAAGGCGCAAAAACTATTACACTAAAACCGCCTGACTTATTTTCTCCTCAAAACAACTCTCTAAGTAGTAATAACAACAGTTTGAAGCTCCTTTTTCATTGACTTTTAAAAAAGTTCGGATAACTATGACCTTTTTACAATATTCATTCATAAATTCCGAGTTAGAAATAATCTCTTTGATTCATTTTGACTGATATTTTAATATTTTCAATACATTCGCTTTCATGAAAACAGCCTTAGTATGTGGTGCAGGAGGATTTATTGGTGGGCATCTTGTTAAGCGTCTTAAATCTGAAGGATATTGGATCAGAGCTGTAGATCTTAAACTCCATGAGTTTTCTACTTCACCAGCAGATGAATTTATTATTGGTGATTTGAGAAATCAGGCATTTTGCAATGAAATCTATAATCAGAATTTTAATAGAGTGTATCAGCTTGCAGCCGACATGGGTGGAGCAGGATATATTTTTACAGGTGATAATGATGCTGATGTAATGTACAACTCTGCAATGATTAATCTTAATATCCTCAACTTAGCCAAGGTTCACGGGGCAGATGCGATTTTCTACTCATCCTCAGCATGTATTTATCCTGAACATAACCAGTTAGATTCTGAAAATCCAAATTGTGCCGAAGACTCTGCATACCCGGCAAATCCAGACAGTGAATATGGTTGGGAAAAACTATTTAGTGAACGGTTATACTTGAACTTCAGCAAGAATTTCAATCTTAATGTTAAGATAGCCCGTTTTCATAATATTTTTGGCCCTGAAGGAGTTTGGATGGGAGGAAAGGAAAAAGCACCTGCTGCTCTTTGCAGAAAGGTAGCTCAGGCCGTGGATGGCTCTGAAATTGAAATTTGGGGAGATGGAAACCAGACAAGATCATTCTTAATTGTCGATGAGTGTATTGATGGAATTCAGAAACTCATGAATTCGGATTTTCCTGGACCTGTAAACATAGGCTCCGAGGAAATGATTTCCATAAATCAGTTAGCAAAATTAATTGTTCAAATTTCTGGCAAGAATCTATCCATCAGAAATATTAATGGTCCGGTTGGTGTTCGAGGTCGGAATTCCGATAATACACTCATATTTCAAAAGCTGAACTGGCAGCCAAAGTCAAAACTTAGGGATGGAATTGAGCAAACATATAGATGGATTCTCCGGCAGGTTGAAAAAAAAGAGAAACCATCTGTTTAATTTTTTTGGATTTATAAATTTTATATTATCATTGCAATCCAATTTTGGATCGGTAGTTCAGTTGGTTAGAATGCCGCCCTGTCACGGCGGAGGTCGCGGGTTCGAGTCCCGTCCGATCCGCTTAAAGAAGCGAAAAAGCCTTGTAAATCAATCATTTACGAGGCTTTTTCTTTTCGGGGTAAGCATGAGATATTACTCATTGGGGCATTGGTGCTTCTTTTCGCCAGAAATTGTAGGACTTCTTGTAGTATCGTCACAAGAATTACTAACTTTTGTTAGATTCATCTATAAGTAACGCTAAATTATTTACTAATGAAAAAAGCTTTCCGTTGTATCACTTTTTGGTTTTTGGTACTAAACTACAACTCCGTTATCTCGCAGACTTCTAATGGCTATACTTCGTGGGTAGACTCCATGGATAATTATGCCATTAATTCTTATTTGCCAGCTAAAGAGTATCAATGGAATTGGCAAAACGCGGCTCTTTTGAGTACAATAATTAAGGAATATGACGAGGCACTGCCAGAACGGAAGAAGCAATATTTTGATTATGTAAAAAAAGCAATGGATAAGAATGCGGCTGTTGCCAATGGGCACAAGCCTAATGCGGTTGCATCAGGGTTAGGAATGGCATTCTTATATCGGGTGACAAAGGATGAAAAGTATAAAATCAAGTGCGATAAAATTTATGCTGATTATCTAAAAACTAAGCGTACAAAAGATGCCGCAGTTTCTCATATTAACATGTTTACTGAGCTTTGGGATGATACGGTATTTATGATTGGAGAATTTTTAATCAGTATGTATCGAGCCACAGGAGACGAAAAGTATTTGGATGAACTTGCAAAACAGATTAGGCTTCATCGCGATAAGCTTCAGGTGGAGGAGTGGGGATTGTGGGTGCACGGTTGGGATAAGGATGATTGGGGACATTGTTTGTTTTGTAGTAAAATTCATTGGTCTGATAAAATCACACATCGTAGTCCCGAAATTTGGGGCAGAGGAAACGGATGGATTGTGGTGACCTTGTCAGATGCATTGGAAATTATGCCGGGAAATCATCCACGGTGGAATGAGTTTGCCGGCTATCTTAAGGAAATGATTGTTAGGCTTCCTGAGATTCAGGATAAGAAAACCGGACATTGGTTTCAATTGCCTATTTATCCTACAGACCCTAAAAACTATATTGAAAGCTCTTGCACTGCTATGTTTGCTTATGGAATTAATTCTGCCTTGCGGTTAGGTATTGTACATGAAGCGTCCTACAAAAAAAGTGTAGATATGGCCTATTATGGGCTTAGGGCAAAAAGTATAGCCAATGTCTCCGGAGCCTATCTTACCTCTCAAAATGTATGTAAAGCAACATGTATAGGTGATAAAAAGTATTACTACAAGCGATCTTTAGAGAAAGGCAGAGCCTATGGTTTGGCTGTATTTATCAAGTTTGGTTTGACCTATGAAATTGATAATGGATTAAGAAGTAATACGTTTAAAAAATAACTACAGCGTCTGAGTAATTAATAAGCACCACTATACTTTCTGATTACCCATTCTAGAGATAATAACATAATAAGCAGTCCAAAAATCCATAACAAATTAATGGCACTTTCTGTGGAATATGTGTCATGCAAAACGGTTTTCAGCCTATCGGAGGAAAGCAATTGTTTTGTAATTTTTCCACTCTCCTCAAGCGATGTAGAAATTCCTTTATGGCTTAATGCCAATTGTCTTAGCATGTTATGGTCTGCAACGGTTCTGGAATCTTCCAATTGTAATTTGGCAACACTGAATTTCCCCTCAGCGGTAAAGTTTTGATTATTAAAGTTAGTCTTAGCTTGATACTTGTAATTGCCTGCAGGCAGAAAGCCAAGGTTTAGCGAATAAGATTTTTCATTTTTATTGAATTTAAAATCAAATATTTTTCCTGAATCATCAGCAACTTTTAAATCAACATCAGCAGTATTTATCAATTCAAAGCTGGCATTGTATAGTTGAGCATCCATGTTTACAGCTTCATTTTCGTCAAATACATTTTTGCTCAGATTTACTCTAAATGGCCTTTTATCATTGATTACTGCTAAGTATTGAACTGTTTTGTTTACTATTTCATTAAAGGCATCATTGTTTTGATTTTGAAGAAAATCATAAAGTTTCCAACGCCAAATACCTTCTCCGCAAAGCAAGCCGCTTTTGATGTCATTATCATCAATGAATCCCCACATAGGGAAATCTGTCTTGACGTTATTTATTTTTTGAGTAAATAGATTTTTGCCGGATGGATTAGTCTTGTAATCACCGAAAAAACAATAGAGCGGAGGAAATTTAGCTAGTGCATTCAGAGTGTTTTCACTTAAAGCAAACAAACTGAAATCGCTATTGTAATATGCTGTTGCATCGTTGAATTTATTGGTATTTCCGATTATGGATACGGCACTTTGTTCTTTGTTGAATTGGGCAATATTAGTGCCTGATGAAGTAATCCACCAAACAGGCTTTTTTGCAGCTTTTACCTGCCCGATTATTGCATTGCTAGTAGAATTTATTGCAGGAAGTTGATGCAGAATCACAAGGCTGTAATCGTTCAATTTCGTATTAAAGTCATCTGCAAAAACTACATCAAGTGAGTAGTTTTTATTTGAGCCTATTGCGCTTTTTAGAGCCGCTATATCAGGATGAGGAGCTGAAGCTATTAGCAAAATCTTTTGTCTGCCATCCAAAACTTCGATATAAATATCTTTAGTGTTGTTGGAATACGATACTTCATTTTTGATTGTTGATGCAGTTATTTGATAGTGAATAACACCTGTTCTAGTGGTGGAAATATCAAACTCAAAAGAATTTAAAAAGTAATTTGAATTGATAAATGCATTCTTTTTTTCAATCAGTTTTTTCTGTCCGTTTTCTATTTCATATACTGATACAAGAGTGTTGTTGCCTGCTGCGTTCGTTGCTCCTAAGTCAGTTTCGAAAACTAACTGATCATTCAAATAGGCTATTTTATTGTAATAAACGTTTTCAATCTTAATGTCAGTTAGGGTTGTTGTATCACCCATAGCAATGCTGTATATTTCATAGCTACTATTTTCAGTAGTATAAAGTGGATTGATACCTTGATTAAAAATTCCATCAGTAGCAAGGATTACAGCCCCGAGATTTTTATTGTAATAGACATCGTTTATCATTTCAAAAGCAGAGGATAAGTTAGTGGTTTTATCCTGTAGACTGTTTGGAATGTTGTTTTCTAATTTATCACCTATCCCGTATATAGCCACTTCGTATTTTCCGGAAAGGTCATCTGCTATGTTTTTTAGTTTGCTAAAGTATTCAGCGGTGTCCGCCTTATTCTTAAATCCATTTCTTATTGACTCGCTTTTATCTGCAAGTATTGCAATAACTGGCTTTTGTCGTTCAGTGTGTTTTGATTTGATAAATGGGGTAAGCAATAGAATAAGTAATAAAAATGATGCTGAAAATCGAAAACCTGCAAGCCACGTTCGATATTTCCATAATGGGGAATCTATGTTTTTAAAATCCTTTTGATAAAGTAAATAGGCGTACAAAAGGGCTACGATGAAGCAGGGTATTAACCAAAGCAAAGAATATTCAAAAGTGATAGATGTGTTCAATTTATAGTTTTTTTTATCTGGTCATTGCACCACAAACACTGATCGTTTGTCCGCTTACATAAGTACTCATATCGCTGGCAAGGAAAAGAGCAGCATTTGCAACTTCTTCAGCTTTCCCCATTCTTTGCATCGGTATTTGTTTCAGTATGCCTGCTTTGGTTTCATCATTCAAAACAGTGGTCATATCTGTTTCAATAAAACCCGGAGCAATGGCATTGCATCTTATATTTCGTGTGCCAAATTCATCTGATATAGATTTGGTAAAGCCTATAATCCCTGCTTTTGATGCTGCATAATTTGCCTGCCCTGCTTGTCCTCTGATGCCTACAATTGAAGTTAAATTGATAATACTGCCGCTTCTTTGTTTCAGCATTTGTTTCGAAATATGTTTTGTCAAATTGAAAACTGACTTTAGGTTTTTGGCAATTACTGCATCAAACTGCTCTTCACTCATGCGTAACAAAAGATTGTCCTGAGTAATTCCTGCATTGTTTACGAGTACATCAATTTTTCCGAAAGATTGTAGCACCTCATTTACAAATGTCTCAGATGCTGAATAGGAAGAAGCATCAGATTTAAATCCTTTTATAATTTGTCCGTTTCGGGATAATCTATTTTCAATTTCTTTTGCCTGTTTCTCACTACTCACGAATGTGAATGCAACATGAGCCCCTTCTCTGGCAAAAGCTTCTACAATAGCCAATCCTATACCCCTTGTTCCTCCTGTTACTATTGCTACTTTATCTTTTAGAAGCATAACTTTTCTTTGGTTGCAAAATAACAGATTATTCGTTTATAGCAGCTAAAGCCTGAAATTTTATATCAATTGCTTTTAACTTTTATTTGACTTTTAGAATTAAACCAAGTTTTTTAATTACGGTCAGAGTAGTGTATTTATTTTTTAAACCATTAAATCTTGAACAATGAAAAAGATGATAATAGCTATAGCTGTAATTTTGATGACGTTAAACTCTTTAACTACTGAAGCCGCACATCCCAGATTCGGACACAGACCCCCTATGCCGCCACAGGTAATTGTCGTTCATCCTCAGCAGCCTCAATATTACGGAGGAATGAGATATGGGCATCATGCTCAAAACAGAGGTCAGCATCATCAGTTAATGCGAATGGCAGCTGCTGATGGAGTGATTACTCCACGCGAAAGAATGATATTGCAGCAAAATTATCATGGAGGTCATCACCGTAACTGTCGATAAAAATTTAGCCCTTAGTAATGCCAAAGAATTTTTCTTTGGCATTATTTGTATTTTTGGGTGGATACATAAAATATGAGGGCTAACCTATTTTTGTTTTTTACAGTGATGTTTTGTTTGGCTGCTGGTTCTCTACATGCTCAGGAAGAGGGCAATCCAAAGAAAGGCAAGAAAGGAACTGAAGAACAAACTCAGGAAGAGGAGTCGGCTCCTGATGCTAAAAAGCAAAAGAAGCAGAAAGAAGTAGATCAGGATTATCTGGATGCCTTGGCGGCAGAGAAAGAAGCTAAGCGAAAAGCAAAAGAAGAAGAGGCTGCTCAAAAAGCTGCAAAGGCCAGTAAAGAAAAGGAAACTCCTCCGGCTCCTAAAGAAGAGGCAGAGCTGGTTCCGCAAAAGCAAAAGCAAACAAAAAATGAAGAACCTCCTAAGGAAGAGCCTGAGCCGACACCCAAAGACACCAAGAAAAAAGAAAAGCCTGAGGAGCCGCCAAAAGAATCTGAATCAAAGCCAGCAGTTGACGATTCTGAAAATGCAAATTCCAAAAAATCAAAGAAGCAAAAACAGGTAGATCAAGATTATCTGGATGCACTGGAGGCGGAAAAGGAAGCCAAGAAAAAGACGAAAGAAGCTGCACCTGAAAAGACCGAACCACCTAAAAAAGAAAGGGAGGTGCAGCAGGTAGTGGAGGAGCAAATTGAGGCAGCCCCAAAAAAATCAAAAAAGCAAAAAGAGGTAGATCAGGATTACTTGGATGCACTGGAAGCTAAGAAAGAAGCTAAAAAGAAAGGTACTTTTAAGAAGGAGGAAGTGGTAGTTCCCAAGCAAGAAGTGCGACAGATTGTGCCACTTGATTTGGGTACTGCTCCTAAAATAAAGGGCAAGCCTGCCGATCCGGTGGATAGATTACTCAAAGGACCAAGTGGACAAACTGTTTACACCTCAAAAGGAGGAGGGAAGTATTACATAAATACCTTAGACAAAAAGGAATTTATAGTTCCTGAAAAATAAGCTTCGAAGCATTGTTTTATTTCTTTTCTGCCAATGCTTTTAGTTGTTCATTCATAAGATTGAAGCCATTTTTTATAGCGTTGTTCAACATTTTTTTGAATAAGGGAACCAGTATGCCGCTAAACTGCTCGCTCTGAATAAAAGTGGTTGTGCCGTTTCCGTTTTTAATCAATTCAAATTTATGTTCTCCGTCAAAGAGACCTTTAATCAGCAAATGACCCAGCCAGCGAAATTCTTTATTTGCATAAAAGGCAAGCACTTTGGGTTTAAATGTCATTCCACTGGCACCTGGAGGTTCTATTCTTGCGGTTATAGTGTTGCCTACTTTCACATCGCCTGTGATTGACTTGATGAAAGGATTCCAGTTGGGGTAATTATTGAAATCAGTAAATATTGCCCAGACTTTCTCCGGAGTAGCGTTAATGAGAATTTCGGTTTTGAGTTCCATAAATTTTTGTTTTTACTGAGTAAAAAATCATTTTGATTCGCATATTACAGAAAACTTCAACGAAAGGACAATTACTTTGTTCCGGTGTAATGGCATCCACTTCCGCCACCCAATCCGCCACCCCATGAACTAAACTCCAACGTTGTTAATGTTGAATCCATTAAAAGGTTGTAGCCTCCTCCCGAACTGGGGGAATAGAAGTAATAATGCTTTTTAGAAATATCTCCTGCAAAAAATAGCTGACGATTATTTACATAAAGTGTTGTGTCGTTTAGCGATGCCACAACGAGTGACACATTATAGAAAGTATCGGTAGTATAGCCAGAAACACCACTTCCTGATGTGCAAATGGAGGTAGTATTATAAACCCCATTTGTTTTTGCTACAATACTTTTCAAGGTAGCAGAAGAGGTTATTTTTACTTCTGTCTTTTGGCAGGAACAAAAGACGAAGGCTATAAATAAAATAAACGATAGCTTCTTCATGATAATAAAGTTATTCTATTTCTTTTGAATTAGTAAAATGAAATTAATCAGTCAGTATTTTTTACAATATCCTATTGAAATTTAAAATCATTAGATTTTTATCGCTTTTGACTTAGTGGGAAACTGCGCCAAGTGTGAGATAGTAGGGATACTTGCTCTAGTCCTCGTTTAGCGGAGCGCAACGAAGATGAATTAAAATTTGTCAAAGCACTTATTTCTAAAACTCCCCATTCACTCCCACATAATTCCTAGGACTTATTCCGCGAAGTTTACTTTTGATTTCTTCGGCCACGTCTAACCCTTCAATGAATTGGTGAATTGTTTTCTCATTAATTTCTTTTCCGCGGGTCAGGTCTTTGAGCTTTTCATAAGGATTAGGAACATTGTTTGCTCTCAGTATGGTTTGAATTGCCTCGGCTACTACCGCCCAGTTTGCCTCCAAATCAGCCTCTATTTTTGATTGGTTTAATACTAATTTCCCGAGACCTTTAGAAATAGATTCCAGTGCAATCATGATATGTGAGTACGGTACACCGATATTTCTCAAGACTGTTGAATCCGTCAGGTCTCTTTGCAATCGGGAGATGGGAAGTTTTGCAGACAGATGTTCTAAAATAGCATTTGCCATACCCAGATTGCCTTCTGCATTTTCAAAATCAATCGGATTTACTTTATGTGGCATAGCCGATGAGCCTATTTCACCTGCTTTAGTTTTCTGTTTGAAATAATCCATTGAAATATAAGTCCACACATCGCGGCAGAAATCAATCAGAATAGTATTGATTCTTTTAAGCGCATCAAGCCTTGCAGCTAGATTGTCATAATGTTCTATCTGTGTGGTAAACTGTATTCTGCTGAGTCCCAGATGATGAATGAAGTTATTGGAAAAAGTAATCCAATCTACTTCTGGATAGGCGACATGATGGGCATTGAAGTTGCCTGTAGCACCGCCAAATTTTGCAGAATAGGGTACCGCATCCAATTGCGCTATTTGATTTTGCAAACGTTCTACAAATACATAAAACTCTTTTCCAAGCATAGTAGGCGATGCAGGCTGGCCATGAGTTCTGGCAAGCATCGGGATGTTTTTCCAGCTTCTGGCTGCTTCAGTCAGTTCAGTAACTATAGTCTGAAAAGCCGGGAAGACAACCTCGTCTTCTGCCATTTTTATCGAAAGTGGAATGGCAGTATTGTTGATGTCTTGTGAAGTGAGACCGAAATGAATAAATTCTTTATTGAATTCAATATTCGATTTTTCGATTTGAGCTTTAATAAAGTATTCTACAGCCTTCACATCATGATTGGTGGTTTTTTCTATTTCCTTTATTTCCTGAGCATCTGCCTCGGTAAAGGACTTATAAATTTCTCGCAGGGCTTTTTGGTCATGTTCCGAAAATGGTTTCAGTTCCTGAATACCGCTATGTGATAGAGCCATTAGATATTCAATTTCTACCAATACTCTGAAATAAATCAATCCATATTCGGAAAAATAAGGTGAAAGCTTTTTTGTTTTTGCATGGTATCGGCCGTCAATGGGCGATATGGCTGTAAGTGGGTTAAGTGTCATAAGTTTTATTTCAATTGAAATGCCCTGAGAAGCAGGCATGATATTAATCATTGCCAAATTTATAATTTGTTTGCTGATTGTTTCTTGCATTTTGAGAAAACTGTCCTACTTTTAGCAGCGAAATGAAAAAGATACACATCATTCTTTTGTTGGCAATAGCTATCAGCATTGGTGCTATTGTAGCCATGACGGGCGACTATACTACTTATGGCAGTTTTGCACTGTCAAAATCCAATCCGGATCAAACGCTCAATGTAGTTGGGTATCTCGATAAAGAGAAAGAGCTGAAATATGATCCGGAAGTTGATGCAAACTACTTTGAATTTACCATGAACGACAAGGATGGCACTAATCAGGTAGTGTATTACAGAGGCGCAAAGCCACAAGATTTTGAGCGTTCTGAGCAGATTGTGGTAAAAGGCAGTATGGAAGGTGCTAAATTTCACGCAAAGGAAATTCTGATGAAATGCCCTTCAAAATACACCGATGATGAGATTCGGTTGAAGGAGAAAGCATAGCAAAGCTCACCCCCTATCCCCCAAAGGGGGAACCGCCACGCTTTTCCCTCTCCTTTGGAGAGGGTCAGGGAGAGGTCTAATAAAAGTTGTTATCGTGCTGTTATTCCAAATATTCTCGCTTAATTTGGCGCTGAAACAGATATTAATTACTATGAACTTTTTTGCAGAACGATTTGGAGCAAATGGATTTTTAAGCGAGCATCTTTGGCTGGGTAACCTTGGTCATTTTTTTGTGGTGTTTGGTTTCTTTGCGGCACTGCTTTCTGCAGTATCCTATTTCTCTGATGAGCAATTCAAATCCGATGATAACACCTGGAAAAAAATTGCAAGAATTTCATTCAGTGTTCACGGCATTATGGTAATTGGCGTTTTTGTTTTGTTATTCATAATGATTTTGAATCACTGGTTTGAATATCATTATGCCTGGCGCCACTCTTCCAATGATTTGCCTTTAAAGTATGTGATATCAAGCTTTTGGGAAGGTCAGGAGGGTAGCTTTTTGCTTTGGGAATTTTGGTTAGTGATTTTAGGTTGGGTGTTTATTTACACCTCTAAAAAATGGGAAAGTCCGGTGATGTTTGTGGTGGCAGTTACACAGGTTTTTCTTGGTTCCATGGTTTTGGGAATAACTGTATTAGGACAAAAAATCGGAAGTAACCCTTTTATTCTTTTGCGCGATGAAATTGCTGCTGCGCCTATATTTCAGCGGCCTGAATATCTGAGTATGATTGAAGACGGCAACGGATTAAATCCGCTCTTG
>CANHIG010000076.1 GCA_947461105.1 Bacteroidota bacterium | reverse complement strand
TTTAAACATCAAATTTTATTCCCTGCGCCAATGGTAAATTATTGCCATAGTTAATTGTGTTAGTCTGTCTGCGCATGTATGCTTTCCATGCGTCTGAGCCGGACTCTCTTCCTCCTCCAGTTTCTTTCTCGCCACCAAATGCGCCACCGATTTCTGCTCCCGATGTGCCTATGTTTACATTGGCAATACCGCAATCTGAACCATTTGCCGATAAAAACTTTTCAGCATCCCGCATGTTGGTTGTCATAATAGATGATGATAATCCCTGCACTACGCCATTTTGTATGGTAATGGCTTCATCTAGCGTTTTATATTTCATAATATAAAGAATTGGCGCAAAAGTTTCATGCTGCACAATCTCAAATTCATTTTTTGCCTCAATGATACAAGGCTTCACATAGCATCCTGATTTGAATCCTTTGCCCGTTAACACTCCGCCTTTCAGTAATTGCTTTCCGCCTTCTTGTTCTGCTTTTTTTATGGCATTCAAATAGTTAGCCACAGCATCTTTATCAATCAGTGGTCCAACATGGTTTTTTTCATCTAAAGGATTTCCGATAGATAACTGACTATAGGCTTTCCCCAATCGCTTTTTCATTTCATCGTACACTGATTCATGAATGATTAGTCTGCGGGTGGTAGTACAACGCTGCCCTGCTGTGCCCACCGCACCAAAAACCACAGACATGATGGCTATATTCAAATCTGCATTTGGAGTAATTATGATGGCATTGTTGCCACCAAGCTCAAGTAATGTTTTACCTAATCTTGCTCCAACAGTTTGCGCTACTGCTTTGCCCATCTTTGTCGAACCGGTGGCTGAAACAAGTGCAACACGATTATCAGCTGACATCAATTGACCGATTTTGTAATTTCCATTTATTAAGCATGCAATGCCTTCAGGCAAGTTGTTTTCTTTGAAAACTTTCGCTACAATATTTTGACAAGCAATTCCACACAAAGGTGTTTTCTCAGATGGTTTCCATACACAAACATCTCCGCAAACCCATGCCAGCATAGTATTCCAGCTCCATACCGCTACAGGAAAATTGAAAGCGGAAATAATGCCCACTATACCAAGCGGATGATACTGCTCATACATTCTGTGATTAGGTCTTTCGCTGTGCATAGTGAGGCCGTGAAGTTGTCGCGATAAGCCTACTGCAAAATCACAGATATCAATCATTTCCTGCACTTCGCCCAATCCTTCCTGAAGCGATTTCCCCATTTCATAGGAAACTAATTTTCCCAGTGCATTTTTATGTTTCCGCAATTCATTACCGATTTGGCGCACTATTTCACCGCGTTTTGGAGCAGGCACATTGCGCCATTCCAAAAAAGCAGACTGAGCTGTTGCAATGATTTTATCGTAATCGCTTTCAGAGGTTTCAGCTACATTTCCGATTAATTCACCATCTACTGGAGAATAACTTGAATATGACTTTTTGCCGCCTTTCAACCATTTTGTTCCGGTAGATGAACCGCTATTCTTCGATTTGATACCGAGTTCTTTAAGCTCTTTTTTCATGTGTAAAATTTTATTCGCGGTAATGTTTTCATAAAGGTTAAATTTAAAATCTAAAATTGCAAAAAGGCTTTTATGAGGATTTCTTTAACAAGTTTGCTATTGGTTTGGATCATGAGTTGTTCGGCTCAGATTGAGAAAGGTTCGATTGCAGCCGGTGGCAATATAGGTTTGAGTTCCCAAAAGGATCCTAATCAATCTATTTTTAAATTTTCGCTTGCTCCCGATGTGCTTTTTTTCGCAGCGAAAAATTTTGCTTTAGGACCTAAAGTGGGTTATGCATTGAGTACCAGAAAGCCAAAGGCTACCACAACTACAGATCTGACACAGGATTTTTTTATTGGACCCAATTTGAGATATTATTTTAAACTTTCAGATAATGTTTATGCCTTTATGGGAGCCAGTGTTTTTTATGCTACCGGAAAATACAAGCAATTGCAAAGCACCTCTAATCTATCTCAGGTTTATTATGGGGTGAGCTGGGAAGCAGGGCCGGGGCTTTCTATTTTTCCTGCAAAAAATATTTCTGTGGAAATCGCTCCTCAATATCGTGGCAGTTATATCACAGATGCTATCAAGAACAGCACAGGAACTATTGGCACACCAACATCTACCACTACCCACGGATTCTTTTTGGAAATTGGGTTTCGATATTTTTTCCGAAAGACAGCCAAAGTCTAGCCAGCAAGCCATTTGCACAGCATTTGCACCTAATGTTGAAAAATAGTAGCACAAAAGACTGGTTTTAACGTTAACTTAATCTAAACACAGCGTTTTTCATTGAGTAATCTTTAAATTTGCGACCTATGAGTGATTGGTTTGAAGATGATGATGAACAGGAGATGCCCCTTAGCGATATCATTGGTCTGATTCAGGAATATGAAAGAGCGCAGTCTGAAGAGCGCACACTTAATCTTGACGAAGATAGCTACGAGCAGATTATTCAGTTTTATATCGAGAACAGAGAATTTAAAAGAGCCCTTTCTGTTGCAGACTCTGCTGTAGAGCGCTTCCCTTTTTCTCCTGCCTTTTTTATTCTGAAAGCGGAGGTTTTGGCAGATCAAAGTTTGTTTGAAGAAGCTTTGAAAAACTTACGAATTGCAGAGACGCTTGATGCACAGGAAATCACAGTTTATTTAATTAGGGCAGATATATTTCTCTGGTCGGGTCAGCACAGTGATGCCCTGAAACAATTGGAGTTAGCTATTCCGCTTGCCAATGAGAAGGATGATTTCACTGATATTTATTTGTTACAGGCTGATGTTTATGAAGATATGGAGCTTTATCTGGAAGTTATTGATGCGCTGGAAATGGCAGTAACTGTAGATCCGGACAATGAAGAACCTCTGAACAGATTGTGGTATGCCGTAGAAATTGCAGAAACATTTGAGCGCAGCGAGCAGTTTCATAAACGACTTACCGATTTATATCCTTACAATTATTTGGTGTGGTTTAACCTTGGTCATGCTTTGTATTATCAAAACAGATATGAAGAAGCTCTTGAGGCTTTTGGCTATGTGACAGCTATTAATGATTCATTTGAACCTGCCCATATTTTTGCAGGAGATGTTCATTTTGAAATGGGCAATTATGAGAAAGCGTTAGAGGCCTATCATGAAGCCGTGTCATCGGACAAACCATATAAGGAATCGTATTTCAAATTGGGCGAATGCTATGAAAAGTTGGGCGATTTTCAGAAGATGCGCTACTATTTAAGAAAGGCCACAAATATTGATGCTGAATATGAGGAGGCGCATCATAAAATAGGGGAGTCGTATATGGCAGAAGAAAATTATGCTCAGGCAATTCAATCATTTGAGCGAGCACTGAAATTATTTCCTGAGTCTGCAAATTATCTTTCTTCGCTTGGTGATGCCTTGCTTATGAATGATGAACCGGAAAAGGCGGTTGACTGTTTTGTGAAAGCAATAGAAATAGAAGCTAATAACATCGCTCATTATATACATCTCGGTTCTGCCTATTTTGAAATGGGCGACTATATTCAGTGCGAAACAACTTTTTCTTTTGCTATAAATTTGTTCGCAGAAGCTGCTGACATCAGGTATATATACGCTGTTTATTTATTCCAGATGGGAAAAAGGAAAGAAGCACTTCGGATTATAGAGGAAGCTTTGAATATGAATACAGAAGAGGCTAAGCTTATTTTCAAAATGGATGAGAGCCTTGCAAGTGATAATGATTTAATTACATTGCTTTCAAATTATAAGTCATAATTTATTACACTCATTTTTAGAGCAGTAACTTTGTTTTTAATTGGTAGTATTTTCAAAAAAGAGCTCTCTATTTTTGAAAAATTTTATGACTTCAAGAACTAAAAGGATAATCAGCGCTCCACTTATTGATGAAATAAAGTGTTTGTAGCCGGGAAAATCAAAATTAAAGACCTTTTGCAGGGTTGGAATTGAAATAACAAGTATCAACAAAACAACTGCAAATAGCAGGATTAAAATAGCGGCTACATTTCGCTCAATGAAAACAGCTGCAAAACTTCTTGTTTTAGAGAGGCTGGTAAGAATCAAAAATATATTTCCGATTATAAGGGATGAAAATGCTATAGCCCTCACTTCTCCTTCAGTATGCCCCTCGCTTATAGAAGCAAAATAAACGCCAAGAACCATAGCCAATAGCAAGATGCCTTTAAGGACACTAACAGCCATTTGTTTCATTCCAAAAAACTTTTCATTTGAATTTCTTGGAAGCCTTCTCATAATTCCTTTTTCTTCCTGTTCAGATTCAAACGCTATAGAGCACACCGGGTCAATAATTAATTCCATGAATACTATGTGCAATGGCATAAGAAGTAAAGGTAGTGAGGGAACAAAAGCGGGCAACAACGTCAACCCGATAATAGGAATATGAATGGCAAGAATATATGTCATTGCCTTTTGTAAATTATCAAAAATCTTTCTTCCCAAGCGAATAGCTGCAACAATTGATGTGAAATTGTCATCTAGTAAAACTAATGAAGAAGCTTCCCTTGCTACGTCTGTGCCTTTATTTCCCATTGCTATTCCAATATGAGCTGCCTTCAGTGCAGGTGCATCATTTACGCCATCTCCTGTCATAGCTACTATCTCACCATTAGCTTTTAAAGCTTGTACAATACGCAACTTCTGTTCGGGAACCACTCTGGCAAAAACATTTGTGTTCTTAATTCTTACTTTTAAATCTTCATCTGTAATATTTTTCAGTTCATCGCCTGTTATTATATTTTCGATTTTAAGACCACACTGCAATGCAATAGCTTGGGCAGTGGCAGGGAAATCGCCCGTAATCATTATCACTTTCACTCCGGCTTCCGAACATTCCTTAATTGCATCTGGCACTTCTTCACGAATCGGGTCTTCAAAACCAATTAGTCCAATCAATTTGAATTTAAATCCTTTTTGCGTATCAGGTAACACCTCTCCAGAATAGGATCCATCAGCAACTGCAATTACCCTATATCCTAATTTTGCCATTGTATTCACAGTTTGCAAATACTTTTCTGTTTCATCTTCGGTCGTGCCGCAAAGTTTTAGAACCGCTTCAGGCGCTCCTTTGGCAGAAACTGACAACACATGGTTATTGTTTTCATGTACCCGGGTCATGGCAAATAATTCCTTACTCAACAGATATTCTTTCAGTAGTTTTTTATTCAAATCTATTTGAATAGAAAAATTCTTGCAGAACATTGCTATTGCTTTTTCCATTGGGTCAATAGAGTTTTCTTGTGAAGCATTTAAAGCTACAGACATCAATAATTTCGTTGCCTCAACTTTTGCGCTAAAAGATGCCCTATTAATAATTTCCTCTCCAATAAATAATGCGGCAACGTCCATTTTATTTTGTGTGATAGTGCCTGTTTTATCACTACATAATACTGTCGCAGAACCAAGTGTTTCAATTGCTGAAGGCTTGCGGGTTAAAACGTTTTTTTTAGACAGTCGCCATGATCCCAAAGCCAGAAAGACAGTAAGTACTACTGGGAATTCTTCCGGTAAAATTGCCATTGCCGAAGCAAGTCCATTTAATAAGGATTGGATAAAATTCCCTCTCGTAAAATAATAGAGACCTACAACACTTATGCAAATAAAAATGCCAGCAACAGCAAACCGCCTAATAAGTACTTTCATTTCCTGTTGCAATCGTGTTTCATCTTCTTCAACATTTTTCAATGATGTTGCAATTTTGCCTAGTTGGGCATTGATTCCTGTAGAAATCACTTTTGCAAGTGCTTTGCCCTGTACTACAAGCGTACCACTATATAAATTGTTGTTTTCAGTATCAATAGTTTTTGACACGGGCATTGACTCTCCGGTAAGCAGCGATTCATCCACTATGAGATTTATAGTATCTACCACCTGCGCATCGGCAGGAATTCTGTCTCCCTCATTTATAATAATGATGTCTTCTGGTACAACTTCCCTTCCTGCAATTCTAGTCTCAGTCCCGTCTCTAATCACAAGTACTCGAGGAGATGAAAGTTTTTTTAATGCCTCTAAAGCTTTTTCTGTTTTCCTATATTGGTAAAAGGTAATACCAATAATAACGGAAATGGTAGAAAGTAATATGGATCCTTCTTTATAATCCCCTAGAAGCATATATAGGATACCGCAACTAATCAAAAGCAAAAACATGGGTTCTTTAATCACTTCTAATGCTATTCGGAAAATGTTCTTTGGTCTTGAAGACGGTAATTCATTAAAGCCAAATTGTTTTTGTTTCAATAGTACAGTAGAAGAGCTAAGTCCTTTAATTTCCATATAGCTCTAATCTATGAACTTATTCTCTAATTTCAGATTGAATCAAATCAATAAAGCTATCTTTACCTGCCACCACCGCCAGATAATCTGGAGTTGGATTTATCATCTGAGCGTTTGAGTGTATTGATATTTTTCCCGAAAAGATAGGTAATGCTGACAAAAACAGACCGGTCGTAGCTCTGCCATGAGCCTTGGGTTTCTAGGTTACTGTTCACCGTATTCCATCGCCATTTCATTGTTTGCAAAACATTGTTCCCTGAAATTGCTACATTGAGTTTATCCTTGAGAAATGCTTTTTTGATGGAAGCATTCAATACCCCAACACCTTTTGATCTCCCCTGAAACGAAACGCCTCCAACATTATACCATCCATTTATATCAAGTGTAGTGTTTTTCCAGAATTTGAATACGGTACTTGCCCAAATATTGTAGCTCACTCCTTGAACTGCTGATTTATTCAGCCCTTTTTGATAATCATAATGATTGTAACTGACAACATGATTGTTCTGCAATTCCCACCATTTAGTGATTTGAACTTTTGTGTATAAATTCAGATAAACCTGTTTGCCTCTTGTTCCGTTTACTACGCTGCCGCGTGAAAGTTTGGTGTCAGGGTTTAGGAATGAAGTTTCAGTATATTCGTCTTTTGAAAAGTTGCCGCCTACCTCTGCATTGATGATATGCTTCTTTATCATAAGACTATAGTTGATGCTCACATTATCAAAGAAAGCCGGACGCAAATATGGATTACCTTGCCAGGTAGTATATTGATCATAGTATTGAACGGTGTTATTTATTTGAGTGAAATTTGGGCGATCAATTCTTCTGGTATATGCTGCACTCAGATTTTGTGTTTCGCTGAAAGCAATCCCTAATGATGCCGATGGGAAAAAGCTAACATAGTTTCTCCCGACATTGCCATATTCTGATTTGATAAAAGTATGTTCTACGCGCAAGCCGGCATTTACAGTTAGAAATTCCTTGAAAGTAGCACCATAAGTAACGTAAAAGGCATTGATATTTTCGGTGTAGTTAAATTTATTGGTAAGCAACGAATCGGGAATTTCTTTTGATTTAACTTCATTATACACATCGAAATTATTGAGATTGAAAGTAGTTTCGTTTCTCATGCCCGTTTCAATTTTGCCGAATTTCTTTAGTGGATGAGTGTAATCAAACTGGAAAATAATGTTGTTGATGTTACTTTTAGTATAACTGTTTCTGCGTACACTATTGGACTCTATATGATTGCCCACTCCATCATAAGCATCTGATGCCAGTTTACTCACTTTGTTTCCTCTCAGATAAGAGTGTGTAAGACTCATTGAAAATCCACGCTCAGTAGTGTCGTAAGTTCTTTTGTAGGAAATGTCATTTGTAATGGTGAAATCACGGTTTATTCCATTAAGCAATGAGCGGAATTCCTGATCAATTACATTTTCAGTTCTTTCAAAATTTGAGCGTGAATCCGATGTTTCCTTCTCTGAGGCAGCATTAAAATTTGAAGTATAGGTAATTGTATTTTTATCATTTATAAAATAATCGAAACCTGCTTTTACTGTATGATTTTGATTTATTCTATCTGAAGGACTATTCATGTTATAGAACGAAACGGAATCGAGAATTATTTTTCTTTTTTCGATGTAGCGTGTTTGATTTTGGGTGTAGTTAAACGCATAAGTACCAAACACATTCAGCTTATTCTTTCTGTAGTTGAGCACAATGTTGTCATTAGTTCGTGCTATGATTCCATAGCTGGCTGTAGCGCTTATGTTTAGTCCATCGGCACGGCCTTTCTTCATTTTAATATTGATGATCCCGGCATTGCCCTCTGCCTGATATTTTGCAGAAGGATTGGTAATGAGTTCAATGCTTTCAATCGCATTGGCGGGAATAGATTTCAGAAAAGCACTCAGATTTGCAGAAGCCAATGGCGAGGGTCTGTCATCTACCAAAATAATTACTCCGCTTTTCCCTATCACTGAGATATTGCCATTTTGATCTACTGATACTCCCGGCATATTCTGCAACACATTTTCAAGTGTTCCAATCTGGTGGGTGGGACTTTGTGCTACATTAAACACTGCCTTCTCTGCATTTTTAGTGTATACATTTTTTGTGACAGTCACCACAGCTGTTTCCAGATTTTTGGCATTTGACTTTAGCTTAATTGCAGGAAGGGTTAGAGATTTATTATTTACTTCAAGTTCAGTGAAATTTGGGTTATAACCTACCATGCCTGTTTTGATATAATATTTTCCGGACTTGATTTTCTCGAGTACAAAATCACCTTTTAAATCAGCAGCAGTTCCTGCTACAAGTGCCGAGTCGCTGCTATATAGTGCTAAAGAAGCCAGCTCCAGCGCAGCGTCTGTAAGTTCATCTTTCACACTGCCCTGAATCGAAAAACGTTGCTGTGCCTGAACTGCAAACAATAAGGCAAGTTGCAATAAAATCAGAAATCCTTTTTTCATAAAAATATAGAAGCGTGAAAAATATAATTCCGACTTAATGTTTTAAAGTTTTGCTATTGCCAATTGTGATTTAATAACAATATGTATTTAAAGTATTCATGCAATTGTAATTCAAAGAGTGTGGCAATGAATTTACTTCATTTGCAGCAAAATAAGGTATTACCTCGCAAAGACGAATTTGGTTAAAACTTATAACTGTAGCCCAGCCTGATTACCTGTGTTTCAGCATAATCGGCAGTAGTGTAGTGAAAATCTTTACCCTGAATTTGTTTTCGGATGATCATAGTATTGGCTAAATCAGTTGCATTAAAAAACAGTTCTCCTTTGCCTTTCTGAATAGTTGCTTTTATACCGATGTCTAAAGAAAAACGCTGTCCTATTTTTCCCTGCGGAATAATATCTGGTGCTAAATAAATTGCTGTTGCCTGAATGTCTATTTTTTTCGGAAGGTGAAAAATGGTATTGAGTTTCGCATTGCCTGAAAATATCTGCTGTCGTCCGGCAGAGAATGTATTCGAAACGGGATATTTATTTTCTACTGTAAACGCCTCAATCAGATTATGATAGCCATTCAGATTCATGTTAAATGAAAACCATGTTACCACATCATGCGCCAGTAATATTTCCAATCCGGAAGTGTAGCTGCGTTTTGCATTTTGGAAAACCGCATAAATCAAAGGGCTATTATTCACCGTACTCGAAATTCTTGTGATGGTTCCATCCGTAAGGCGATAATAAGCGGCTGTGTAAAAATATCCTTGCTTCCAGTTGGTTTTGAATCCAAGTTCGAAGAGATGCGTAAACTGAGTTCGCAGCGCAGGATTTCCAATCTTGATAATTTCTGCATCATCATATTTCGGGAATATACGGATGTCCACTTCGTTTGGTCTGTCCACTCTACGGTTGTAAAAAAGCGAAAGTTTATTGCGGTTGTTTATCTTGTATGCGAGGCGCACATTTGGAAATGGTTGTGTGTAGTTATAGCCGTTACTTTTGTATGTGGGATGATTTGCGTCCACCACATAGTTGATGTTTACATACTCCACTCTCAAGCCTACTTCGGCTTCAAACTTTTTACTTTCAAAAACATAATTGCCATAAACAGCCGGAATAACTTCTTTGTATATAGCAGGGCCACCTGCATTGCTGTCTAACGGAGAGTTTAACCCCGGAATAAATTGCATGTTAGTGGGAATTTCGCGCCAGCGGAATTTTACGCCTCCTTCTATTCGTCCATATTCCAGTGGTCGCACATAATCTAAATTAAAATCTGCAACATGCTCGTCTGAAATCAATTTGAATGCATCTTTGCCAGTAAAGGTAGGCAAGATGTTATCAAAAAAATATTTTTCATTCTCACGATGAAATGTGTAATTGAATCCTGCGTTGAGCAAATGTCCTGGCTGTTTAAATTTGTGCTGATAAGTAGCAGAAGCCATCACGGTTGTTTTCAATTCATCTTCCAGAAATTGCCAGAGGCGAATCCGGTCGGTATTACTTGAATTAAAAAAGGGTTCATCGCCATGATCGAGGATTTTTTCTGAACCAAACATTCCGGATACGGTGAGCAGGTTGTTATCATTGATGTTCCAGTCTATTCCCGTTTTTGCAGTGGCGAAATGTGTATCGCGGTTTCGCTTTGTTTGCTGATTAATCACTGTTCCGTTATTATAAGTTCGCGTTACAAATTCATTTTTGTTCAGTGTTTGTGTGTAGAGATAATCGCCCTGAAAGAAGAAGTTGATTTTGTTTTTTCGATAGTTAAACGAAAGTGAAGGGTTTATTTTTGGAGTAATTTGATTTTGTGGAAGAATAGTTGGTAGGTTTTCTCTTCTCACCCATAGTGAACCCAAGCCGCCAGTGATTCCAGCTTTTCCGTTAAATCCTTCCTTTTTATTTTTCTTATAAATGATATTAATGATGCCTGCGTTTCCATTTGCATCGTATTTTGCTGACGGGTTATTGATGATTTCGATTTTTTCGATGGCCGATGCAGGAATGTTATCTAACCCCGATTGGCTACCCATGCCTGTAAGCGCGGTTTGCTTGCCATCAATCAAAACTATGATTTTGTCGCTTCCGCGAAGCTGTACTTTGCCGTCTTGAACTGTAACGCCAGGCAGATTTTGCATTGTCTGCAAAACAGAACCACCGCTCTGGCTGATGTTGTTCTCCACAGAAAAAGTTTTCTTATCCATTTTGCTGTTTACTTCATCCATCTTGCTGATTACAGTCACTTCGTTTAATGCTGTTGACATTTCAGCCATCTCAATTGACGGTACTACAAGAAAATCAGAAAGCGTTCCGACAAACAGGGATTCACGTTTGGTAGCGTAACCCACATAGGAAACTTCAAGTAAATAATTTCCGGGTTTAATGTTTGAGAGTGTGAAGCGGCCTTCTTCATTACTGACTGTGCCTGTTACAAAGGCTGTGTCTTGTTCTGTTTTCAGTATTACATTCACATAGGGAAATACAGTTTTTGCAGTTTTATCTTTTATAGTTCCCGATATGGTAACGTTTTTATTTTGCGCCAAGGCTGTTGCGCAGGCACATAAAAGCACCATTGCAACAAAAAATATTTTTTTCATTGTAAAGTTAATTGACATTATAAATAATTAAAAAGTCGCTTTTAAAGCGATTGTAAATTATTCAGGTAATAATTGGAGGACGGAAAATTTTTGAGATATAATCTGAGATATAAACCTGATCCTTTAACTCAGTTTTTGTTTTTACTAAAGAAGTCGGTTTAATTGGTGGAGATTTTTTTACTTCCTGATAATAGTAAAATGCTGTTTGCTGTTTAAAATGAAATTGATCAGGACTGTGCGGTTTATCGCCATCTTCCTCCTGGTCTGTTTCATGTTCTGTAGCTTCCATCATCTGACCAATGCCGGAAACATGCTCGGTTAGAAACTCAAAAATGCTTAGGTCTTTGTCTTCAGTCGCTTTGCAATGCTGATACATTTGCGGTAGTTCTTTCAGCAAAGAAAAATCACCCATGGGCAAAAGGAATGTTCCAAATGCGTAAAATGCTAAGAGGATTATGTTTACTGCTTTTTTCAAACGAGATTCTTATTACACCAAATATAGCTTTAAAGATTTGAATGGTTCAAATTGTTATTTCAAATAAACGTTAAGGGAGAATACTCTTTGATTCTGTGATTTTCCAATCTCCTAAAATCGTTAATTAGCAGCGAAAAACACACAGCCGAGAAATAAATAAAAAAGCATTGAGATAAGGAGGCCCCCCCTCTATTTCTTAATCAACTGCCCTGATAGCCTTTTCATTTCTGTTTCTGCGGCTTTGGCATTGTATCGTGCTGTAACGGTTCGGGTCAGAGCATCTTCGTAACTCTTTTGCGCTTCGCGCAGTTCTATGGCATTGCTTTGCGCCAATCGAAAACG
>CANHIG010000075.1 GCA_947461105.1 Bacteroidota bacterium | reverse complement strand
GAAGTTTTGATGATGTTTTTAAAACTAAGATTTGCAGCACTTAAAACAGCACTAATGTTTTTCATCACCTGTTTGGTTTCAGTTTCGATATCGTCCAATACCAAATTTCCTGTTTCCGGGTCTAGAGCTATTTGACCCGAAGCGAATAAAAAACCGCCTGAAATCACCGCCTGACTGTATGGTCCGATAGGTTTTGGTGCATTATCTGAATAAACTATTTGCTTTTGCATAAATTTGGCTTTTCAAGTAAATATAAACTTAAATGAAAATATTACTAATAGGAGAAATAGAACGTGTAGATATTTTGAGAGCACGAATGAATATACAAGCTGATTGGGAGGTTGATTATTCTGATGGCGATGAGGAAGAAGATTTTGATTTGTATGATGTGATTTTCGATTTGAACTTCGATGATGATAGTGCTAATTTTTCTGCTTATGCGGGCATGAAAGAAAAATTGGTTTTTGTTTCTTCAGTCAAACAAAGTCTCTCGGAAGCAGTTTTTATGAATCAGGTAAAAGTGAAGTGTAAACTTTTTGGCATCAATGCTATTCCTTCTTTTTTGAATGATTCACTGCTTGAGGTCAGTCTTTACCGAAAATTTGAAATGGAAGACTTGAAGAGTTTCATGTCAAAAGTTAAGCTCGATTTCCTAACGATTGAGGACAGAGTGGGCATGATAAAACCGCGTGTGATTTTTATGATAATAAACGAGGCTTGCTACACCCTTCAGGAAGGTACGGCATCTATTGAGGATATTGATAAGTCTATGAAACTCGGCACTAATTATCCCTTTGGTCCGTTTGAGTGGTGTGATAAAATTGGCGTTACTCACGTGTTTGAAACACTCAATGCCATTTATGATGATACGCGAGATGAGCGTTACAAAATTTGTCCGCTGCTAAAACATAAGTATTTGCGGAATGAAACGTTTTATAAGACAAAAGCTGAGCCTAAGGTGAAAGCTAAGGATATGGATTTCTGATGTTGCTGATTTATACTCCAGATATTACCGAGCGAATCAAGTACACTTTTGCGTTGTTTTTTAATCAACTCATCAGGGTAAATTATTTGATTACAAGCAGCGAAGAAGAATTTGCTCAATATAAGGGCAATAAATTTTCTTATGCTTCCGAAAATATATTTGGCAGCGCACTTTATTTTATAAGCACATCGTTACTATTCGAAACTGATATTTCGGAATATCATCCAAGCGGTATAACAGGACAAATTGACGGCAGAGAACTCATTGGTTTTTTTGAAGTGAATGAATCTCCTATGCCTTTTGATGTTTTTGCTTCTGCTTTTTATCTGGTATCGCGCTATGAGGAGTATGTTACCGGCAAACACGATCATTTTGGGAGATATAAAGATGAACATAGTATAGCGCAACATTGTGGCTTTTTGGGTAAGCCGATGGTGAATTATTATGCCTTTGCTGTGAAAAGTATTTTGCAAAAGTATTTTCCTGATTTAAAATTTGAAGAGCCGAAATTCTCGGTGTTGAATACTGTTGATGTAGATATGGCCTGGAAGTATAAGCACAAAGGTTTTTATAGAAACACTTCAGGTTTTGTAAGAGATTTGATAAATAGACGTTTTGATTTAATTAAAGAAAGATTTGAGATTCTTGTTCTTAGAAAGAATGACCCATTTCATTCTTTTGATTATTTGATAGCACAAAGCAAATCGCAGCAAATCCCACTTTGCTTTTTTTGGTTGCTGGGTTCTTATGCAGAGTTGGATAAAAACATTAACAGAGAAAACGCGCATTTTAAATCATTGATGAAGCGAGTAGATGCGGAATCAGATAGCGGAATACATTTTTCTTTTAAAGGGCATCATCAGAAGAAATCTTTTGGTGATGAACTAGCTTCATTGGAAAAAACATTGGGAAGAAAGGTCACAAAGAATAGATATCACTTTTTAAAGTTTGATATAGCCAAGTCACTATACAAACTTATAAACCTTGGAATCAAAGAGGAATATAGTTTTGGCTATTCTGCACATAGTGGCTTTAGAGCTTCTATTGCATCACCATTTTACTGGTTCGATTTAACGCTCAATCAACAAACTGATTTATTGATTCGGCCGTTGATATTTATGGATGCTACTATTCGTTATCATAAACCAATGAGCGATGAGAAAATAATGCAGTACATTGATGCACTGTTACAAAAAACGCACGCAGTAAACGGTCAGTTTATTGCGCTGTGGCATAACGATATTTTTGATGATAGTAAGAATGATTGGAAAATGATTTTTGAATGGTTTAATAAAAGAGCCGCAGCTTTAATACATTCATGATAAAGCAAATCAGGAGAAATGAAATTAACGAGGCGAAGTGGAATGATTTGATTTCAAAGCATCCATCAGGATTTCCTTATGCCTATACTTGGTATCTAGATGCTGTTTGTGAGCAATGGGAGGCGTTTGTAAATGAAGATTTCTCTGCTGTGATGCCGCTGCCCATTTTCAAAAAATATTTTTTCAATGTAGTTTATCAGCCCAATTTTTGTCAGCAGCTAGGTGTTTTTTCTCTACGCGATGACAAAGCAATTGTTAGTGCTTTTTATTCGGCCTTGCGAAAGCAATTTTTCTTTTATCACATACAGCAGAATTTTACTGTCCAAAAAATTGCAAATCAGGAAACTAATCAGCGGCCAAATTTTGAACTGAAACTTTCAGGAGGCTATGATTTGCTATCACAAAATTTTAATAGTAATACTAGACGCAATATTCAAAAGGCTAAGCAAGCAGCTTTGACTTGTAGTATTGTAGAAAATTCCTTTGATGACTTCCTTTTGTTTTCTGAGCAACAACTTGCAGGGCAAAAAAGCAGAGTGGTAGAGAAATTACTTCATACGCTGTCACAAAACAAAAAGCTAATAACTCCAATAGTTAAAGATGAGTCTGGAAATATGCTAGCTGCAAACCTTATGGTAAAATGCACAAACCGAATTATTCATTTGATTCCTATCGTTTCTGAAGAAGGAAGAAAAAACGGTGCGATGCATTTTTTACTTTCAGAAGTTATCAGGAATTTTTCGAATAAAGATATGATACTTGATTTTGAAGGTTCTTCGATTCTTTCTATCGCACAGTTCTATAAATCATTCGGTGCGAAAGAAAAACCTTTTTTGGAGATTAAGCGCGGATTAATCAAGTAAGCTCCTATATAAATTACTCATATCCTTTGCCAGTCGAAGATGGCTGTAGTTCTCCATTACAAAAGTCACACCATTTCCTGACAGCTGTTTGCGAAGCTCATCGTCTTCAACCAAGCGCAAAAGATTTTCAGAGAATGAATTTACATCACGCGAAGCAGACAAGAGTGCCGTTTTACCATCCTGAACTATATTTGCAATGCCGCCCACATTGGTAGAAACAATCGGCTTGCCTGATGCCTGAGCTTCAATCAAACTTACAGGAGTTCCCTCATTCAATGAGGTTTGCGCGATAATGTCCATTCCGGCATTGGATACATCAATATCTTTTATCCATGAAGTAAAGGTTACAATCGCTCTTTCATTTCTTTTGCTTGTATGGGAAAGTCCAAGGGCCTGACACATTGTTTCTAATCGTTTGCGTTCTTCACCATCTCCAATAATGAATGCTCTGATTTTCTTATTTGAAGTTTCGTGTGCTTTTTTTATTGCCCACAAAAACTGGTCGTGATTTTTAATAGGTACTAATCTCCCCACTATTCCTATGGCAATTTCGTCATCGGCAATATTCCATTCGGTTCGAAATGCCTTTCGTTTTTCTGCTATATTTTTAGTGAATTTACTCAGATCAAATCCGAGCGGGATGATATGTATTTTGTCGTCAGTAGTTATTTCAAATTCATCAATCAATTCTCGCTTCTGAATTTCGCTCAGCGAAACTATGGCTGTTGATTTTTTGGCGAGGTAGCGTTCGATTTCTAAAAACACTCTTGTTTTCAGTGAACCGAAATAAGAATGGAAAACGTGACCATGAAAAGTATGAACAATTACCGGAACTTTTGCGTGCACTGCTGCTAAACGCCCTACTGTTCCTGCTTTTGCAGCGTGAGTATGAACAATATCGGGCTTAAACTTATCTATAATTCTGCGAATTTTCCAATAAGCTTTTAAGTCTTTCAGCGGATGCAGCTCACGATACATTTCCTTGATGAAAAGCGGTTTTATTCCCAATTCTTCAGTGATATGTTCTGAGCTTTCTTCAGTATCGTCTCTCATGCCGGAAACCAGCAATGTTTCAAATTCAGGGTCGAGATATTTGGTGAGATTTGCAGCGTTGTATGTTGGCCCTCCAAGGTTTAAACGATTGATAATACGAAGTACACGCGGCATTGCAGTTTTGTTGTTTTTGAAACTAAAGTAGGAAAAATAGATGATATCAATTGAGATATTCAATGGTGGGACTATTTGATTTATAAAAAAGCCAGTCGCATATCGAAAGCGCAGCGTATCTAATATCCAATAGCGCAGCGGTCTACCTTTTCTAAATATTATACTCCACCCAACCGGTATTGCCGCATACTTTTGCGTAATAGGCTTCGTAGTGCGGCAAAATTACATCGAGGTCAAAGCGTTGTGCCTGCTTGAGTGCATTTTGTTTAAATTTCCTAAGTCTTTCAGCATCTTCTAAAATGTAAATGGCATTTTTTGCCATGTCTTCATAATCGCCTACCTCACTCATAAAACCCGTTTCACCATTGATGTTTACTTCTGCAATGCCTCCGGCATTGGATGAAATTACTGGTACCTCACATGCCATGGCTTCAAGCGCTGCCAATCCGAAACTTTCACTCTCTGATGGCAATACAAATAAATCTGCAATTGCTAAAAGGTCTTCCACTGCTTCCTGTTTGCCTACAAAACGCACCTGATCGCAATTTCCTAAATTCCTGCAAAGCATTTCTACACCGATACGCTCAGGACCATCACCAATGAGAATAAGTTTAGCAGGCATTTTTTTTAAAACCAAGTCGAACATACGCACTACATCTTCTACACGTTTTACTTTTCTGAAGTTTGAAACGTGCATCAGTATTTTTTCATCATTTGGAGCAATGGCTTTTTTAAAGTGGTCTTTATTGGTTTTTTTAAAACGACTGAAATCAATGAAGTTAGGAATAACTTCTATTGGTTTTTTGATGTCAAAATAGAGTAGTGTATCTCTTTTTAGCGACTCCGAAACAGCCGTAATGCCATCTGAATTGTTTATAGAATATGCCACAACAGGCAAGTAGCTAGCATCTCGCCCAACCAGCGTTATATCCGTTCCATGAAGTGTGGTGATAAAAGGAATATGAATATTTTCTTCCCGCAAAATATATTTAGCCATCAGCGCAGCTGAAGCATGAGGAATAGCATAATGCACATGCAGTAAATCCAGTTTTTCGAATTTTACTACATCTACAATTTTGCTCGCTAGTGCCGACTCATAAGGCTGAAACTGAAAAAGCGGATAATCTAAAGCCGATACTTCGTGGTAGAATATGTTTTCATGAAACCTATCCAGTCTCACAGGCTCGTTGTAGGTAATAAAATGAACCTTGTGCCCTTTTTTGGCTAATGCTTTACCAAGCTCGGTGGCAACTACTCCACTTCCTCCATAGGTTGGATAACAAACAATTCCGATTTTCATGAAAAGATATTTTGCGGCATAAAGGTCATAGAACTAAGATATAAAACAAAAGCTCCGAACATTATGTTTCGGAGCTTTTGCAGATTATTTAACTTTTAGGTATAACTATTATTTCAAGTTAGGCTCTTTTGATTGGAACAAGAAGAGATATCCTATTGTAGCCATCAAAACAAACAGCAAAGTAGGCACACCATATCCTGTTTCGAAATACGAAAGGTGTTTTGTCGGATCATTGTAGTTCAAATAAGCAGAACTGTTTAAGAATAAGAAAATAATACCAATGCCGGCAAGTGTGCCAACTACTGCAAATATTCCACCGATTATTTTTGACATTGTCTTGAATTTGATGCTAAAATAATTCTAAAACTCGATTTCAAAAGAAATCATTGAGTAAAAATTTGAGAAATCACAGAATTTGGGGTAGAAGTAGTTGGACAGCGGACTTCAATACCGTTATTCGCTTTTAATATTATCAGGCAGCACCAATACTTTCACCAGTTCTATCCTCTTATTAGATGCTTTTATGATTTTTACTTCGAACTGATCCAGTTTTATCACCTCGTTTTGCTCGGGTATATCTTCGTTTTTTGTCACTATATAGCCGGATAAGGTATGGTAGTCGCCTTCCGGAATATCTATGTTATATTCCTCATTCAGGTAGCTGATTTCCAAACGGGCAGAGAAAATGTATTCGTTGTCAGCGAGCTTTTTCTCTACCATTTCCTCTACATCATGCTCATCTTCTATTTCTCCAAAAATCTCTTCAATCAAATCCTCTAGCGTAACAATCCCCGCTGTTCCTCCATACTCATCTATAACCCAAGCCATATTTTTTCTTTCCTTGCGGAATAGCACCAGCAAATCTTGAGCATTCATAGAAGCTGGAACCATCTCAATAGGTCTTATAATCTCTTTTATAGTTGCAGGATTTTTGAAAAGATCCAGATGATACACATAGCCTATGATGTTGTCAATATTATTTCTATAAACGAGTATGCGGCTGTGTTTAGATTCTAAAATTATTTTTCGCAATTCCACCAAAGTTTCGTTTTCATCCACAGCCACTAATTCAGGTCTTGGAACCATACAGGATTTCAGTTTCACTTCTTTTAGATACAGTGCGCGTTCAAAAATTTCCGAGTTGATTTCATCTGCTTCGTCAGGGTCATTATCATCGGTAGCTGCTGTTTCTTTAATCAAGTACTCCAAATCTTCCTGAGAAAAAGACTGCTTATTGTCGTGAAAATCTTGACCTAAAACTTTCTTAATAAAAAGACGGGAAAGGTTATGAAACAAATCGGCAAGTGGTTGAATCGGTTTGTAAACCAGATATTTTGTAGGATAGGCAAGCCACAGTAGCGTTTCATCAGCATTAATACGGAAGAGCATTTTTGGTATCAGTTCTCCTAGAAAAAGTACTAAAATAGTTGTAATAAGTGTTTCAATAATCATTAGAGAAACTTCATCATGTGGCAGAAAGGGAAATCGCTCCGGACGAATGAGTTTAGCCATCATGCTACCAAAAATCACCAGTGCTATATTCAATCCGATAAGCATGGTGCTTATGAATCTGGAAGGGTTGTTATTGAATTCAGAAATTATTTTTGCGGTGTTTTTCCCTTTCTCTTTCAGCAGTTCAATACGCAGTTTGTTAGCAGATAGAAATGCGATTTCAGTACCTGAAAAATAAGCGATAACCAAAAGCGTAATAAATAATCCGATAAATTCCATGGATACAAACCTACTAAATCAAAGTATATACTCAAGTTCTTTAAATCCAAAGCGCTGAATCTTACCATTCACATCTATTTCTAGTTTGCCTTCTTTTGATATGCCAGTAATTTCTCCGCGAATGGTTTGGTTGCCTTTCAAAAACTCATGAGTCTGATTATATCGCCAAAGTGAAGTGATATAAGCTTTGGATAGAAAATGGCAATGCTCCTGCCGCAATTGCAGGTAATATTTTTCCATAAAGAATGAAAGACTGTTTATCAGCATGTCAATCTTGAAAGGCACTGTGTGTAAAGGGTTGTTGAGGATAATGGAAGTGGCTCGTGGTAGGTGTTCGGGAAATGAGTCCTGATTGATATTCACCCCGATTCCTATTATTGCATGTTGGATATTACTTCCTTGAATGGCGTTTTCAATTAGTATGCCTGCGGTCTTTTTTCCATTAACCAATACATCATTTGGCCATTTAATTTGTACAAAGTCTTCTGTAAGCGATTCGCAAAACTCTCTTACCGCAAGCGAAACAGCCATATTCAGGTAAAACTGTTTGTCTGCCGAAAGGAAATTAGGATACAAAATAAATGATGCTGTGAGGTTCTTTTTGCCCTCAGTTTCCCAAACGGCACCCATTTGACCGCGTCCCTGGGTTTGTTCATCGCAGAGAACCACGGTCCCGTCTATTTGCTTTTTTTCTGCCAACAATTGCTTCGCATAATCGTTTGTAGAGGGAATAGAAGAGATATGTATGACATTTTTTCCGATAAAAAGCGTCTCTTGCATGTTGGAACGATTTTTCCTTTTACTTTTGAAAAATACTAAAAACCAAAAATAATTGGCTAAGAAAATCAAAAAATCAGAAAACGGTGCTGCGTTAGTGGAGTTGGTGGTAAATGCCCTGCTCGATAAAAAAGCTAAAGATGTTGTAAGTCTCGATCTTAGGAATATTAAAGTCAGCATTGCGGACTTTTTTGTAATTGCTCATGGTGAGTCAAATACTCAGGTGAATGCACTGCATCAAACCCTTGTTGAAAAATGTCGTGAAAATGGCTTCAGACCCTATCATACTGAGGGAATGGCCAATGGCGAATGGATTATAGTAGATTTTGTAGATGTGGTAGTGCATATCTTTCATCGCGATAAGAGAGACTTTTATCAATTGGAGGATTTATGGCACGATGCATCTACCGTTAAATACGGAGAAGATGCTAAGCCTATTGAAGAGAAAAAAGTAATAAAGAAAGCGCCTAAGGCAAAAGTTTCCGAAGAACAATTTGTGGATGATGCGCCTCTTGTAAAGAAAACTTTTAACCGGAGACCTGTTGTTAAGAAATCAACAGCGAAAGCTGCTGCAAAAAAAGCCGATCCAAAAGCCGCGGCAAAGAAAGCGACTCCAGTTAAAAGTGCTCCGAAGTCCGCTGCTAAAAAAGCTCCTGCCAAAAAGGCTGTAGCCAAGAAGACGGTAGCTAAAAAAGATGTTAAGAAAAAGAGCTAACTCAAAGGCTATATCCATATTTAAAATTCACAAGGACAAAAAACAAAAATGAGTAACGAACAACAAAGTGGCGACACTTCAAATAAAACTGATAAAAAGAAAGCTCCTAAGCGACCATTGAAACCAGAAGAAGATGGTTTCAAATTCAACTTCTTTTGGATATACGCTATTGTGATAGCGGTATTGATTATGGGCTTTCTATCCAACTTCTCTGATGTAACCAAGCCGATTTCTGGAGCAGAGTTTAAAGAAATGCTTAGCCAAAGAGATGTGATGGCGGTGAAAGTAGTTGGTCATAAAAATGCCATGGTTTATCTGAATGATTCAGCATTACTAAAACCCAAGTACAGCGAGGTAACCAAAAGCAGATTTGGCTCTGTGAATCATGGTCCTCATTTTTCATTTACCGTGGCTTCTAATGATGCTTTCGATAAAATGATGACAGATTACAACAAAGAGCATCAGGATCAGAAAGAGGTGGAAGTAGTATATGAAGAAGGCAAGGACTGGGGCAATATAATAGGATGGCTTTTGCCGCTCATCATCATAGTTGGGCTTTGGGTGGTGATGATGCGCAGAATGGGTGGAGGCGGAGGTATGGGTGGAGGTGGAAACATCTTCAATATAGGTCGTTCTAAAGCAATTCTTTTTGATAAAGACGAAAAAGTAAATATCACTTTTGATGATGTTGCGGGATTGGATGAAGCAAAAGTAGAAGTGCAGGAAATCGTAAGCTTTTTGAAAGAGCCTCAGAAATACACAAGGCTTGGAGGCAAAATTCCAAAAGGTGTTTTGTTGGTAGGTCCTCCGGGAACAGGAAAAACACTCATTGCAAAAGCAATGGCAGGTGAGGCGCAGGTGCCATTTTTCTCTATATCGGGATCTGATTTTGTGGAGATGTTTGTAGGTGTTGGTGCATCCAGAGTGCGCGACCTGTTCAAACAAGCAAGGGAAAAAGCACCTTGTATCATATTTATAGATGAAATAGATGCTATTGGTCGTGCTCGTGGAAAATCGCTGATGCAAAGTAATGATGAAAGAGAAAGCACACTGAATCAATTGCTGGTAGAGATGGATGGGTTTAGCGGAGAAAAGGGCGTAATCATGCTTGCTGCTACCAATCGTCCCGATGTGTTGGATCAGGCTTTGCTTCGTCCGGGACGTTTCGACAGACAAATATCTATTGACAGACCCGATATGAAAGGTCGTGCGCAGATATTCAAAGTGCATTTAAAAGGAATTAAAACTTCTACAGAACTTGATATAGAAAAATTAGCTGCGCAAACTCCGGGTTTTGTGGGTGCTGATATCGCTAATATTTGTAATGAAGCGGCATTGATTGCAGCAAGAAAACAAAAAGATAGCGTATCGCTCGAAGATTTTAATGATGCTATTGACCGAGTAATAGGAGGTTTAGAGAAGAAAAACAAACTGATTCAACCCGATGAGAAAAAAATCATTGCTTATCACGAAGCTGGTCATGCTTTGTGTGGATGGTTTTTGGAATATGCACATCCATTGGTGAAAGTTTCTATTGTACCTAGAGGTGTTGCAGCTTTGGGTTATGCCCAGTACTTACCGAACGAAAAATATCTGGAAACATTGGATGAAATGAAAGACAGAATGTGTATGACTATGGGTGGAAGAGCAGCAGAGAAAATCACTTTTGATAAAATATCTACCGGAGCGATGAGCGACTTGGATATAGTCACTAAAATGTCGTATGCTGCCATAATGTATTATGGAATGAATGATAAAGTAGGAAATATTTCTTTCTACGACATGATGAACAACAATCAAACTTTCTCCAAGCCATATTCTGAAGCTACTGCAAAAATGATAGATGAGGAAGCGCGAGAGATGATTGATGAACAATATCAACGTGCTCAGGCTTTGTTGGTTGAGAAGCGCGATTTACTTGATAGTTTGGCACAGGAACTTCTAAGCAAGGAGGTGTTATTTAAAGATGATTTGCAAAGAGTTTTAGGCAAACGACCTTTTGAAAAAGCACCAATCTTAGCAGATGAAGTGTCCAATAATATGAATACTGAGGGCGTGCAAGTTGAAAAAGAACAACCATAGTATTGATTAACTGTTATTAGCTTATATAACTTTGAACAAATGATTGGTTAACCCTTTCTAAATATTCAAAGAAAATATGTTTACAGAAGATCAAGGTACAGGACTCATTTACAGTTTGAAGAGTTTATTTGTTCATGCTAAGAAGCAAGAGGAGCAAACGTCTGTTGAAGAATACATTGAAGAGTATGTTCGTCCAAGTCTTTTTGGGCGCAACGTTTCTACAACAGTTCCTATGAGTACCAGAACGGTAATGTTTGAAATAAAAGAAGAGAGCCCCATCGAAAAAGAAGGAGCCGAAGAGCCTGCTAAAAATCTTGATATACTTTTTGCAGAGAAATTTATATCGCAGAACGGCATGTTTATGTATTGTGAAACCATGGCTGATGCCGTTTCACAAATAAAGGAATTGTCTCAGGCAAACAATTGGTCGCATGTTTACTTCTGGGAAAATGAAGTAAAGGATATGTTTTGCGATAATGATTTTCAAAAAGGTGTTATAGGATTTACTATGGAAAAAAGCAGTGCTGTTACTTGTCTTTGCGAATCACTAATTGCAGACAACGGAACAATCCTGCTTAATCCACAACAGGCAAGCAGACGAAGATTGCCTGTATTTCCTAAAACACAAATATTCATTGCAAACTCAAAGCAAGTTTGCCCTTCACTGAGCAGTGCGCTGAAAATGTACAATAGCAAACACCGAGACGAGCTGCCTTCTATTCTTAATCTTTCAGATAATAAACAAGGCAATTTCTATCATGACGGACAGTTGGTCATGAAATCTGAAGGCACTGCCGATATCTATTTGATTTTAATAGATGAGCAGATTCCGGTGAGTACTAGAGTATAGTTTTCAAATTTACCTCACTGCCATTTTCCTTATCATCACAGAGAAGATAGCCGGGAAATGGCGTTTCATCCAAACGCCTAGTTTTTCTTTAAAGCCACCAATGATGATTTCTTCTTTGTTTTGCTCAATGGCATCTGCAATTTTTCTAGCAACAAATTCAGGCGATAGACCTTCTGCAGTAGCCTTGTCCATTTGCTGAAGAGCTTCTCCTTTTTCATTCAAAGCATGTTTGGAAATATTGGTATGTACAAATCCCAGACAAACCAATAGAACACTTATATCATATTCAAAAACCTCTGCTCGCAATGAATCAAAAAAGCCATGCAGCGCATGTTTTGAAGCAGAATAGCCGGAGCGCCATGGCGAACCAAATTTGCCAACAACACTTGTAATAGTAGTGATGTTG
>CANHIG010000074.1 GCA_947461105.1 Bacteroidota bacterium | reverse complement strand
GATGGCAAGGGGATTTTTCTTCCCGAATCAAAAAGAGGATTGCCAACGCCCGATGTAGCTTTCTATAAAATATTTGGACTATCTGCCCTGTTTCCAAAATCAAAAGTTTTTGGGAAATATCATTTTGGCTATTTAGATGAACATGAAGATCATGAAATAGAAATTTTGTCAGGCGCATTTATGTTTTTTAGACGTGTGGTACTTGAACAGATTGGTACGTTTGACGAAAAATTTTTCATGTATGGCGAAGATATTGACCTTAGCTGGCGTGTAATTATTGGCGGTTGGAAAAACTACTATCTGGCAAACAACACAATCATCCACTATAAAGGTGAATCTACAAAACGCGGCAGCTTAAACTATGTGAAGGTGTTTTATGAGGCTATGATTATTTTTGCCCAAAAACATTTTGCCCAAAAAAGTGCTTCTGCTTTTTCAGCACTTATAAATGTGGCTGTGGTGTTCCGTGCACTACTCACTATCCTTGCTAACTTGTTTTCATATACGCTTATTATCATTCTTGATGTGCTCTTTCTTTATTTGGGAACATCTCTTGTAACCAACTATTGGGCAAATAATGTAAAGTCTTTTGCTCACTATTTCCCCGATACTTTTTTGTGGTTTGTTTTGCCCGCTTATTGTGCTATATGGTTATTTAGCACATATATGAGTGGCGGTTACGAAAAACCGTTTAAGCTCACAAATGTACTGCGTGGTGTAGTATTTGGCACCATAGTTATTGCATCTATATACGCTTTTCTCCCTGAGAATCTTCGTTATTCCAGAGCTGTTATTTTATTAGGCTCTGTTGTGGCAATTTTTGCTTTACTGTTTAACAGGTTGCTGTATAACTGGATAAAATATAAGCGACTTTCTTTTGATGACAAAACAGCTAAAAACATTTTACTCGTTGGAGATGAGGCGGAAACAAAACGCGCCTACAGTATTTTAAGTAAACACGAATTAATAGATTTTTCATACTCTATAAAAAACACTTTTGAAATTGTCACCAAAGCAAAACTTTTTGGAATAGATGAAGTGATTTTTTGCAGCCAGAATGTTTCTTTCAGAGATATTATAGGAGCAATAAGCGAAAACAAAGGCGACCTTAATTTCAAAATTCTCAACCCCGATAGCGATATTCTGATTGGAAGCAACTCTAAAAATACTCAGGGCGAAATACTCACAGACGGAGTTCGCCTAAGTCTTTCACAACCGCTGGCGCAGAGAAAAAAGCGATTGTTTGATTTATTGCTATGTATGCTGTTGCCATTTTCTTTTGAAAAGAAGGTCTATCAAAGTTGGTTTAGTGTTTTGAAAGGTGATAAAACATGGGTTGGCTATATTACTAACTACTCGTCAAAACTTCCTTTCAATAAGCCAGCTGTATTTCAGGTTTTCACCTATAAGAATATTGCTATTGCAGAACTTGAAACAGTAAATTTTCTTTATGCAAAAAACTATAGGATTTGGTCTGATATAAAAATTTTATTCAGGCAATTGTATAGATAAATGTCTCTGCTTTTATTTAACTTAGAAAAAAATGATATGAATTCAACATCATTAATCTTTGGACTTCTTGTTATTTCAGGAAACCTGATAGCTCAGCCGATTAGTATATCTATGAAAAAAAATATACAGCTATCAAAAAAGAATAGTAGCAGTATAGTATTGTCAGCAGCAAATGCCAAAGCAACTTCATATAAAACTGATGCAGTAAGCTCCCGATTGATTGCTTATGCTGGTGAGCAATGGGCTTCAAGCATTTGGGACAAAACAGATTCCTCATTTTTCAATTATTCCAGAAACAGAGGTGGGGATTGGAGCGGGAACATTTTGCCTCAATACGATACTAGAACGGACTATGTATGGTCATCGGGATATTGGCAAAAACAAAAACAAGGTGTAAGAACCTATGATGCCAGCAACAAAATTATTGATGAAACAAACTTGGTTTTCAATGCTGGAGTATGGGACAACGACACAAAAAGCAATTACACTTACAATTCAAGTGGAAAAACAATTGAAATTCTGAATCAAAAATGGATTTCAGGCAGTTGGGAAGATAATACACGAAACACATGGCTGTTTGATACTACCGGGAATGAAATTCAATATGATGAAGAAACATGGGATGGCTCCGACTGGATTTCTTCTTCCAGACATGGAAAAACTTTTGATGCCAATAATTACCTGTTATCTGATACTGCTTTTTTTGAATCAGGTGGAGTTTTGGTAGAAAACGAGTTGGTAGAATATACTTATGACGCTAACCACAATGTGCTTACTCAAACTTCTTATTTATGGAACTCAGGAAATTGGGACAATAATTACAGATATACTTATACCTATACCAACAATAACCCCATTACTACGCTATATGAAACATGGATTTCAAATGCATGGGTAGCCAATTACAGGCTTACAAAAACTTTTAATGCTGCGCATAAGCCAATAACTATGCTGCGCGAAATATTCAATTTAGGCAGCTGGGCAAACCACTCTAAATATGCATACTCCTATGATGCGAACAATAACGAAACTCAAAGTGACAGACAGAGTTGGGTTTCAGGAGCATGGGTAAATACAGTAAGATTATCACATCAGTTTGATAACAATAGTAATGTGCTTTCTGAATCTCAGTATACCTGGACAAATAACGTTTGGTCTATTTCCTACAAAAAATCGTGGGACTATAATTTGGCTAACCAAAAAACAACCTATACATACGAATTAGGAAACTCAGGTACATTAGGAAATTATCTAAGAGAGTTTTATTACTATGAAGGATATAATGATCAGCCAAATTCAGTTACAGATTTACAGTCTATAAAAAACTCCTGCTATCCAAATCCCTTTATCAGAAACACCATTATAGATTTTACCTTACTATCTGATGAACAACTCAAAATAAATATCAATGATATCAATGGTCGTGTTGTTCATCACACTGAAGGCAACTACCCTGCTGGAACAAATAGTATTTTGTGGCAAGCTGAAAATATTGTCTCAGGTGTTTACTTCTATGAAATAAAAGGTTCTTCCTCATATGCAAAAGGGAAAGTTGCTAAACAATAAATCTTATTAACAGCTTTCAGCTATTGTGCTTCTGTAATTATTTTACTTTTGGCGCATAATCAAATAAATGTCTGAAAACGCCCAATCTACTGAAGCTTTTGCTGCGCTCAGAATTAAAAATTTCCGCAACTTTCAATTTTCAAGATGGGTGTTTACAATGGGATTGCTCATGCAATCTACCATTATCGGCTGGCAGGTATATGAACTTACCGGCAATAAACTTTCATTGGGACTTATCGGACTTTCTGAAGCGTTACCTTTTATCCTCACCACTTTTTATTCGGGTTATGCAGCAGACATTTTTAACCGAAAAAAAATAATCCTCTTTGGTACAATTCTTATTGCTTTAAGTTCGATTGCATTACTCATTTTTTCCTACAATCCTCAGATGCTGCTTAGCATGAAAGTCGTTCCGATTTACTTTATGATTTTGATAATAGGAATAGCGAGAGCTTTTCTGGCACCAGCTACTTCTGCCTACCATGCTCAGCTATTGCCCAGAAACCTATACTCAAACGGAGCAGCATGGGGCAGTATGGCTTGGAATACAGCTGCTGTTGCCGGTCCAATTTGTATAGGATTTATTTATGAGCGAACCGATATTCAGGTGGCATATATCGTTGTGGTAGCCATGATGATGGCTGCCACATTTACAGCCGCTATTCTGCCTTCTTTCCCTCCATCTAACCACAGCATTAAATACAGATTCATAAAAGATTTTGGAGCCGGACTGGATTTTGTATTCAAAAATGAAGCAATTAAATACTCCATTACACTTGATTTGTTTGTAGTACTATTCGGAAGTGTTACTGCACTTTTACCGGCATTTGCAAAAGACATTTTGCATGTAGAACAAACTGGCTTGGGCTTTCTTCGCGCAGCACAGTTTTTCGGCTCTGCTATCACCACAATTTTTTTGCTTAGATATTCTCCTGTAGCCAAAGCCGGACGAAATCTTTTGTTTGCTGTTTTTGGATTTGCGTTTGCTATGATAGCCTTTGCGTTTTCTACCAACGTCTATCTGTCTATATTCATTTTAGTACTTAGTGGTATGTTTGACAGTATAAGTGTGGTTATCCGCTCTACAATTCTTCAGCTTTTCACACCGGATCAAATGCGCGGCAGAGTTTCAGCCGTTAGCGCAATTTTTATCAAATCCTCTAATGAAATTGGTGACTTCGAATCAGGTATTGTAGCTAGTTTTTTGGGGTTGAAACAGGCTGTAATATTAGGAGGTACCGTATCCTTATCTATTGTTGTTCTGGTTGGCACTTTATCCAAAAAATTCAGAACACTAAAAACATAATCCTTCAATATCTCCTTGGTCCTCCTCCTTGCGGTCCATATCTCCTATCGCGCATCACACGCATCAGTTCGCGTTTAAAATCCTCTTCAGCATTCATCAACAAGTTGAGCTTTTCTTTTCCGATAGCTACTTCTATCTGTGGTTTGTAGGTTTTTTTAAGATCGAGCTTTTTTTGATCATACTCTAATCGCTCGTCTGCTGTAAGTGGCGCTCCATTATCTTCTACTTGTCTGTATCTTTTTCTTAATGCTTTCAAATCATTTCTGTAGCTGTTATACACAGGCCAGAATTTTTGCGCTTCAGCCGTTGTCAGATTTAGCTTTTGAGTTATGAATGCTATTCTCATAGACTCAATACGCTCTCTGTTCTTTTCGTCTTTTGGTGGTTGTGCATTTGAAAACAATGAAATTGCTACGAATGCTATCAAAATACTTTTCTTCATTTTGCTGAATTGTGTTCTTAAATTAATTCTATTTCTTTTTCTACGAAATCCGCATCATCTTCCTGAACCAAATAATCTTCAATAAATTCGATATGACTCAATTCATTCTTCAATATTTCGTTTGGCTCTCTCAACTCTGCTTTGTGAGTTAATGAATATTCATCTATTTCATCCGCATTGTTTGCAAGATATTGCTGAATCTCAGTATTGCTTAGCTGATTCATAGCCGAGTCTATTTCCAACTGATTCTTTTGCTCGCTTTGTGAAATATTTATTGATGCCAATAATACTCCAACAAAAATAATTGAGAATGCAAGTTGCGCTTGCGGTGTAAAGTATAAAGCCATTCTCTCTAAAGTACTTTGTAACCATTTTGCTTTTTTCTCTTTTGAAGCTGAAGGTGAAATTTTTGCAAAAACACCTTGTTGTAACTTTCTAAAATGTGCTTCATTGTCGCTCAATTGCTTTTTCTCTATTTTCTTAAGTAGTGGTGCTACCAATTTGAGTTCATCCAAAACCTCCGCCTGTCTTATTCTTTGAATAACACTATCCTGAAGAGCATTAAAATAATTCACGTCCACACCTATTACTTCCTGCTTTTCAATTTTGGAAAGCAATGGCGCTATAATTTTTAATTCTTCTTTTGTGTTGTCTTTTTTCATGACCTCGTTTCGACTATTATTTCTAGCTGTGGTTTAATTCTTTATTTGTTAAAGTTTCGGTTAGCTAATCTTTCATATTCAAAATAAAATGCTCAACTTTCTGAGCAGCATGATGATAAGATGCTTTAAGTGCGCCAACGCTTGTACCCAAAATTTCACTCATCTCCTCATAAGGAAGTTCATCATAATATCGAAGATTAAAAACAATTTTTTGTTTGGGTGGCAGCGCATCTATAGCCCTTTTTAGTTTTTCCTGAAGTAAATCTCCATCTAATTCTGCATCATCAGCCTTCAAATAATTTGCCGGTGCAAATGCGTTTTCATCATCTTCAGTATCTGTGCCCGAATCAAAGGAGATATGGCCATGCTTTTTTTCCTTATTAAGAAAAGTGATGCTTTCGTTTGTAGCAATTCTGTATAACCATGAAAATAATTGTGACTCTGAACGGAAATTTTCCAAACCTCCCCAGGCCTTTATAAAAGTATTTTGTAACACATCATCTGTGTTGCTTTCCCCTACTATCCTGTATATATGCCAATAAAGTCTTTGCTGATATTTATCCATGAGGACTTTGAAAGCCCGCGCGCGCGCACCGCTATGAAAAAGCTCCAAGAGCGAACTGTCTGTCATCGTTTTTCTTTGGACTATCTGCGACCCATTACCTTCACTGCGGCAGCCAAGATATCGCTTGTGTCTAATCCATATTTAGTAAGCAGTTGATCGGGGGTGCCGCTTTCACCAAATGAATCGTTCACCGCTACAAATTCGAGTGGAGTTGGTTTTTCCTTCGCCAATACCGCGGCAACTGTACTTCCCAAGCCGCCAATAACATTGTGTTCTTCACAAACCACCGCACATTTTGTTTTGAATACAGATGCTATGATTGCTTCTTTGTCTAAAGGTTTAATCGTATGAATATTTATTAGATCTACAGATATTCCCTTTGCTTCCAATTCTCTGGCTGCTTCCAGACTTTTCCAAACCAAATGCCCTGTAGCGATAATGGTTACATCGGTTCCCTCGTTCATGAGCAAAGCTTTGCCAATTTCAAATTTCTGATCAACAGCTGTAAAGTTAGGCCATTTCGGTCTGCCAAATCTGAGATAAACCGAACCTTCATAATTTGCAACAGCAATTGTTGCCGCTTTTGTTTGATTATAGTCGCAAGGATTAATCACTACCATTCCCGGAAGCATCTGCATCAATCCTATATCTTCTAAAATCTGATGCGTTGCGCCATCTTCGCCCAATGTAAGCCCGGCATGTGAAGCTGCTATTTTTACATTCTTATTAGAATAAGCCACTGACTGTCTTATCTGGTCATACACCCGGCCTGTCGCAAAGTTTGCAAAGGTTGTTGCAAAAGGAATTTTACCACCCACCGTTAATCCTGCAGCTACTCCTATCATATTGGCTTCTGAAATTCCACACTGTATAAATCTGTCTGGAAACTCTTTTACAAAATCATCCAATTTTAATGAACCCAACAGGTCTGCGCAAAGCGCAACAACATTTGGGTTGGTTCTTCCCAGTTCCGATATTCCCGCACCAAATCCCGAGCGGGTGTCTTTGCCTCCTTGGTCAGTATAATCTTTTAATGCCATGCGCAAGTTTACTCAGAAAGAGGCATTTTTTTTATCGGAAGAAAAAAAAACTACTAACAATGGCTATAGTCGTATAGAAATACTGCTGCCGCTTGAAATAGTGATTGGCTTGTCAATAGAATTGTGACCCGATTTGGAGAGTTTAGAACGATATACTATTCTATATTCACCGGGTTGCAAAGTCAGAATTTCCTGTTTTTGCTCTGTTTTCAAATCATACAGTTTTTGAAGAGTACCTTTATTGTCATTGAAAATAGCTCCATAATAATCACCTCCTTTGTTAATTGTCAAAAAGCCGGGTTGCGGAATTTCTATATGAGTAGTTTTATTGGGGTCTATAGAAACATTGCTCAGGTAAATACGTGGTAAAGTCAAAATTTCCAAATCATATTTCCCGACCAGATATTTAACTTCAGTGTTGAGTGTTTGCACATGAAAGAAGTCTGAACTATCCCTTTTATGCACCAAACATTTAACCCTTTCTATCAAAGAGGATTTTGATGGCAATATGCCCTGTAAGCCGAATGACATATATCCTTGTGCGGCTTTTACATTAGCTTCGTTATGTCTGTTCTTGAGCAGCTTTACATCTTTAATCCAAAGCTCTGGCAGTGTGTGAATTTGAATATCATAATCAAATAAAGGTGACATCACAAGCGTATCAGGTGTTCCTTTTGCATTTAAAGTATGATAAATATGCTGCTTGGCTATAGAAGTCTGGTTGTCATAAAAGGTTACAGCGCAACCTGTCTCTGTTGGTTTATTGTTGTTGTCCAGTAAATTAATAGTAAGCGAAGTTCTGACTAAGGTTTCGTTTACCAGATTTTTTAAGGTTCTGCTAAATTCGCTATCAGACTTCACATTCACATTTTGTCCTACACAATTAAACATCTCTACCACAGCCGGTGGCAATCCCAAACTAATCACAAAAGGCTTCAAAATAATGCCACGCTCCTGTAACTCACGAGAAATTTTACAAGGATCTTTTGCACATGATTCTTCCCCATCAGTAATTAATATCATAATATTCCTAGAAGAAATATCATCGCCAAAATCATTAACGGCTTTTTCTATGGAATAAGCTATTGGCGTAATTCCTTTGGGTTTTATAGTAGCAAGTTTTGCCTGTACTTTCCCCTTAATATTATTGGTTAGTGGAATCTCAAGTTTTGAATCCCTGCAGTTGGATTCGGCTTCATCGTATTGATGACCAAATAATCTAAGACCAACATATAAATTATCTAAGTGTGAGATGCTATCGGCTATTTCGCTGAGTGTGCGAACGGCCGAACGCCATTTTGTGCCACCTTCCCAGTCTTTCTTCATACTGAAAGAAGCATCTACCACAAACAGAATATTAGTTCGCTGTGAAGTATTTATCTGAGCACGCAATGTGTCGGAAAAAAACATGTTCAACAGCAAAAAGCAGCTAAGATTTAATTGTAATATTTTTCTCGCTCTTACCATTCTAGCTCCTAGTCCAAATTAAAGTTTAACGTTCTACCTGTATCCACAATGAATTTTTTTATTCGAGTATCTTTTGATTCCTTACTACTTACTTTTTGATATACCAGTCTGTATATACCGGGCTGCAATTTTAGCGTCTCATATTTTTTTGCAGTAATAAATTCTGCAACTTCCTTCCATGTGTCATCTTCATTTGCCAATACACTCACTCGGGTATTTTCAGTGGCAAATAGTGTTACCGAACCCACCTGATCCACTTTTTTCTCTACTCCTGAGCCGGCATCTATGAGTGCTCCTTCTTTCGAAAATGGTTTGGTTAGAATATCAACTCTATAATATCCCTTCACATATTGAACCGAGGTATTGAAGTCCTGAACATGCACAATTCTTTTTCTGCTGTTTCTCACTACTACCTGAGCATCATTATTTAGAAAGGTTGCACCTCCGCACTTTGCAATTAAAGTTCCCAAAGGCATATTGACGGCAATAATATTATGCTGCCCTACCGACAATTCAATATTGTCTTTTACAACAGGAGGAATACTGTGAACTACTAATTTATACCTACCCAAAGGATTGAGATACAAAGTGTCAGAAAGCTTGCTGTTTGGATTTAGGGTATGAATAAAATTATACTCCTGCTGCCCGGTTTCGCTATCATACATTGTGAAGGGAATATTGGTAATAGAAGCATCTCCGTTTTCATCTATCAAATTAACCTGAGCGGTTGTAGTTCTCATAGTCTGCCTCACCAAAACACCTACGGTTTCTCTTAAGGATTTTTCGTCTGTAGTGTTGATGAATTTCCCTACACAGTCAAATTTTGCAGCAGTTTTCCCTTGAACCCCCAGCCCGATAATAAAAGGTCTGAAGGATATTTTTTTCTTCACTAAAAAGTCTGAAGCCTTACACGGATCACCTGAGCAATTTTCTTCTCCGTCTGTAAGCAATACTATGGCGTTTATACAGTTTGAATCTGTGCTAAAATCCTTAGCCGCTTGTTCCAAGGTATAAGCCAGAGGAGTCATTCCTTTAGGCGATATTTTTGACAATGCCTTTTTAAGATTTTCCCGGCTTTTTTGAGAGAATGGAACAGCGAGTCTGGAGTCTTTGCAGTTTTTCAAATCACGGTGGTAGTCTGCCCCAAAAACTCTGAGACCAAAATATACATCAGGATATTTTTTCTCCAATGAATCAGCAATATCAAGCAATACAGTTTTTGCTATATCAATACGCTTTTTCCCGTTCCAGACATCCACCATACTTCCCGAAGCATCCAGCAGGAAAAGGATGCGTACTTTATTGACTTTAAAGCGCTTTACCTCCTGAGCATTTATGCCCTGAATCAAAAAGAATATCAATAAAAAAGATAATAAATACCTCACTGCCACAATTGGGTTGAACAATAAAAGTAATTAACTATGTCGAATGTAATAAGCTTTAATTTAACGAATTGTTCCTGAATGACCACAATTAAGGACGAATTTTCGGCTGCGTGCTTGCCTCATTTAGATTGAAACAGTAAATTTTATCTTTGCCCGATGCGAATCAAAGTATTCTTTGCAATATCTGTTCTTGCGGTTTTTGCTACAGGTCTTTTTTTTAGTATAAAGCCAAGCAATAAATTCAAAATATACTGGAATGAAAGACTGATAAAAGGTAAAGCCGAATATCTGTCTGAAAAAACGGTCTCAACTTCGAACCAACCGAATGTTATAATAATCCTTGCTGACGATTTGGGTCAAACCGATATTTCGCTCTACGGGAACAAAGTGGTCGCTACGCCAAACATTGATGCGATTGGAAAAAATGGCGTTACCTTTTCTGAGGGTTATATTTCTTCCCCTGTTTGTTCGCCATCGCGCGCAGGACTTTTAACCGGGCGCTATCAGCAGCGGTTTGGTCATGAATTTCAACCCAGCGACCGTTATCTCAAAAACATGCTGGAGTATTACGGTTTTAAACTGTTACCAAAATTTCGCCCCTTGATGCCACTTAAAACTCAGGAAGTACCGGAGGTAGAGGAACGTTTGCGACAAGGACTTCCGCCATCAGAAATTACATTGGCGGAACTGCTCAAAAAATATAATTACACCACAGGCATTATTGGTAAATGGCATTTGGGAGCTGCTGATTTTGCAAAACCATGCGCCCGCGGATTCGACTACCAATATGGATTTTACGAGGCGTTCACTTTATATGCCCCAAAAGAAGATACATCTGTAAAAGATGTTCCTGTAAAAGGAGATTTCATGGATCATCACCAGTGGAAAACTGCCGAAGGCAGAAAGGGCAATTGTGCTATTCTGAGAAATTGTTGCGAACGACAGGAGGAAAACAAATATCTGACCGACAAACTCACTGATGAAGCCATTGCATTTATTGACAGAAGCAAAGAGAAGCCGTTCTTCCTGTATCTGCCTTACAATGCTCCTCACGCTCCCCTTCAGGCGCAAAACAAATACTACAAACAGTTTACACACATAAAAGACCCTGTGAAAAGAGTATATGCAGCCATGATAAAAAATCTGGATGATGAAGTAGGACGACTGATGACACATCTTGAAAAAAATGGTTTGGCTGAAAACACCATTGTCTTTTTCCTGAGCGATAATGGCGGAGCGGTTTATAACGGAACAACCGATAATTATCCATACCGCGGAGGCAAACTCACCAATTTTGAAGGAGGAATAAAAGTGCCGTTCATGATGCAGTGGAAAGGGAAAATAAAGCCCGGAACTGTAGTTTCAAATCCTGTAATTTCATTGGATATTTTCAAAACTGTTGCAGAAGCTATCGGAGTTGATTTGCCGAAAGACAGAGAATATGACGGAATAAACCTGATAAAACTTTCCACCGAAAAACAGCAAACAGAAAGACCATTATTCTGGCGCTCAGAATTCAACAAAGGAATGAGAAAAGGCGAATGGAAACTGCTGATTAATGAATATGATAATCAGACTGTGTTGTATAATCTCAAAGAAGATATGAGCGAAACCCGCAACCGCAGTGCCGATTATCCGAAAGTAGTGGAAGAGCTAAAAACCGAACTCACCAACTGGGAAAAGGATATGATAAAACCGCTCTGGCCACGTGTGGTGAATTATGTTTATAAAGATAGTTTAGGAACAAGTACGTTTGCGTTTTAATAATCCCATATAGTCTCTGGCAGTTGAGCCAAAGCTTTTTCGAGTTGTTCGGTGCTTGGCGCGTTGCCGTGCCATTTGTGATGCCCTTGCATAAAGTCCACACCATAAGCCATTTCTGTGCGCATGATGATGAAAACTGGTTTGCCTTTTCCGGTTCTGCTTTTCGCTTCATTCAGTCCGGCAATCACCTGAGTTAAATCGTTTCCATTTTCAATCCACATCGTATCCCAGCCAAAGGCTTTAATTTTTGCTTCTATATCGCCAAGTGACATTACATCACTGGTATCGCCATCAATTTGTTTGCCGTTGTAATCCATAGTGGAAATGATATTGTCAATTTTGTGGTGCGCTCCAAAAAGCAGCGCTTCCCAAATCTGACCTTCCTGAAATTCACCATCACCATGCAGTGAGTACACAATTGAATTATCTCCATTCAGTTTTTTTGCCTGAGCCGCACCCAAAGCTACCGACAAACCTTGTCCCAAAGAGCCCGAAGCCATGCGAACTCCCGGAAGATGCTCATGCGTAGTCGGGTGACCTTGCAATCTTGTGTTCAGTTTCCTGAAAGTAGCCAACTCGCTCACAGGAAAATATCCGCTGCGAGCCAGCACACTGTAAAACACAGGCGAAATATGACCGTTTGAAAGGAAGAAAACATCTTCGCCCACACCATCCATATCGAACCCTGGTTTGCGCTTCATAATTTCAAAATACAACGCCACAAAATATTCTGTACAACCCATAGAGCCGCCCGGATGCCCAGAAGCCACAGCGTGTACCATTCTCAAAATATCTCTGCGCACCTGAGTGCAAATCTTTTCCATTTCAGCAACTGACGCCATCTTTCAGATTTTTCGTAAAAATAAGTCTTTGATGCTTATCGCATCAAAAATCTTTCAACAGCCCGATTTGATTATATTTGGCTGTTCTGAATTGAATTAAAAAGTAATTATAGGATGAGTTTAACATT
>CANHIG010000073.1 GCA_947461105.1 Bacteroidota bacterium | reverse complement strand
GTGAGTTGCTTATTTACTCCTTTAGTTTTAAAAACTTTTTCAGTTCTCTTTCCTGTGATAGCATAAAACGAAGTGTCTAACACTGAATAAATACTAATTGCTTCGGGATAGCTTATAGAATCCACCTCTCCAGTTTCTTTGTTCACCACCTCATACACATTTTGGTTGTGATCGAAAAGCGTTTGCAATTCCCCGGTGTGAATATTGGTAACACCACTGACATCGCTCAAAAACTGATACTTAAGCGTTGAATAAGGCATCGGAGTTCTTTCGCTCACCTTTGGTGTATTAGTTACCTGATAAAGCGAGCCATTTTCAAAATCATAGAAAAAAATATCGGTCTCTTTGCTGAAGGTTTGATTGTCATAGCGCTGTTTCCTGAGTGTGTCATCAGTCCTGTTACTGGCAAACATGATTCCATTAAAATCGCCAACATTTACTTCGATAGGATCAAAATCATCGAAATAATCATCAGTGATTTGAACCGTAGTGGTTGAAGGCATTTTATATAAGAAAATATCGCTTTGCCCCTTTTGAATAGCGGACATCAAAAGTGTTTTACCATCAGGAGCGTAGTTTATAAATGTTACCTTCTGAAACTTTTCAATCCTCAATTTCTCTTTCAACTTTTCATCAATGTTGTAATTAAACATTCTGTTCACTGCACGAGTATTATACACTACAGTCATTCTGTTGCTGTTTGGAGAAAACGCAATCAAAGGTAATTTTTGATCAGACCATTGCGTTCTGGTTCTCCATCCATATTTAAAAATGACTTCCGATTTTTCTGTCTCTGTGTCATAGAGATGAATCTTTACTCTGCCCCAATTATTAGATGCATAAGCAATATATCTGCCATTTGGTGATACTTTAGTTTGATAGTAGCTGGTTTCCTTCTTGATTTTGATAGATACTTCGTCTATTTCTCTTGGTGGAATAGCCAATGTGCTTTCCTGTTCAAATCTGCTTTTATAATACTCATACCATTGCACTAAAACATCCTGAGTGGTTAAACCCAAAGCAAACTGAAAACCATAATCTGTGCTTCTATTTAGCCGCGATAAATAAATAGTGTTGATTACCGCATTTTTTCCAAAACGCTCCTCTATGTAATGCCATATAGAAAAACCAACAGCCGCATATTCTTCGCTGTTTAGCTTGCGAAGGTCACGGTATCGGGCACTGGTAATGCCATCGCGCAAATCGTCTTCATCAATGGCTGTCCATGAATGAGACAAATAATGATTCAACCCATCATTAAACCATTGAGGAATATTTTTGTAGAACTTAGTCTCTCTGTTTTTGCCGGACAATGCCCTTACACCCATTATCCTTGCTATTCCCGAGCGTATCTGTTCATCAAGCTTCTCATGATTCCCATCAAAATAAATAAAGATTTTACTGTTGGGCAGTTTTGCTTCTCCTCCCTGATTTTGGTCGGGTTCGTATATGCCAATATTGGTTTGGTTGAGGTCTTCGAGTGTGTTATAGACAATAATATCAGTCTTGCCTTTAATTTTTATATCAAGCTTTTTCGAAAGGTCATCATAGAAATCTTCAGATGCTTTTAATACATATTTGCCTACATCCTGCCCGCCCTGATAAAAATAGCTAGTGAAGTGTTCTGACGGATAGTAAGAGAAATTAAAATCTTTATACTGAACCCGGTTCTGACCAAATTTAATTCCGGGAACCTGTGCGAATAGTTGCAACGAAAAGAATACGGTATATGCGAATAATAATTTTCTCATCTCAAATTTCCCGGACAATCTTTTCATCCGAATTGTTTCACTTGTCAATAAATATAATGCTAAACTTCATAAAAATCCGAAAGTTTTCAAAAGTTTTACGAAAAGCTACCTTTGCGGCATGATAACCGTTAAAAAATTCACTTTTAATCCCTTTGCTGAGAACACTTATGTACTCTCAAACAGCCTGAAAGAATGTATAATTGTTGACCCGGGATGCAGCAATGCCTATGAGCAAGAACAACTGATAGGCTACATTGAAAAATCAGGGCTAAAGCCTGTTCGGTTATTGAATTCTCATTGCCATATTGACCATGTTTTGGGCAATGAATTCATTAAAGAAAAATACAATTTGCTTTTAGAAGCACACCGAAATGAAATTCCTGTATTGAAAGGAGTTCATGATTATGCAGCAGTTTTCGGAGTAGCGTTAGATGAACAAAAACCCATAGATAAATTTCTGGAGCATAATGAAGTTTCAAATTTTGGAGATAGCTATTTCAGAGTACTGCATGCACCGGGACATTCTCCGGGAAGTATCTGCTTTTATTTTGAAATGGAAAAAATCATCATTTGCGGAGATGTACTTTTCAAAGGTAGTGTGGGAAGATATGACTTGCCGGGAGCCAGCGGAGAGGAGCTTTTCCGTTCTGTAACAGAAGTATTGATGGCATTGCCGGACGACATCCTGGTATATAGCGGACATGGTCCGGAAACTACTATTGGCGAAGAGCGCAAAACGAATCCTTTTTTGAAAAGGAGTTTTTTCTTTGGAGTTTAATACTGAAGATTTGATAAATAATCACTCATACTTCGTAATCGTTAACCCTGCATCTGGCAATTGGGGTGTGAAAAAAAAGTGGGATAAAATTAGAACAGCCCTAGAGCAACATATTTCATTTTCATTTGAAATCACAGCGCAACCAAGGCATGCAGAGGAAATTGTACAACGAGCTATTCAAAAAGGGTACAGAAAAATTATCGGCATTGGCGGTGATGGTCTTTTGCAGGAAATTGCAAATGGCATTGTAAACCAAAATGAAGTTGACTCAACAGAAATAACAGTCTGCCTGATTTCTAACGGCACCGGAAATGATTGGATTAAAACATCAGGCATTTCAAAAGATTTGAAACAAGCAATTCAGGCACTTAAAACAGAAAAAACAATAGTGCAGGATTTAGGAAAAATCACCTTTACAAAAGATGGCAAAAGGCAAACTCGCTATTGTGTAAACTTTGCAGGTGTGGGCTTTGACTCGTATGTAGTAGCCAATACGCTGCACCTCAAAAAGTATGGAACCATTGCCTATTTGCTTGGCATGTTGCAATGCCTTTTCTCCTATAAAAAGCCCACTCTCAAAATTTCATCAGCAGAAAAAAACATCACTTCTGCCGCATACATGTGTATTGCAGGAGTTGGCAAATATGGCGGTGGCGGAATGAAACTAATGCCGGGCGCATTGCTTGATGATGGCAAGTTTTTTGTTTCTCTGGCTAAAGATTTTTCTGCCCCCGAAGTAGTGATGAATATTCACAAACTATACAGCGGAGAATTGGTGACTCATCCCAAAGTAGACTCATGGGAAACTGAAAAACTTTATGTGAAAGTAATTCGAAGCGAAGATGATGTATTCATTGAAGCAGATGGGGATGTGCTTGGCACCGGTCCTTTTGAAATTGAGATTGTTCCGAAAAAGCTTAAAGTAATTGTGAGCTGATGTTCTCAGTAAATTAAACTAATTTTGGCAATACTACTCTTAGCATAAATCTTACTTATGAAGAATACATTTGTTGTTGCACTTTCAATTTTAATGCTTCAATTTTCTTATGGTCAGGAAAAGAACCTTTCCAACGGAACCGTTTTTGAAGGCGAGCCTTTCATCGTGGTAAACCCGAAAAACAATCAGCATTTGGTTGTAGCGTGGATGGGATTTGTGCTGGGAAATAACGGCAGACTCAGCATAAAAGTGAAAACGTCTTTTGATGGTGGAAAAAACTGGAGCAGCGCTTACGCTATGCCGCATATGGTTCCAACTTATAAATCCGCAGATCCTTCAATGGCATTTGACAAAAGCGGAAATTTGTTTTTGTGTTTTATTGATTACAGAGAAAGTCCTGATTCAGGTGGTGTATATGTTTTTAAGTCAAAAGATGGCGGGCTCAGTTGGGGTAGTCCGGTCAAAGCTATTGATGCCTATGATGATGCCCCAGAGCGGCCGCTTGACAGACCTTGGCTTGCTGTAAACGAAAATGGTGACAAACTCTTTATTACTACAAAACCGGCACCATGGGTTCCCGCTCCAAACAGACCTTATTTCATCTCATCGGTTGATAGCGGACTTACATGGCGAACATTGAGGTATATTGACAGTACAGGATTTCTTGTGGGTAATCAGATTGCAGAGCCCATGCCAGCTCCTGCTGCTTCAGGCAGTTTAGTTTATGCTGTTTATCCTTCATACTTTCCTGCAGAAAGTCCTTATGCCCGTTTTATAATTGCCAAGTCTGACAATGCCGGAAATGGATTTCAATATTCTGTAGTGCTGAACGGCACAACTCCTGCAAATAATGATACTGCAAAAACCGGTTATAAGCTCCTGATTAATCCAGCAAATTCCGACCATCTTGCGTTTCTGTATCTATACCGGTACAATGGTGGCGATATTGATGTGATGCTTACTGAATCTTTTGATGCTGGAGCGAATTGGGTAGCACCTGTCAGAATAAATGATGACCCTTCGGGCAATGGAAAATTGCAGGATATGATTTGGGGTGATTTTGACAAAGATGGAGATCTGGTGATTTCATGGCGCGACAGAAGAAATGCACCAGGCTCAGGATATTTAGCTGCTTCGGAATTTTATGCAGCATTCCGCGATAAGGATTCTGCAAACTTTTCGCCAAACTTTAAACTCAGCGATTCGTTAGTCGCGTTCAATTCTATCCTTTTGCAAAGCGGGAATGATTTCATGTGCACAGATTTAACAGATGACACTATAAGCGCGGTATGGGGAAATACAAAAGACGGCTCACTAGATATATGGTTTGTGAGGCTAATTGCAAAAACAGGACAAATCACTTCTGTCTCTCTTCTGGAAAGCGAATCAGCTAACATCAGCGTGTTTCCCAATCCATCAAACGGAATATATTTTGTAAAACTAAACCAACAGACACCAATAAATCATTATCAGATTTTGAATCAGGAAGGAAAATTGATTGCAGAAAAAAATATTGATAATTATGAATTCGAAATTGATTTAACCAATCAACACAATGGAATCTACTTTTTAAAAGTACAAGCAGATAAAGGGAATTTTACGAAGAAGTTAGTTCGCTAAATAAAACATAGCCCAAGGTTAAACCTTGGGCTATGTTTTATTCATAATTATAAAATCCTTTGCCTGTCTTCTTCCCAAGATTTCCGGAAACAACGTTTTGCTCCTGAATACGAGATGGTCGAAATTTCGCCACCTGATGAAATGAATTATAAAGAGAAGAAGTAACCGCAAAGTTAATGTCATTACCTATTGTGTCCATCAATTTAAAAGGCCCCATTTTGAAACCTGCTGATTCCAAAAGCGCATCAATATTTTCCATTTTAGCTGCATTATCTTCCAGTATTTGCAGCGATTCTGTGTAGAAATTTCGCGCCACTCTGTTCACGATAAAACCCGGTGAGTTCTTGCACACAACAGCAGTCTTTCCGATTTTTGCGCAAAGCTCTTTCATCGTCATAATTGTTTCATCACTAGTTTCCACTGCCTGAATTATTTCCACCAAATTCATCAGGTGAGCAGGATTGAAAAAATGCAAACCAACAAATCGCTTTGAATTGCTAATACTTTTTGCAATAGCTGTAATGGAAAGCGAAGATGTGTTAGATGCGAAAATTGTATTTACGTTATTGATTGCAGCAAGCTCTGCAAAAAGCTTTTCTTTCACTTCCAGCTTTTCTACAATTGCTTCAATAACTAAATCTGCTTTTAGAGCTTTCAAATCATCAATGAATGAAATTCTGCTCAGTGCTTCATTTTTCTGCTGTTCGCTGATTTTATTTTTCTCAACTGCTTTAGCAAGATTAGCAGCAATTAATTTTTCGGCAGTTAATAAAACTTCTTTGCTCAAATCAAACAGCACCACATCAAACCCGCTCTGCGCAAATACCTGAGCAATTCCCGCTCCCATTGTTCCCGCTCCGCAAACACCAATGCGTTTTATGTCTGTCAAATTCATTTAAGCTTGTTGGAATTGTTTGAGGAAACGCAAATCATTTTCAAAAAATAAGCGCAAATCATTAATCTGATATTTAAGCATCGTTACTCTTTCAATTCCCATTCCAAACGCGAAGCCTGAATATTTTTTGGGGTCAAGGTTGCAATTTTCCATAACTACAGGGTCTACCATGCCGCAACCACCAATCTCCACCCAACCGCTTTGTTTGCATACAGCACAACCTTTGCTGCCACAGATAAAGCAGGAAATGTCAACTTCTGCACTTGGCTCGGTGAAAGGGAAGAACGAGGGACGGAAACGAATTTCAGTATTCTGCCCAAACATTTCGCGAACGAAATAAAACATGGTCTGTTTTAAATCTGCAAAAGAAACGCCTTCGTCTATATACAAACCTTCAACCTGATGAAAGGTGCAGTGTGCACGCGCAGAAATAGTTTCATTTCTATATACTCTGCCGGGCATCAAAATTCTCAGCGGTGGTTGCTGTGATTCCATCATGCGGATTTGAACCGAAGAAGTATGAGTACGCAGTAAAGTGTTTTTATCTACTGTGATGTAAAACGTATCCTGCATATCGCGCGCAGGATGGTCTTTCGGAGTGCCTAGCGCGGTGAAATTATGCCAGTCATCTTCAATCTCAGGACCTTCGGCCACAGTAAATCCTATGCATGAAAAAATCTCAATGATTCTATTTTTGGTTATCGAAATCGGATGACGTGCACCAATTTCATTAGTATAGCCAGGAGCTGTCAAATCAAAGTCAGGCTTGGCATCTTCAGCACTACCTTCAAACTGTGCTTTCAGTGCTTCATATTTTTCTTCGGCTGCCTGCTTGATGGTATTCATAAGTTGACCGTAATCTTTTTTCTGATCGCCCGGTAACTTACCCATGCCACCAAAAAGGTCTTTAATTAACCCCTTTGTGCCGAGATATTTAATACGGTATTGCTCCAAACTTTCTTTGTCAGTAGGAGCTTCCGCCTGAACCTGCCGAAGCACTTCATTCGCTTTGTCAAAAATTTCCTGCATGGCGTAAATATAAAAATATTAGTGGTGTACATAGAATTCGTAACCCAACGATTACACATAAAAAAGGACAATGCTAACGCATTGCCCTTAAAAAAAATTCTAGCGGAGCTACTATTGCTTTATAAATCGCTGTGCTACTTTACCTGCTTTAGTAGTTACATTCAGGATGTATGCACCAGGTGCCAGAGCAGCTGTATTAACAGTATTTTGAGCAGAGAGTGATGCAGGGATAGCTTTTCCGAGCAAATCTGTAATACCAACTTGTAATATCTCTCCTTCCGCAATCTGAACATTAAGTATATCATGAACAGGATTTGGATAGACACTTAATTTTGCTGATTGGTTCACTTCATTTATTCCTACCGTAGGTGTTCCATATTTCAAATTCAATACTGGGGCATAGTCCGGATCAGAAGCATTGCTGAAAGTTACTTTACCACCTGTAAATCCAGATGCTGAAATAACAAATTGCGTAGGCGCGTTTTTCTTTATGTATTGGAACATTGATACCGGCAAATCCAAACGAATCCATTTTTTATCACCGGTATTTGCACCATACAAACATGGATTTCCGGAGCCATCGCCTGTTGCGCTATAGTCAACAGCTTCCACATCTAATGCTGCACCCAAAATTCCATTCTTTACTTTTACCTGCAGACTTCCGCTTATTGGATTAGTGCCAGTAAGAGCTTCTCTTCTCAAAAATATACTCGCTTTTGCAAGTGTGGTGTCCAACATTGTTGTGGTGTTGAAAGTAAGTTCAGTAGCAAAGCTCTCTCCACTACTTTCTCCAAGATACAAATTAGGAGACACCGCACCGGATGAAGATACTGAACCTGTTTGAGTACTGTTTTGAGACAACAGATATAAATCATCCATCAGTAATTTGTGATAAAACTTTTGAGTGTGATATTCAATCATATCCAAATACCCTTGTGGCGCAAGATGGAAACAGTCTTTTGTAAATAAATAATCTCTCATTGAAGTTTTTGGAGATGGATAAGCAGGGTCACCTAGAGGAAGAGGCACAGTATAAGCCGCATAGGTTCCTCCCGGAGCCACACCAAGAGCAGTTGTCTGCCCAAAAGTATACTGCATCAGTCCGGGCACTTTTATAAAATCTACCTGTGGATCAGTGAAAGTATATGCCTCAATCAAGTCGGAAAAATAGTTCAAGACCGTGTTCATTTCTGCGTTTGATGGGAACTCCATTTTTTGCCATGTACTATAGAACGGATGATTGCTTCCAAGACCCGACTGTGTAATAACCTCTTCGAAATTTGTGTAAACATATCCTCCCCATAATATTCTAATACCCGGTCTGAAAGTTTTTATGGTATCTATTACAAGTTGAAGTCTACGAGATACCTGAGCTGCAAGCGTATCTCTCTGAGCAATAGTAAAGCTCTTTCTCCAATCACCAAGTACATCATTACCTCCAATACTTAAGTGAACTACTTCTATTGAAGGATTTGCCTGAAGCATACTTTTAATTGAATCGAGCTTTTCCTTTTTCAAAAAATCGTCAGTCTGAGCACCATTCTCTGCAATTACTGAATTGGTAAGAAAACGATAATTGGAATGACCCCAATTTTTCAAAGCATTATTAATGGTCTGGTCTACGCCCATAAAAAATGCCCAGCTATCACCCACCAATAGCACTTTAGGCTCTGCCTTTTCAGTACATTGAGCGGAGAGTTGATGAGTGGTGATTATGGAAAGAAACGAGAGAAAACGTAATAATTTTTTCATAATGATAAAGTTTAAGTTATCTAAATGTAATGAATTTAAAATAAGCACTGAAAAAATCAATAAAAATAAAAATGCCGCTGAAAGTCAGCGGCATTTCATGTATCCCTTATCTATATCCGGCAATTATTTCCCGATAGATTTTCTGATGATGTTCAACGCACCACCTTCCTTGAACCACTCTATTTGAGGAGCGTTGTAAGTATGATTTGCTTTGATTTCATCTTTAGTTCCATCTGCATGATTAATCACCAAAGTAAGCGGAGTATTCGGAGCAAAAGAAGTTAATCCAACTACATCAATAGTATCGTCTTCTTTAAATTTCTCGTAATCGTTTTTATCTGCAAAAGTAAGCGCGAGCATTCCTTGTTTCTTCAAGTTAGTTTCGTGAATACGAGCGAAAGATTTCACCAATACCACACGAACACCTAAGTGACGAGGCTCCATAGCTGCATGCTCTCTGGAAGAACCTTCCCCATAGTTTTCATCACCCACTACAATAGAACCGATTCCTGCTGCTTTGTATGCACGTTGCACATTCGGCACTTCATCATAAGTTCCTGTAAGCTGATTTTTAACTGAGTTTGTTTTTTCATTGAAGAAGTTAACTGCTCCAATAAGCATGTTGTTAGAAATATTATCTAAGTGGCCACGGAATTTTAACCATGGACCAGCCATAGAAATATGATCTGTTGTACATTTTCCTTTTGCTTTAATCAGCAATTTCAAACCTGAAAGGTCTTTGCCTTCCCAAGCTGAGAATGGCGCTAAAAGCTGTAAACGGCTTGATGTTGGCGATACATTCACAGTAACACCACTTCCATCAGCAGCAGGAGCCTGATAGCCCGCATCTTCCACAGCAAAACCATTTGCAGGAAGTTCGTCCCCTGTTGGCGGATCAAGTTTCACCTGCTCCCCTTTCTCATTAGTCAATGTATCAGTAAGCGGATTAAATCCTAAATCTCCGGCAATTGCCAAAGCAGTTACTATTTCAGGTGAAGCCACAAACGCATACGTGTTAGGGTTGCCATCCTGACGGGCAGCAAAGTTTCTGTTGAATGAGTGAATGATAGTATTCTTCTCTTTTTTCTCTGCTCCTACTCTGCTCCACATTCCGATACAAGGTCCACAGGCATTTGCAAATACTTTCGCGCCAATGTTGTTGAAGGTATCAATGAAGCCATCTCTGCTAATAGTATAGCGGATTTGCTCAGAACCAGGAGTGATGCTAAATTCTGCTTTTGCTTTCAATCCTTTTTCTCCCACTTGTTTTGCCAAAGAAACTGCTCTTGAAATATCTTCATAAGAAGAGTTGGTACAAGAACCAATCAAACCAGCTTCCACTTTCAACGGCCAGCTGTTTGCAGCAGCCACTTCTTTCATTTTAGAAATTGGTGTAGCCAAATCCGGTGTGAAAGGTCCGTTGATGTATGGTTCCAATTCGCTCAAATTGATTTCGATTACCTGATCAAAATATTTTTCAGGATTTGCATACACTTCTGAGTCAGCAGTTAAGTGTTCTTTTACTGCGTTTGCCGCATCAGCCACATCGGCTCTTTCAGTAGCTCTCAAGTATCTTTCCATGCTTTCGTCATAGCCGAAAGTAGAAGTAGTAGCACCGATTTCGGCACCCATGTTGCAAATGGTTCCTTTTCCGGTGCAGCTCATGGATGTAGCGCCTTCGCCAAAATATTCTACTATAGCCCCTGTTCCTCCTTTCACAGTAAGGATTCCTGCTACTTTCAAAATCACATCTTTTGCAGAAACCCAGCCACTAAGTTTTCCGGTAAGTTTCACACCAATCAATTTCGGGAATTTCAATTCCCAAGCCAAGCCTGCCATTACATCGCAAGCATCAGCTCCACCCACTCCGATGGCTACCATTCCCAAACCTCCGGCATTTACGGTGTGTGAGTCTGTACCAATCATCATTCCACCCGGGAAAGCATAGTTTTCCAAAACAATCTGGTGAATGATTCCCGCGCCCGGTTTCCAGAAACCGATTCCGTATTTATTAGAAACAGAAGCAAGAAAGTTGAATACTTCTTCGCTTTCGTCTTTTGCTCTTGTAAGGTCAGCACTTGAACCGTCACGCGCCTGAATCAGGTGATCGCAGTGAACAGTAGATGGCACAGCTACTTTAGGTCTTCCGGCTTGCATAAATTGCAACAAAGCCATTTGAGCTGTCGCATCCTGCATCGCTACTCTGTCCGGTGCAAAATCTACATAAGAGTTGCCTCTCTCAAAATTTTGCAATTCCTGAGTATTATGCAAATGCGCATAAAGAATTTTCTCTGTTAAAGTCAATGGGCGCCCCAAAGCCTTTCTTGCAGCCTCTACTTTTGCAGGAAGCTCCGCGTAAACTTTTTTAATCATTTCAATGTCGAAAGCCATATTGATGAATTTTTGGTTGGTTAATTTTTGGCAAAAATCAAAAAATAAACATCTTCCCTTTTTGCCGCCACAAATGTAGAAAAGGATAGCAGAACTCCTAAAATCTTCGTATTAATTAGCGAATGAAATGCCATTGCTGGCGAAAATTCGCTTTAAAATAATCCTTAATAAAGCTCTCAAGTTTCTGAAAACTTCAGAGGTTTGAATAAGTTTACAACGAATGAATCTGAAAGAAAACATCAGGCTTGCCTTCAGAGCCATAAAAGGCAATAAGTTACGTACCATACTCACCTTGGTGATTATAGCCATTGGCATCAGTGCGCTCATATCCATTATTACTGCCACAGAGGGCATCACCCGTAAGCTTACTTCCAGCTTTAGTGAAATGGGTTCCAATACTTTTTCTATAAAAAATGACGGAGCTTTGCGCAGAAGAAGACGAACAGGAAGCAACGCCAGCGGCAATCCGAATATTACACTACTGCAAGCCAATGAGTTTAAGAAAAAATTCACTTTCCCTTCTACTATCTCCATTTCTGCAATGGCAGATGCCGCCTCTGTAATCCGCTATAGCAATCAAAAGACAAATCCAAATGTGAAAGTATTTGCCATTGACGACAACTATCTGAAAGTATCAGGCTTTTCGGTAGCTCAGGGAAGGTTGTTTTCAAAACAGGAAATTGAAAATGGACAAAATGTAGTGCTGCTTGGCAAAGATGTGGTAACCAAACTTTTTACCAATAAGGATTCAGTGATGCAAAAACTGGTTAGCATAGGCAATACCAAATACAAAGTGGTAGGAATTTTAGCATCGAAAGGAGCGAGCCAGGTAAGCACGGACAATCAGGCTATGATTCCGTTGTTGGCTGCAAAATATAATATGGGTGAGCAAAACACTTCATACATCTTAAATGTAATGGTAAATGATGCTACTTTTTTGGATCAGGGCATAGAAGAATGTAATGGACTGATGCGTGCTATCAGAAAAATTCCTTTAGGACATGAAGAAGACTTTACGGTTATAAAATCTGACCGTCTGGCATCGCAGGTAATTGACCAATTGAGCTATGTGCGCTACGCTACAATGGTCATCGGATTTCTCACACTAATTGGTGCCGGAATTGGATTGATGAACATTATGCTGGTTAGCGTAAATGAACGCACCCGAGAAATCGGTATTTGCAAAGCTATTGGGGCTAAGAAAAATACCATTCTGGTTCAGTTCCTGACCGAAAGCGTTACGATCTGTATGCTCGGTGGCATTGTAGGAATCATTCTTGGCATATTGCTCGGCAATCTGGTTGGGCTTGTTTTAGCCTCAGGATTTATTTTGCCTTGGGTATGGATGATTGCGGGACTGTTCTTCACATTCATCATAGGATTAGCAGCTGGTATTTACCCTGCATACAAAGCAGCAAACCTTGATCCTGTGGATGCTTTGAGGTATGAGTAGAAATTAATTTACTTCTTCTTTCGCGTCATAATCATACAAGACCTGAAGCATCGTTCTTCCTACTGCTTCCAAAGTGTTTTTAGAAATCCACTTCATATCATCGCGGTG
>CANHIG010000072.1 GCA_947461105.1 Bacteroidota bacterium | reverse complement strand
TTGTTGTTGTTGGTTACTCTTAACAAATAGCAAGCACTTGCCAAATTTTCCATACCAATGATTTCGGTTGAGCTTGTTATTTTTTCGCTGGCAATTAGCTTGCCTGTTATGTCAACTAATGTATAGTTGAGGTCTTCAAACTTTTCTCCTTCAACTTTCAACTTTATATAATCTGTAGTAGGGTTTGGATAAGCGCTTAATTCTATATTCACAGTATGATTATCTATACCCGATACAATAGAAATTTCGTATGGCTGCTGCACCCCTTGTGCTACCGAACCTGTGGTTGCTGTGTTAGTGGTATAAACAATTTGTCCTACCGAATAAGCAGCGGTTCCTCCGCTACCCGAAGCATCACCGCCTGTAGCATTGGCAGATTGCTGTGCTTGGGCAAAACTCACCCATAGCAATCCTGACAACAATATGGCTAATGGTTTTGATTTATTTTTTATCATCTTTGTTTGTTTTCTACACTGTTTTATTGGCTCTGTATATACTTCTTATCAAGTTTATTTCTTTCCGATTTATAGCTTCAGCAATCGTAAATTTATATTCAATCAGAAAATCGGTAGTGCTCTTGAATGTTAAAAAACGTTTTAAATTTATTTTAAATATAAAAGTGAGTTTTAATTCCAAAAAACTTTTAAAAATATATTTAATTAAAGTATATAAAAATAAATATCACTTCAAATTTATTTTCCAAGCGGATGCTGCAACCATAATAAGGATAGCGACTAGTTCTTATAAATCACCCGACTTAAAAGCTTTATAGGAAAAAAGACTTGAGTCTGTTTTTTATATATACTTCAAGTCTGTAGATTTGAAGTAACTTGGTATGCTATTTTTGATAAATTAGCCGTAGTGAAAGCCCCTAAAGACAAATTTGATTTTCGTCCACCATCAAAAGTTGATGCGAAAAAGTTTATTGCACCATTCAAGTTTTATTTCGCTCCTCAATATTTTGGTATTGATGAAATAGATGCATCGAGACCTGCGATGTATGTTACCAATCACACCGTACTTGGTTTGCTGGATGGCTATCCATTTGCCGTAGAATTGTATCTGCGCAAAGGAATTCTGCTGAGAGGACTCACCGATAGTATGCACCATCATATTCCATACTGGAAAGATTATCTCACCAAAAGACTTGGCGGTGTGGAAGCATCGCGAGAAAATTGCCAGGCACTGATGGAAAGAGGCGATAGTCTAATCGTATTTCCCGGAGGCACACGCGAAATCTGCAAAAAGAAAGGTGAAGCCTATGTGTTAAAATGGAGCGACAGAACAGGCTTTGTGCGAATGGCCATGAAAAACGGTTATGATATTATTCCTGTGGCGGCAGTTGGGGGTGAAGAAGCTTACACCGTGGTGAAGGATTCCAATGATTTCATCAATGACAGTTCTCTTGGCAAACTGCTCAAACAAACCGGACTGCTTCACTCTGTGTTTAAGGACGGAGAATTGATTCCGCCTATCATTCACGGAATCGGGAATACCATTATTCCAAGACCTGAAAAGCTTTATTTTGCCTTTGGCAAAAGAATCTCTACTAAGCGATTTAAAAACAAACACGAGGACAAAGAAACACTGGAACTCGTAAAATCAAGAGTGGAAGATGAGATGTATAAGATGTTTTTGAAGCTTTTTGAAATTAAGAAGAACGATAAAGATGTAAGCTTTATTAGAAAGTTCTTTACATCAAAAAAATAGGCTTATCGTTCTTTCAAAACCATATCAAGACTGACTACTGTTGCCAATAGTATCATACGGATTTTATCGTCTTGTTTTACGTTTTCGTTAATAATAAAGGCATAGTTATCTGCGTTGGTAAATAACTCTTTTCCTAAGCCGCCCCATTTTTTTGTTACCACAGCAATTTCTTCCTGATTGCTATTTCTGATTTTGAAATCCCAGGCGAAGAAGTCGCCATCTATAGTCGCCAGCTGGCGAAACTCTGAATCAATGATTTCGAAACTTGGTTTTAAGAACTTGAAAAGCCTTCTGATATAACCTACTAAGTTTCCCTGTTCATCAGTGACCTCAATCACTGAACGAAAGAATGTATAGCCTCTTTTCAGATTCATAATTTTATCCTGACTGTCAATAGTAGTTACATCAAAGCTGAATGGAGTATAGGCTTTGTACTTTGTGTATCTGAATATTTTCGTAATCAAACTCATTTCCACTTCCTTGCAATGAATGACAGGCGTTTGCGATTCTATTTCATACACATCAAATTGATTTGCAGCTTTTAGAATTCTAACGTGTTCTTTTACAAAGAAGTGATTTTTGTTTAAAATCGAATTCATAGTTGTATTGTTTGATTGTTTTGAATAGCACCAAAGTTACTATAACGATTTACAATCTATCTATCATAGAAGTCATTTAGGTAAGGCGATAATGGTAATCGTTAGAAATGAATTGATTAAATAATCTTATAGTTTCTAAACTCTCCAATCACATAGCCCGTGAGGCTTTCGATTATTCGTTTGATTCTGTATTTCAGCTTTGTTTTTCTTTTGGATAAATCAAAACGGAATTCCCAGTTTATGGCATTGATTCTTTCTTCCATCACTTTTGGGTGGCTGCTTTTATACTCACTCAGCCATTCTATCTGGCTATAGTCGTATTCACTGCTTTCTACCACATACTTTTCAATCCATTGGTCATTGTGCCATAAACGCTGAAAGTTAGATTGTTTCTGTTGCATTACCGAAGGTGGCCTTACCCACCCATAGTGATAGATGGTGGCTCTCACAGGTTTTACTTTCAGCTTTTCATTATCATTCTTTCTGAAGCCTAATGCATCGCCATAGGAATATATTTTCTTGTTGTTCTTTATTACACGAACTTCTCTTCTGACCCAGTCATAATTATCAGCTACGTAACTGAACGAGCCATAAAATGAGAGAAAATTAAAAAGCAATCCATCTACCCTTTCATCATCCAAATACTGATACATAGCAGCTTTTATTGCAGGGATATCCTGCTCATGGATTACTTCGTCTGCTTGCAGATAAAAGCACCAGTCAGAAGCTGCAGATATTGCCTGAAATGCTTTATCTGTTTCTAAAGCAAGCACTCTGCCGCCTTCTCTTTGGGAGTCATCCCAAAGAGTCTCAATGATTTTTATTTTATCGCTATTTATTGACTTGATTAATTCCAGCGTTTCGTCATCAGAATTTCCGACTGCAACAATAAAATCATCTACTAACGGGAGGATAGAGTTTATTGCCTCTATTACAGGATAGTCATATTTAACCCCATTACGAATGAATGTGAAACCCGAAACTCTCATTATTCAAAATTGGATCTGATACCCAGTTTATACTCTGCAAAAACATCTCTGACCATGCCGTCAGACAAACCTATTTTGGGAATAAAAATCTTTGAGCTATTAGTCCATTTCATGATAGTCAGGAAAATTTCGCCAGCCGGAACAATTACATCAGCTCTGTCAGGATTCAGGTCATACACTTTCATTCTGTTCTCCAGCGATAAAGGTTTAATGCTTTTGATTATATCATCCAACAGTTCAATAGCCATGGGTTTGCCCAATTTTAACTGTGCTAACTTTGCTATGCGGTTTATATTTCCACCAGAGCCCACAACGGAAAAATTAGAAAGTTTGCCGCTGCTTTTTTTTAGCCAATCTCTCATTTCTTTCCAACTGTCTTTTTCTACCAGATTATTCAGAATTCTGAGTGTTCCGATATCAAATGACTTGGCACTTACTACATCGCCCTTACTGAAAATAGTGATTTCAGTACTGCCACCACCTACATCGATGAAGATGCAATTGTCTTTTAGTTTATTTGCAAAGCTTTGCTGACTGGCAAAAATCATACGAGCCTCTAATGCGCCTGATATTACTTGTATTTTAACTCCTGTTTCTTTTTCAATGCGTTGTACAATAGCTTCTCCGTTTTTTGCTTCACGCATGGCAGATGTAGCACATCCTTTGTAGTGCAGTACATCATTGGCTCGCATCAGATGTTTAAAACCGGCAATGGCATCAATAAGTTTTTTAACCGTTTTTTCAGGGATTTTATGGTCTATAAAGGCTGCTTCACCAAGCCTTACAGGAACGCGAATGAGCGAGTTTTTCTTAAACAGAATTTCCTTTTCTGTTTCCATTACATGTTCTATGAGCAATCTGATTGAGTTTGAGCCAATATCAATTGCAGCAAATTTTTTTACCTCCAAGATTAGATTTTCAGTAAAAATAGGTTTCCAAAAGGGGTCTTTGCTATAAAAATATCCACATGCACCGAAACCCTACAATGGAAAGGATGGTATGCGCTTGGCTATTTCCAATTGGCTTCTTACTGCTTTTGTATTGGTTTTTCTTCTGGTGTTTGACAGATTTTGGTCTATCCATCGCGCTTTCACATTGTCCTGCCATTGGATATTCATAAATTCAGCCAACTGCTGTTTAATTTTCTCATCTTTTATAGGGCAGCTCACTTCAACCCTCACATCAAAATTTCTGGTCATAAAATCAGATGAGGAGATATAGTAATCAGGCTTGCCATTGTTGTTGAAAATAAATATTCGGGAATGCTCCAGAAATCGGTCAATGATGCTAATTACTTCAATGTTTTCGCTCATTCCTGTCACTCCAGCTTTGAGATTGCAAATACCTCTGATAATCAAACGACACCATACTCCTGCCTTGCTGGCTTCATATAGTTTTTTGATAATTGCTTCATCTACCAGACTATTCATTTTTAAGAAAATAGATGCAGGCTTTCCTTTTTTTGCAAATCTGATTTCCCGGTCAATCAGTTTAATGAAATGCTTTCTGGTAGAAATAGGTGAAAGTATTAATGTATCTGCTTTAACAGGCATTGCGGGCTTTTTGATGTACTCAAATATCTTTTCTACATCTTTGGTGATGGAAATGTCATTAGTGAAGAGTGCCTGATCGCTGTATGTGTGTGATGTTTGTTCGTTGTAATTTCCTGTAGAGATATTTGCATAAAGCACTTTCTTCTTTTTTTCAACTCTTTCTATCAGGCAAAGCTTGGAGTGTATTTTAAGCCCTGAAATGCCATAAATAACTTCCACACCTTCTTCCTGTAACAAGCTTCCCCACTTGATATTAGCTTCCTCATCAAAGCGCGCCTGAAGTTCAATCACTACTGTAACGTTCTTGCCATTTTTTGCAGCACTGATTAATGCGTTTATCACTTTTGATTTTGATGCAGCTCTGTAAAGCGTTATTTTTATAGACTTTACATTTTTGTCTATGGCGGCTTCTCTCAGGAAATCTATGAAATGGGAAAATGTTTGGTATGGATAGTGCAACATTACATCTTGTTTTTTCAAAACGCTGAAAAAACTTTTTCCTTCTGAAAGTAATGTATGGTAGGTTTCCTGAAAGGCATGATAGCTCAATTCTTTAATGCCTAAATCAGGAAATTTCATGAAATCTTTAAAATTGTGGTATCTGCCCCCCGGAATCAGATTATCATCTTTTTTGATTTTCATTCTTCGGAGTAAGTAGTTGAACAAATCCTCCGGAATTGACTTGTCATACACAAATCGAACAGGGATCCCTTTTTGGCGATTTTTTACCGATTTATAAAGCTTGTCAATAAAGCTTTGCGATACATCATTGTCCATGTCTAACTCTGCATCTCTGGTCAGTTTGATGGTGTATGCCTCTGCATGGTTATAGCCAAAAGTGGAGAAAATATGAGGCAGATTATATCTGATGATGTCATCCAGAATCATGATATACTGCTTATTGCCGATAGAAGGAAGTCTGAGAAATCTGTTTATTGTATCAGTAGGAATTTCTAAAAGCGCATATTCTTTTTCATTATTTTTTCCTGCCGTGTATAACTTAATTGCGAAATAAATGGACTTGTCTTTGAGCGAAGGAAACGCATTTACCTGATTCAGCATCAGCGGTACTAGTGTAGGTCTAATATGTTCTTTGAAATACTCGCTTATATATTTTTTTTGGGATTCATTAATTTGCTTTTCATTCAGCAGGTGTACTTCTTTTTTCTTAAGTTGGGTTATAATTTGATTAAATGTTTTTTCAAAATTTTGTTGCAATTCAATTACCTTGTGATGCACTTCTTCCAATAGTTGCTTGGGCTTGTCATAGAAATCTTTACGGGTAGTTTTTAGCACCACCATTCTCTGAATGCTCGCCACTCTTACTCTGAAAAACTCATCCAGGTTGTTGGAGAAAATTCCGAGAAATCTAAGTCTATCTGTGAGGGGTACATTAGGGTCAGCCGCTTCCTGAAGTACTCTTTCATTAAATGCCAACCAGCTTATTTCACGGTTGTGCATGATGTCAGTTTTAGCCATAATTTCAAATATAGGCTAATTGGTATTGAAAGAATATTGTTAACAATAAATTAAAATTGCTGATTGAGCAAATTGTTGTAATAACTCAATTGTCACATGTAAAATCCATTTGGGTGCTTGTACTTAATCCTGCCATGGCAGTCTCTCTTAGTTCGGCAAGAGGTTAAAGCAATGGATATGATTAAAACAATGCTTGCTATTTTGAGGTATTTTATTTGAATTAATTTCATGTTTAGAATTATACTAATTTGGTTTAATCAATAGTCCAATTCAATCTTAGTATAATGCCGATGGCTATAAAATAATAGGACAATGAAGCGAAGCAGAATTGAACTATATATTTTGTCCAAGCGGTATTAGTTGTTATTTTTAAATCAAATCATTCATAGAGTGGCAAAGCAAACAAAAACTAAGGCTCCTGTAAAAACAGCAAAAGCAGAAGTATCTCAGAACTTACCTACTGAATCTATAACGGTTTTTATGGAAAATAGATATATTCCTTATCTTATAATTGCGCTATTGACATTCCTGATTTATTCAAATTCGCTTTGGAATGGATACGCAATAGACGATACACTGGTACTTACGGAAAATAAATTTACTAAGAAAGGGATTGATGGAATTGGCGATATTTTTACGCATGATGCATTTGTGGGATTTTTTGGTGAGAAAGGCAGTAAACTGGTAAGTGGTGGTCGTTACAGGCCTCTGTCTATTGCCACACTTGCTTTGGAGTACGAAATTTCCCGAAAAGTAAAAGGAGACAATCGCGATGAAATTAACGAAAGCAATATCATAATAGGAGAGAGCGATAAATATCTGGCACCGATGGCTAGCCATTTGATTAATGTGATTCTTTTTATTTTTTGTTGTTTGCTGTTGTATGAAATATTAAAGTCAGCTATTCCTTCAAAAAATCCTTTTTATCTCTCACTCAGTTTTCTTGCTACCGTATTGTTTGTTGTCCATCCTATCCACACAGAGGCAGTTACAAATATTAAAGGCAGAGATGAGGTAATGGGATTGTTGTTTTCACTCATTACACTTTGGACATCCTTGAATTATATCAAGGAAAACAAGATTTACTTTTTGCTTTTAGGTATGTTCTCATTCGTTCTTGGACTTTTATCCAAAGAAAATACCATTACTTTCTTTGCAATAATTCCGCTTACACTTTACTTTTTCACCAAGGCTGAGGTGAAGCAATATATTGCAATTTTAGTATCACTGATTATTCCAATAGGTATTTATCTGCTGATGCGCACTTCCTTTACAGATGTTGGAATTACAGAGGATTCACCGGAGATACTCAACAATCCTTTCGCTTATACTAATGGTAGTTTTGAGCTGAAATATGCCACTGTCATTTATACGTTTTTACTTTATATCAAGCTGCTTTTATTTCCAATTCACCTTACTCATGATTATTATTTTAATCAGATTCCTTATGTGAAATTTTCGGATTTCGGATTTTTGTTTTCATTGGCTCTGAATGCCGCTTTGGTGATTTATGCGCTATTGCAGTTGAGAAAAAAGACAATTCCTTCTTACGCAATACTTTTCTATTTCATCACTTTCTCTATAGTTTCCAATCTTGTCTTCACAGTTGGTATTCTGATGAATGAGCGTTTTATGTTTTTCAGTTCAATAGGATTCAGTCTTTTACTGGCATACTTATTATTGGAAGTTGGCAGGAAATTAAAGTTGTCATCAAATGTGCTTCTGTATATTTTCATTGGTATCACCAGTTTATACAGCCTAAAGACATTCAGCAGGAATTTTGCATGGAAAGATAATTTCACACTGTTTATGACCGATGTGGAAGTTTCTACAGAAAGCTCGAAAATCCATACTTCTTGTGGTGGTGACTTGACTAAAATGGCAGAGAAGGAACCTGACTCATTGAAAAGCAAAGAATTGCTCAAAAAGTCAATTTATCATTTGAAACGTGCTATTCAGATATATCCAACACATTCCAATGCCTGGTTGCTTTTGGGAAATGCACTCTACAAGCTAGACCGAGAACCTAAAGAAGCTTTGGAAGCATACGAGAAAGCGAAGACCTATAGGATTGGCGGATATTACGATGCCTTTTACAACATCGGCTGTGTTCAGGTAGAAAATGGAATGCCGGAGCAATCAATAGGAAATTTTCTAAGCGCATTGGATATGAAGCCTGATGTATTTGAATGCAAATTTAATATTGCGGAAGCATACAGTAAAATAGGGAAATTCGATTCAGCAATATACTGGTACAATGAAGCTGCAAAATTAAGACCAACAGAAGCTAATCCTTATTATAAGATTGGCACGATTTACGGAAGGCAGTTAGGCAATCTGGATCAGGCAATAGTTTATATCTCAAAAGCTAATCAGATTAATCCAAAATTTGAGTTGTACTATGAGGATTTAGCTGTAGCATACGGTTTGGCGGGGCGCATAGATGATGCTATTCGCACTTCTTTGGAATGTCTTAAAGTCAATCCAAATTATGCACCGGCCATAAATAACCTGATGGTTTCCTATAAGTTAAAAGGCGATGAGGCTACTTCGCAGAAGTATGCAAAAATGCTTACTCAAAAGACATCTAAATAAATTTTTGTTAAGGCTTTGATTTCAAACATTGTGTGTTATGAAATATTCGCTGGCAATTTCTTCAATTCCGATAAACAAGCTATTTTGGCACTTTAATCAAATTAAAATAAACAACAACATGAAAAAAACAACATTAAATCTGTTTGCAGCAGGTTTTCTGGCAGCAGTGCTCATGAGCAGCTGTGGCGAGAAATATACTCCTCTAACAGAAGAGCAAAAAACAGCAAAAGCTGATTCTATTTTTAATGCTACCTCAGCTGAGGCTAAAGCTCTGAAAGAGTCAGCATGTGATGCAGAGTTACAGGCAAAAGTAGATGCTAAAGTTCAGGAATTGCAAGCGGCAGCAGCACTAGCAACAGCTGCTAATTAATTAATCTATTAAATAATAAAGAAAAATGAAAAAGACATTTGTAAGATTAAGCGCCATAGCTACCATAGGATTAGTAATGGCAAGTTGCAACAATGAAGAAGCAAACAATAAAGCAATAGAAGCGGACAACGCTGCTGTGCAAACATTAGTAGATGAGAAAAATGCTGCTCTAGATGCTGAGGTTGCTGCTGCATGTGATGCAAAAGTAGCTGCTGCCGCTCAAGCAGTAGTAGATTCAATAGCTGCTAATGCTAAACCGGTAAAAGCTGCGGCAAAACCAAAAGCTAAACCAGTAGCTGCTAAACCTGCTCCTGCAAAGCCAGAGCCGCCAAAAACTTCCAATACTAACAGGCCAGGAACGAATGAGAGTGTTGTTCCTGCAACTAACACCTCCAGACCAGGTGCAAATGAAACAGTTAAGCCTGCTACCAACAAAAGTAGACCTGGGGCTAACTAATACTAACTCATCATATATTAAAATGAAAATGGCCGAGCAAATATTCGGCCATTTTTTATTTTGAGTTTTTAATCAATTATTTGGTTCCAACAGCATGGCTAGTAGCTGAAGAAGAAGAATCAATTGAAGTATAAGAAAAAGATAAGGAATTCCCATTCACAGATCCTGAACCATTTTGAATTTGTACTCCGGCTAAAGTCGTATTAGTCAATGTGAAATTTGTTCCATCAACAGATGCTGTAGCTGTAGTTCCTGTGCCGAAACCTCCAAAATTAGAAATATTGATTTTAGAAGGCTCAGAGCTTGGAGCCGATACTGTCATTGTGTATGTGAAAACAGATGCTACACCACCAGTAGTTGATGTATCTTTAACAGCATAAGTTCCTGCAAATTTAGTATTAACTGCAGTCTTACAATCTGAACCTTCGTAACCTGCTTCACAGGTTTTAGAACAAGAGTTAAGATCTGTAGCTAGGGCGGCAGCTACTACCACTGAATAGAATAATTTTTTCATAGTTTTTATTTTTAGGTTAATTAATACTCCTCAAGTATAGGCCTAATATGGCTAAAAATCAAACTATATAAGGGGGTTAACGAATATTTAATACATTCAATTTTATCCGCTAAAGTAGGTATTCATTATAATAAAAAAACCGCTCAAATCTGAGCGGTTTTTTTATTATAATTACTTACTTATTTATGCTTCAGCTACTACATGAACAAATCTTCTGTCGTTTGCTCCTCTTGTAAATTTCACTTTGCCTTCTATCATTGCAAAAATAGTATGATCTTTTCCAAGACCAACACCTTTGCCAGGATGGAAAGCTGTTCCTCTCTGGCGAATGATGATATTGCCCGGTATGGCAGCCTGACCACCAAATAATTTAATTCCTAATCTCTTACTTTCGCTATCTCTTCCGTTCTTTACCTTTCCTTCGCCTTTCTTATGTGCCATGACTTTATGTTTTTAAGATTTTCTTTTAGCTAATGATTATCCGATAGACTCTATCGCGATTTGAGTTAATGACTGACGGTGTCCGTTCAGTTTTTTGTATCCTTTTCTTCTTTTCTTTTTGAAGATTTCAACTTTATCGCCTTTTAGGTGAGCAACAATCTTTGCATTCACTTTCACTCCTGCTACTGTTGGCGCACCAACTTCAACGCTGCCGTTGTCGTCAGTTAAAAGCACACGCTCAAATGATACAGCGTCTCCTTGATTACCTTCCAAACGGTGAACGTATAATTTCTTGCCGGCTTCTGCCTTAAACTGTTGACCGGCTATTTCCACAATTGCGTACATAATTATTCTTTTTGGGACCGCAAATCTATAACTTATTTCAAATATTCCAAACCATTAGGGCTAACTTTTCCAAAGTTTCAAAATAGAACCCAAACTTATAGCCCCATCGCCTCGATCCTTTGCAGCATAGTGGGGTGAGAATAGTGCACAAAAATATAGGCCGGATGCGGTTGAGGATTAGATAAGTGATTGACAGTCATTTTTTTAAGCCCTGAAACCAATGGCTCTGCTGCATAAGTTTCCTTGGCATAGGCATCAGCCTCATATTCATTTTTTCTAGAATATAGATTGCCGAGAATTCCCGTTATCATAGAAATTGGGGAGAATAAGAGCGAAAATGCGATAATCGAAAGGTGAAAAGTATTTTCTGTGGCTCCTAACACTTCTGCTAAAAGCGGACTAGCCGCCAGTTGACCAAATACGAAAAACATGAAACCCATCTGGAAAACCGAGATAAACATCGCTTTTGTAATGTGTTTCTTCTTATAATGCCCCACTTCATGTGCCAAAACAGCGGTAATTTCCTCCTGACTGAGTTGATTAACCAATGTATCATATAGAACAATATTCTTTTTTGCCCCCAAGCCACTGAAAAAAGCGTTTGCTTTTGCCGAGCGTTTTGATCCATCCATTATAAAAATATTTGTGAGCGGGAAAGTAACCTTTGAGGAGTATGCTTCTATTTTTGACCGCAGTTCTACCGATTCCAGTGGCACGAGTTTATTGAAAAGTGGCAGAATCAGCGAAGTGTAGAACATAGCCAGGAAAATGGTAAACGCAGAAACAATGATCCAGCCGACTATCCAAAAGTTGCTGCCTAATTCATGGTAAAAGAAATTGAGCAAAGCATAAAGTCCGCCACCAATCACAATACCCATGATAATGCCTTTGATTTTATCAGCAATGAATGTCTTCAACGTAGTTTTGTTGAAACCGAATTTCTCTTCAATTACAAAGGTGCTGAAAAGACTAAAGGGTAAACCTAAAATCATAGAGCCTAAACCAAGAATTCCGATAAAAATTAGACCACGCAAAATATAATGCCCTGATAAGGATGCCGCAATGCTATCGATAAATGCAAATCCTTTGAAGTAGAGCAAAGCAAGTGTAATGAGCAAAGATAAAATAGAGGAAAGCATTCCCACTTTATTATTTGCAATGGCATATTGCTTTGCTTTTTCATACTGCTCCGGCTCGTACAGATCTTTCAGTTTTTCAGGAATAGGCTTTTGCCAGGTATCCATATTTAGCTTGTCCAGTATTTTTGATACGATAAATTCAAACAAGACAAACGCGATAATAAAATACAAAATAGTTTGAGTCATTAATATAAATTTGGATTACAAACATACACTGATTTATCAATATGGGAATCAAATCTTTAGTGGCTAAAGCAGCGGCTCACTTCGTAGCAAAGCAAGTATATAAGGACCAGTTGGAAGCTGTTTCCATTCAACAAAAACTCCTTCGCACTTTGCTTATAAAAGCTGCAAATACTAAGTTTGGGGTAGACCATAATTTCGTTAAGATAAAGACATACGAAGATTTTAAAGCAAATGTTACTGTAAGAGATTATGAACAAATCAAACATTACATCGAACTGATTGCAGAAGGAAAAGATGATGTATTATGGCCCGGAAAACCGCTTTATTTCTGCAAATCTAGTGGCACTACTTCCGGTACTAAATATATTCCGCTTACAGAAGTTTCTATCAAAGAGCAAATCAACGCTGCCCGAAACTCATTGCTGCTATACGTTCATCACACAGGCAAATCGGACTTCTT
>CANHIG010000071.1 GCA_947461105.1 Bacteroidota bacterium | reverse complement strand
TTTTGGATGTAAAAATATTTATTGAAGCCAGCATAAACTCCGATTTCCATGTACTGGATTTTTTTGCGCGATGAATCTGTTGCGAATCGATTTCCAAGACTATCGTATGCATAGGTTCTCACAAGGGTATCGCTAAAAATTGTTCCTTTAGAATCAGGGAAATAAATTCTATAGCTAGCTCCTACAAGAATATCGGCAGAATTTTTTTCTGATCCTTTATTTTTGATATCAAATTTGTATTCACCTTGCAGATGCAACAATTTTGATTTGTCGTAAAAGCGGGTGCCACCTTCTTCAAATGTGGTTCGTGATGTAATTACTCTTCTTAGTGAATCAAACTGAGGTGTGCCTGGCTTAAATCTTGATTGATAAACACCTCCTGAAGTATTATTGTCAGCGTACTCTCTGGCCAAGTTGTGAAGTGTTTTCACTGAATCGGCAAATTGAGTATTGATTCTATTTGTTTCTGCTCTTCTGGTAGCAGTATCAAGTGCAAACCATTGAGCATAGGTATATCCACCAAGTGCTAAATATTTATTTCTTAGTCCCAAATCTAAATTCCAGGCTTTGTCGTAATCCTGAAACCATTTTGTGTCATCCTTGCCTGTAGCCTCCTGCATTTTTAATGCGGTAAAAACGGCATCGTATGATTTACCGGCATCATCCATTGTTGTATAAGCTTTGAAGAACCATTTGTCTTGTTGGCCAATTTCAGCTCTTATCTGGTGAAACTTTATGCCATCAAGTCTATATCTGTTATCGCCCTGATATACTGTAGTTCCTGTTCCGAAATTGTAGCCCACTTTCGCCTCAATCTTATCTGTAATTTTGTAATGAAGCGCTGCGTTAGTCTTTAGATTGGTTATATTATAGTTTACCATTTCTCTTTCCATATAACCAGTTCTATATACCTGACCTAAGCCGGGATAATTTCTTATACCAAAATTTGAGTTGTATGTAGTGCTATTTTCATCGCCATATCGGTTTACTGCATTGTAGCCACCCGGATTTGATTTTGGCTGGTCGGTGTTATCCACTTGCGATAAATTATTTGCCTGCCAATCATCTGCTCTGAGGTATGAAAAGTTTACTTTGAAAGCAAATTTATCTGCTCCGGCTTTGTTTTTAAATGCACGGGCAAAACGAAGCGCGCCTTCAAAAAGATTTCTTTCGGCACCTTTCAGATACACGCTTAAGCCTTGATATAAAAAAGGATTTTTTGTTTGCATACTCACCACTCCGTTGAAAGCGTTTGGACCATAAAGGGGGGTGCTCGCTCCAACTATAATATCCACTTTCTGAATATCTAATTCTGTAGCTCCGGCAAAATTTCCGATAGAGAAGTTTAGCCCTGGAGCTTGGTTGTCAGCACCATCCAAAAGTTGAAGAGAACGAACAGGTGAGGTGCTGTTAAAGCCTCTGGTATTTATCACCACAAATCCTAAGCTGGCAGAGGTGGCATCTACTCCTTTTAACGTACCAAGACCTTCATAAAAGGTAGATGATGCAGTAGATTTAATTTGTTGCAATCCCATGGATTCGATAGTGAGCGCAGACTCCTGTTGCTTTTCTGTGATTCTTGAGTCCACAATTACTATTTCCTTGGCAACAACCTGCGATGTGGCAAGCTTGATATTGTATGTTTTTGCAAATTCAGCTTCGGTTTTTACTATTTGTTCAAAAGGCTCGTAGCCTACATAAGAAAATACCAGAGTAAACGGAGGTTTTTCAGAGGGCTTAAAGCGGAATTTCCCATCAATATCTGTTATTGCACCGGTGGTTGAGCCTTTTACTACTATAGATGCACCAATCAAAGGTTCTCCATTGTCTTTGTCAAACAGAACCCCGGAAATCTCCTGGGCGAAAATTGATAGTGAGGAGCAACAAACCGCGAGTGTGAGTAGATATTTTTTCATCAATCTTTTTTTAGTTAACTTCTTTAATGTTCCTTTGGACTTCAAAAAGATAATTTGTCTGAAGTCTGGTAGTTGTTTTTTTTCGGTACAATTACTTGTAAGCTTGAACTAATATATAAAAATAATACAAACACAATATGTCAATAAAAGTTCTGGTGACCGGAGGCACATTTGATAAAGAATATGATGAGCTAAGTGGGAAGCTTTTTTTTAAAGATACCCATCTGCGAGAATTGCTTGAATTGGGACGCTGTAAGCTGAAAGTGGACATAAGAACACTGATGATGATTGATAGTCTGGAGATGACAGATGAAGACAGACTATTGATTTTGTCAAGTTGTAAGAATTGCGAGGAGGAGAGAATTGTAATTACTCATGGCACCGATACTATGGAGGTGACAGCAAAACTTATTGCATCAGCAGGTTTGTCAAAAGCAATCGTCCTTACCGGAGCCATGATTCCTATTAAATTTGGCAGCTCAGACGGTCTATTTAATCTTGGTACTGCATTGGCTTTTGCTCAGGCTTTGCCACATGGCGTATACATAGCTATGAATGGGAGATATTTTGCCTGGAACAATGTGGCCAAAAACAGGAGTACGGGTATTTTTGAGGAAATCAGTAAATAATATTTTTTGTACCGTAAAATGAATTTTGCTAATCCTTAGTCGTTATTATAGAAAATTTTTATATTCGAACTCTTAATACAATTCATCATACAACTATGAAGAGGACTTTAATTTTGGTATTGTTCATTGCAGCTATAGCTTCATGTTCAAAAAAGAAAGATTCTACTCAAAACATTTCGGGCACATGGACGGTATATAAAATCCTGAAAGATGGTATAGACTGGACCAATACTGTACCATATAGCGATACCATCAGAAACTATGCAATCACATTTAGCGAAGGCGGGACTTTTCTAGAAAAAAACTATTTTCCTCCGGATACTGACTCTGTATATATTCCCGGCACATGGGCTTTTGAAGACACCTATCAGAAGTTGGTGCTTCAGGATACTATCTATAAAAAACGCACCTACTACATCTTTAACCTTGAGGGAAATCATGTTGAACTCAGAAGAGATGGGGTCAACAGATATTTAAGAAAAAAGGAATAATAATCTAACATGAAAAAGGCTTCATTTCTTTTGGTTTTGGCAGTAGTAATTCTTGTTGCAGGTTGCAATGAGAAAAAATTACTTGATAATCTAGATGGCACTTGGGTGGTGCAAAAATATTTGTACAACAACGGGGATAAAACAACTCAATTCAAAGCAGATAAAGTTGACTTCAAGTGGCAGTTTTCAAAAGATAAAAACTATACAGAGTCTTGGGAAAAGGTTGACACTATTAAATATGACCGATATGATTCCGCTTATGTTAAAGATGTATCAGGATTGGATTCCTTATCTAACATAGACACCGTGCCTACTTTTTATTTGAATGAACAATCATTCTTTTATAAAGGAGTATGGACATTAGTAAATAGCAATAAGTTTTTGCAACTCAGAAGAGAAGATAGCACTTCTGCTGATTACAGAATTATAGAGCATACCTCTTCTTCATTAAAGCTATTTAAAGGTAACGAAGAGTTTTGGTTAGAGGCTAAGTAGTTTTTTGTGGTGTTTTCTAAGTTCAATACTATTTAATTCCCGGAATCATACTCAAATCAATTTCTCCTTTTCACACTTTGCTCTCTAAAACATTTCGAGATGCTCATTTTCTGATTGGATCTCTAATGTATCTGTATCGTCCATTCTATGGAACTTATTTTTTAAGGCTTTGATGACGGACTAGAGCATTTGCATTCCCTCGAAATAAGCTAATCAGAATACTTATTTTTGTCACAATCTTTAAAGCAAATGATAGTATAAATATTCTGATACCATCCCTAAAACAGTTCTTTCATAATGCATAAAACCTTTATGGCTGTTCTAATTTCAAGAAAATCTCACCAAGCGTAAGGGCTTTTGGTTTTTTGTTCGTGTTATCAAATTTTAAATTGATTGAATTTTCAAAATCACTTCCGTTAATTTTTTGTTTATTTGATTTCGTGTGAATAATTACATTTGAAGCACATAAACCTAAAAAGAACAATTTATGTCTAACAAAGTTACGTTACAGTATGCTGATAAATCTTATGAATTTCCTGTTCTGACCGGCACAGAAAATGAATCTGCAATTGAGATTGCGAAACTTCGTGCTCAAACAGGTTTGATTACTTTTGATGAGGGTTTCAGAAATACAGGCTCTACCGTTTCAAACATTACTTTTCTCGATGGAGAAAAAGGAATATTGAGATACAGAGGATATGATATTGATGATTTAGCAAATAAAGCTTCGTTTGTAGAAGTAGCCTATCTGTTGATTTATGGAGAGTTGCCTACTGCTGCACAGCTCAAGGCTTATGAGGAAGAGCTTACTATGCACACATTAGTGCATGAAAATTTGAAAAAGGTTTTCGATGTGTTTCCTTCAGGCTCACATCCTATGGGTCAGTTGATGACTATGATGTCATGTCTTTCATCGTTCTATCCAAACTCATTGAATCCAAACAGTAATCCTGATGAAACTAATCTCACTATTTCCAGGTTGTTAGCTAAGATGCCTACCATCTGTGCAATGATTCAGAAAAAGGGAAAAGGTCATCCGGTGCTTTATCCGCAAAATAAATACGATTATGTTACCAATTTTCTTTACATGACCTTTGGAAATGTATCGGAAGAGTTTGTTGCAGACCCGGTAGTAGTGGATGCTATGAATAAACTATTAATCCTTCATGCAGACCATGAGCAGAACTGTTCTACTTCTACTGTAAGAATAGTAGGTTCATCACACGCAAATCTTTATGCTTCAATAGCTGCAGGTGTTGCAGCACTTTGGGGACCAAGACATGGTGGAGCAAATCAGGAAGTATTGGAAATGTTGGAAGGCATTAGGGATAATGATAATGGAGATGTGAAAAAAGTATTGCAGGAGGTAAAGGATAAGAAAAGACTTTTGATGGGCTTTGGTCATAGAGTATATCGTAATTTTGACCCGCGTGCAAAAATACTAAAAGCATCATGTGATAGTATTTTGAGCAAGTTGGGAAAAACTGATCCACTTTTGAACATAGCTATGGAACTTGAAGCTGCTGCACTAAATGATCCATATTTTGTGGAAAGAAAGCTTTACCCGAATGTGGATTTTTATTCTGGTATCATATACAAAGCACTTGGATTCCCTACACAAATGTTTACCGTGTTGTTTGCCCTTGGAAGACTTCCGGGCTGGATAGCTCAATGGAAAGAAATGCGAGAGCATAAAGAAGATATCGGTCGTCCGCGTCAGGTATATAATGGACCGGCTCAGAGATCTTTCCCTTCTATTGCAGACAGAAAGTAAAGTAGCAGCTATAATTTTAAAATCTCTGTTCAGTCTTGAGCAGGGATTTTTTGTTTAAATTTGGCTCCCGTCAAAACCTCAACATGAAAATCAGATTCTTTCTTTTTCCGGTAGTATTCTTGTTGTATTTATCAATTTCTGCTCAATTTTCTCCTCTGGTTGGTTTTCCGGGTTCTACTGCGATATTTAAAGATAGTGCTGTTTTTGCAGGTTGGGCTTCATCTTGCAATCTTGTTTTGGGTTGGCAAAATATCAGTGACACCACTTTGGGTATTGCAAATGCCGGCACAGCAGCCTCTGCCGTAGGAAAAGCAGGTGAGAACGGCACAGCAAGTCTGGGTGACGGAGGTTACGCTACACTATCTTTCGATGCTCCTATTTATAACGGACAAGGAGCAGATTTTGCAGTCTTTGAAAATGCTTTTATAGACTCATTTCTTGAGTTTGCATTTGTAGAGGTGAGCAGCGATGGGCAGCGATTTGTTCGTTTCCCAGCAATCAGCAATATTCAGGACACACTTCAAACTGCCAGTTTTGGTTTATCAGATTGCAGTCTTGTCTATAATCTTGCAGGTACATTTCGTGCAAATTATGGAACGCCTTTTGATTTGGATGAGTTGAAAGACTCTGCAGGTTTAGATCTTGATAATATTAGATATGTAAGGATAAGGGATGTCATTGGTTCTATTGACTCACAGTATGCCACTTTTGATAGCTATGGAAAAAAGATAAACGACCCGTGGCCTACTGATTTTCCGTCATCGGGTTTTGACTTGGATGCCGTTGGGGCAATACATCAGAAACCATTAGGATTAGAGGAATACAGTCATTCAGAGCTTCTTATTTATCCGAATCCAACCAATCGCTACCTATACTTTCAGCAGCAGTGTAGTGAAATAAATATTTTTGATTTGAGCGGAGGATGTGTATTTGAAGGAAATGATCAGCAAATTGTTGATGTTGCCTCATTGCGCTGCGGCATATATTTCACAAAAGTAAAATCCGGAAAGGTTTTTTACTTTTCGCGCTTCATAAAGACCGACTGAAAAGTTTATATTTCAGCCTAATTAGGTTTGAATGCTTTTGCGCAAATTGCTTACTGTATTTTTCTGCTCCACATTTTTCGTAAGTCTCATTGCGCAAAATAAAATCACGATTAGTGGCACTGTAAAGGATGGTAAAACAGGTGAGGAGTTAATCGGAGCTGCTGTTACAGTGAGTGAGTTGCCCGGAACGGGAGCTGTAACCAATGCCTATGGATTTTATTCGCTTACACTTCCTGCGTCAAAATATACATTGCTCTATAAATACGTTGGCTATGAAGTAGTGAAAATCGCATTAGATTCTTTGAAGAGTCAACAGCTGAATATCAGCCTTCTCCAAGCTTCTAAAGCGCTGAATGAGGTAGTGGTATCTGCAAAAAAATCTGATGAAAATGTAAAATCAGCTGATGTAAGTGCAGTGAAATTAGATATTAAGCAATTAGAAAAAGTCCCTGTGATATTCGGAGAAAAAGATTTGCTTAAAACGATTCAATTGCTTCCGGGTATTCAGCCTGCATCAGAGGGGAATGCGGGATTTTATGTGCGCGGTGGCACGAATGACCAAAACTTAATTCTGCTTGATGAAGCAACAGTTTATAATGCATCGCATTTGTTGGGTTTCTTTTCCACTTTTAATAATGATGCGATAAAAGATGCTACTATATACAAAGGAAATATGCCTGCTGAGTTTGGCGGAAGGCTTTCGTCTGTGTTGGATGTTAAGATGAGGGAAGGTAATAACCGAAATTATGTGGTGAGCGGTGGTATAGGTTTGATTGCTTCGCGATTGAATGTAGAAGGGCCGATAGTAAAAGATAAAGGTTCGTTTTTTATTTCGGGACGAAGGACTTATGCAGATTTGTTTCTGAAGCTTTCAAAAAATGAACAACTAAAAACAAGCAAACTTTTTTTCTATGATTTGAACGCAAAAGCAAACTACAGATTTGGTAAACGCGACAGAGTTTTTGTTTCCGGATATTTCGGGCAGGATAAGTTTTTGCAAGGCGACAGATTCGGAATAAACTACGGAAATGCTACTGCTACTACACGTTGGAACCACATATTCAGTGAGAAGCTTTTCTCGAATACAGCCTTCATCTTTAATGATTTTAATTATACGGCCAGTGTTTCTCAATTTGGTATTGAGCTACATTCGCAGATTCGTGATTTCGGATTGAAGGAAGATTTAGAATATTTTATTAACTCTAAAAACAAAGTGAAAGCCGGCTTTCAAACTACTTTCCACAGTATAGTTCCCGGTGAAATTACATCTAAGGATACCACAAGAATTAATAATCTCTCACTTACCCAAAGTTATGGTTTGGAGACATCTGTGTATGGTCAGCATGAAGCATCGCTCTGGGATAAACTCAATATTATTTATGGATTAAGGCTTTCAATTTTTAGTCAGGCAGGTCCTGGAAGATACTACACTTTCAATGAGTATGGAGATGTAGATAGTTTCAGCCTAAAGCTTGGGAAGTTTGGCAAAACCTATGTAAATCTTGAACCACGCTTTTCAATGAGCTACAACTTTTTCAAGAACATGAGTTTTAAACTTGCCTATTCGCGTAATGTTCAAAATCTGCATTTGCTTTCAAATACTACTACATCCTTCCCTACAGACAGATGGATAATGACGAGCAACAATGTAAAACCCGAAATTGCAGACCAAGTTTCAGCAGGCTATTTCCTGAATTTTTATAAAGACATGTTTGAATTTTCACTGGAAGGTTATTACAAGCATTTGCAAAATCAAATTGATTATAAAAATGGTGCGGTGCTGCGTGTGAATGAAACTGTTGAATCTCAGTTATTATATGGAATTGGGCGAGCTTATGGTATGGAGTTTTTCTTTAAAAAGCGAACGGGCAAATTCACAGGTTGGATTAGCTATACACTCTCCCGCACTGAGAGACAATTTGCTACAATCAATGATAATAGCTGGTTTCCTGCCCGAAATGACAGAACCCACGATTTCAATATTGTGCTGATGTATGACATCACACCACGCATCAATGTTTCACTTACCTGGATTTATTACACAGGTATTGCTGCTACATTCCCAAGTGGCAAATATTATGTTGCAGGTAATTTAGTGCCGTATTATGGCCCTCGTAATCAGGACAGATTTCCTGATTATCACAGGTTAGATATCGGGGCTACTTTCATTTTGAAAAAAAGGAAAAACTGGGAGCATGATTTGAATGTAAGTGTTTACAATCTTTACGCCAGAAAGAATGCTTACTCCATTGATTTTAAGGTAGACCAAAATACAAACAAAACTTATGCAGAGATGACCTATTTATTTAGAATAGTTCCTTCGATTACTTATAATTTTAAGTTCTCGTTTATTGATCTTAAAAAGAAAAAGAAGTAACACATGAAAAACAGAATCAGAGATGTAAAAATGATGTTGCTTGTAATAAGCGGTGTGCTTGTTTGTTCCTGTCAGCAAAAGATAGACCTCAATTTAAAAAGCTCACAACCTCAGTTGGTAATTGAAGGTGTTGTATCAGATCAACTGGGATTTTATATTGTTGGATTAACAAAATCCAAAGTATATGATGATGACAATACTCCTGAGTTTGTGATTGATGCCGATGTTCAGATTTCTGACGATGCAGGAAACATAGATACGCTCACACAGGTAGCTACAGGTATTTATACTTCTCAACCCAAAAACGGAATACCCGGAAGAACTTATACTTTGAGTGTAAAGCAAGATGGCAAGTTATATCAGGCAACAAGTACCATGCCCCAACCTGTTGCGATTGATAGTGTTTACTATGTGGAATTAGCAGGCTTTGGAAGTCCGGAGAAGTTAAGTAAAAGACCATATTGCATTATAAATGACCCTGCCGGAATAGTTAATTATTATGTTGTGAAGACTACAGTTAATAGCAAGCTTGATGGCGGTGTAAGAGTATATTCTGATAGGCTTTGGGATGGCAAGCCAAGAGATATAAGAGCTCCGGGAAATGATTTACAAGCAGGTGATACCGTGACCATAGAGGTTAGAAGTGTAGATAAGCCGGTATTTGATTATTTCTATGAGCTTAATCAGAATACAAGTTCAATCAATCAGCCAGCAGCACCTGCAAATCCCTCCACTAATATCAGTCCGAAAACTTTAGGCTATTTTAGCGCTCAGGCAGTCGCTAAAAAAACAGACATCGTAAAATAATAATCACCAATAAAAACAATCATTATGGAACTAAGCGGAAAACTAGTACAGCTACTGCCACTACAAACAGGACAAGGAAAAAACGGAGAGTGGCGCAAACAAGAAATTATTTTGGAAACGGAGGGGCAGTATCCAAAGAAGGTTTGCATTGCAATTTGGGGCGATAAAATAAATACAGCTCAGCTTGAAATTGGCAATAAGCTTACTGTATCTTTCGATGTGGAAAGTCGTGAATATAATGGCAGATGGTACACTGATGTGAAAGCATGGAAAGTGGATGCAGCTGGAGGCGGAAGCTCTTCTAACAATGCAGCTCCGGCTCAACAACAGCAACAACAAAATAATGCAGAGCCTCAGGCAGAATATCAAGACGATTTACCATTTTGATTGTAAAACTTCTTAGCTATTATTCAGCACTCATTAAGAAAAGTTATTTGCTTTTTTTAATGAGTTTGTTTTTGAATATCAGTTACGCACAAATAGATAGTATACAATATAAACCGATAAAACTTTCATTGAATGGTTTTGTAGATATGTTTTATGCATACGATTTCAACAAACCACAAACAGATTACAGGCAACCTTTTTTCTATAACTACAATAGGAAGAAACTTTTTAATCTCAATTTGGGCTATATTAAATTCTCTGCGGAGCATAGAAAATTCAGGGCGAATCTGGCATTGCATGCCGGCACCTATTCTCGCGACAATTATGCTGCCGAACCAAGTGTTTTGAAAAATATTTTTGAGGCAAATGCAGGACTGTCACTCAACAAAAAAAATAATTTATGGCTGGATGTGGGAGTTTTCGCATCTCATATAGGATTTGAAAGCGCTGTAGCAACTGACAATTGGACATTGACTCGCTCTATACTCGCGGAGAATTCACCCTACTATTTAACGGGTGCAAAACTCACATACAACCCAAATGATAAAATGGAAGCAGCTATCATTATTTGTAATGGATGGCAACATATACAACCTGTTAAAGGCAATACACTTCCGTCTTTTGGCACACAGATTAAATATAAACCAACTGATAAAATTATACTTAACTGGAGCACATTCATCGGTACAAATGACCCTGATGTTTCAAGGCGCATGAGATATTTTAGCAACCTTTATGTGCAATTCCAATTAAGCGAAAAATGGGGATTAATTGCAGGTTTTGATATTGGCGCTGAACAACGTTTTAAGAGGAGTGAAAATTACAACTATTGGCTAAGTCCGGTTTTGATAGCACGCTATGCTTTTAATAATAAAATAGCAATTGCAGCTCGTGCTGAATATTATCATGATGAAAATGGAGTAATGATAACTTCCCCAAGCACAAAGGGTTTTAAAGTATTTGGACTTTCATCTAATTTTGATTATTACCCTACACCAAAAGTGTTATGCAGATTGGAGGGGAGATGGTTAAATAGTCCAGAGAAAATATTTCAGCAGGAAAATAAACTCAGCAACAACAACTTTTGTCTTATCACCTCAATTGCTATAAAATTCAGTAAATAACATTGGTAATTTGCCGGGCGATATTACAGAATGTTACTCGTCTGTTCTTTTACTTTTTCCAGCTCATCTTTCATACCTACTACCAGTTTTTGCATTTCAAAATCATTAGCCTTGGAGCCTATGGTATTTATCTCTCTGCCCATTTCCTGCGCAATGAAGTTGAGTTTTCTGCCAAGCTGATTATCTTCACTCATAATCACTTCATTCAAATGATTGCAGTGCGCAGTGAGCCTCGATATTTCTTCATTGATATCCATCTTCTCCAGATAGTAAACTACTTCTTGTTCAAATCTGTTGGCATCTATTTTTTCTTTTGGTATGAAAGCTTCTAAACGTTCATGCATCTTTGACCGAATATCATTGAGGCGATTTATGTCTCTTTGTTTTACCTGTTCCAACAAAGTGCTAATGTTGCTCAGTCTTAGGTTCAAATCGGAAGTAATACTTTCTCCTTCTCTGATTCTGAATGATACTAAAAGGTCAAGGGCTTTATTCAAAAGTGTTGAGCAATGAGCAATTTCTTTTTCAGAAATATCATCCTCTTTGCCTGTGGCTGCATCAGGCAATTGCACTATTGCTGCGAATAGTCCGGTGGTGTCTGCTTTTAACGAGTCTGCAATGGTAAAATATTTGGAATATAAGTCAGCAAGCTTTTCGGAATCGCCCGATATACTTGAGGCGCTTTCTTTTACAGATAGCGATACATCTACTTTGCCGCGTATGAGTTTTGCTGCAACATTATTCCTGAAATCCGCTTCCAGAATTCGATAGCGCGAAGGTAATTTTACTGTCATGTCAAGTCCTTTTGCGCTGTTGAGTGCTCTTATTTCGAGTACATACGAGATGCCATTTTCACTTGCTTCGGCTTTGCCAAACCCTGTCATTGATAATATCATACTTCTAATTTAGTCTTATTTGGTTTAAAAATCATATTGCCAAAAGCTACCAGAAACACTCCGCTGAAAATAAATGCTGCTGCAATTAATTTCTGAGTACTGAAAGTATCATAGTTATAGAAAGCAGAGAGTATAGCTGCGAAAATTGGCTGCATATAAATATAGGCTCCTACTATGGATGAATGCACTTCGCGCAGCGCAAGCATATTGAACAGATAGGCGCAAAATGTGACGAAGAAAATCACAAAAATGAGCGCAATCCAAGTTTGAGTTTTGAAATGTTGCCAATCGGTTTCTGCGAGTTGATTCCAACCAAGAGCCACTACAGGAATAAGTCCGAAAAGAAACACCCATTTTATCACTGTCATAGGATGATACTTGAGCATAAGCGGGCGCACAATTACCAGATACAATGCATAAGATGCTGCATTGAGTAAAATGAACAAATCGCCTTTCATAGTTTTGGAGGAAAAGCTGAAACCCTTGCCGCTGATGATTAAGAATGCTCCAAACGCACCAAAGAATATTCCTGCAATTTTATACCAGGTCATTTTTTCATTTGCATTGAAAAATGAAATCACCATTACCAAAATCGGAGTGGTAATCATAATTAATGCTCCATTTACTGGTGTTGTCAGATTCAAGCCAGCAAAAAACATTTCCTGATTGATGACTACACCAAACATGGCACAGGCAAATAGTAGCGGAATGTCATTTCGTTTTATCTTTTCATTTATCCAGAAAAAATCTACCAGAAAAAACAGCGCAACAGTTACCGAAACCCTGATTAGGATAATTGCCTGCGGCAGCAGATAGTTTGGCATTATAGTTTTAGAAACAATAAAGTTAGCTCCGTAAAACAGATTGACTAATAAAAGAAGTATGTGCGCAATGAAAACGCGGTTGTTTGAAAACATCAGTTATTTGAGATGAGCGCAAAGAAAGTAAAAATTATACATAACCCCGTCAGGGTTTTATTCGAATAACTTAACCCTAAATGAGTGTGGATACTTACTCTTTAATTTTGTTTTATTACTAAAGTTCGGAAATCACCTCAAATCCTTTATAACTTCCGGTGATAGCAAGCCC
>CANHIG010000070.1 GCA_947461105.1 Bacteroidota bacterium | reverse complement strand
GCAATAGGGCTTTGGGGAAATAATACTACTGACACGGCTTTTACAATCAACAAATCTTTGGTTAGAAAAAGTGCCATTCAGGGTGGTAACAAAAATTGGCAGTCAGGAGCTTCAGAGTGGAATGTTTTAGCTACTGATGTTGAAGATTTAGGTAATCATACAGCAAATGCGTGCGCTTTGCCATTGGATACCACTGTTCAATTTGTAGGAACTGCAGTTACAGTCAATGAAACGGGTACTGTATACAATATTCAGGTAGCTCTTAACCAGCCTTTTCATGCAGGAACAGTTTCTGCAACTGTTACACTTGGTGCTATGACCCCTGCTGCGGCAACTGCTGCTGATGTGAATAATTTCACCACTGCTAATGTTTCTTTTGCTCCAAATGTATCTACAGCAAATGTAGCAATTACTATAACTGATGATGCTTTGGAAGAGGGCTTGGAAACTTTTACTTTTGCTTTATCAGGAGTAACAGGTGCTGCTACTCTTGGAACGAATGCTGTATTTAACTTGTCAATTGCAGCTAATGATTCTGCTGTTACTCCTCCATCTACTATACCTTTCTATCCTATCGGTATAATCTCTACTGAGGATGCAGATGGTGTGGCAGATTCATTGAATGTAAGATGCAGAACAAGTGGTGTTGTTTATGGAATAAATACCCGAAAATCAGGATTGCAATTTATTATTGCTGATCACACAGGTTGGATTCAGATTTATGCTATTCCTACAAAAATGTTTGGCTACACTGTTACTGAAGGTGATTCTATCGTAATTCAGGGAAAAGTTGATCAGTATTTTGGTATGACTCAAATGTCATTCCTTGATACCATTTACAAAGTAGGAACAAGTGGTCTTCAAACGCCATCTGTTATTTCATCTCAACTTTCTGAGTCTATGGAAGCAAGTTTAGTAAGAGTGAATAACGCTACTTTACAAAACGTATCACAATGGACTAACTCAGGTACTGGCTTTACTGTTACAGCTACCAGCAACAGTGTGAGTTACAGAGTGAGAATTGATAGCTTGACAACAGCATTTGGAACTTCTGCTCCAACAGGTAATTTTGATGTAATAGGATGGGTAAGTCAATATGATACTTGTAATCCTAGCTGCTTAAAATTCTATCAGCTTAATCCGCGCTATTCAGCAGATATAATCAGATACAACTCTATTGATGAAGTTGTTTCTACCAACAATACAATGGTTTATCCAAATCCTTCAAGAGATGCTTTTCATATTCTTACTAATGTTGACGGAACAACTGCAAGAGTGAGTATCTTCAATATTATAGGTTCTAAAGTTTATGAGGCTTATCACGAAATCAACAACAATGATATATACATCAAACCTATTTTGAATTCCGGCTCTTATTTTGGGGTAATTGAAACTGAAAAAGACAGAAAGAAATTCAGATTCGATGTAGTGAAGTAATCTCGAAATATGCTAAATTATAAAAATCCCTATACTTTAAAGTGTAGGGATTTTCTTATTTAATGCAGCTTTGACAAAATATTATAGAAACAATAGGGCAGATTAAATTCATTCATTTTTATAATAAAACTAAAACATATCATAATAAGCATCAACGCTTATCATTTTCTTATTACTAATGACTAAAATTACGATTTCAAATTCACCATGCGTAATGTTTTCAACATTTTTATCCTTGCGGTCTTGCTTTCTTCCTGTAAAACAGCTTTTATCAGAACTATTGTATACAATGATCCCGGGATTAATGATTTAAAAATATTACCGAGCCGCAAGGTTGCCGCTTCTATCAAGCCTTATCATCTTCCATATTCATCAACGTTTAACAAAGTGCGTCTTCCCGATTCACTTTCACTTGCCTTGAAAACCACTAAGACAGTCGCTTTTCTGGTGATGAAAAAAGACAGTATTGTCTATGAATGGTATGAAAAAGGCTATTCAGATTCCAGCCATACAAACCCTTTTTCAGCTTCAAAGGCAATTGTAGGTGTGCTCACCGGTATTGCGTTGAAAGAAGGTAAAATTAAAAGTTTGGATGAGCCTGTTGGCAATTATCTTCCGTCTTATTCTCTGGATGACAGAAAGAATATCACTTTTCGCCATCTGCTTACGATGAGTTCAGGAGTTGATTATCGAGACCAGTATATTAATCCATTTGGGAAGCTGAGTAAACTCTACTATGGCAGCGACATGCACAAACTTATAGGAAGTATTAAAGCAGAAAAAAAGCCCGGCACAGAATGGTGCTACAAAAATTGCGATCCTGAGATTTTGACACTTGCACTCCAAAATGCAGTTGGTAAAAGCATTAGTGAGTTTGCATCAGAAAAACTATGGCAGCCAATTGGCGCAAATCATGAAGCTTACTGGACTATAGATAGACCAAATGATGGTTCCGAAAAATCATACTGCTGCTTTTACTCCAATGTGCAGGATTTGGCAAAAGTGGGTATGCTCTATGAACATTCAGGAACTTTTGGAGGAGCCCAAATTGTTGATAGTAGCTATGTGAAAGCATCGCTCACCGCGGTTAATATACCCAATGGCGAAAGCGGAGGAGTTCAGAAACGCTATGGCTATTTATGGTGGCTGCGCAATTTAGATGGTATGGGAGATTTCAGTATGGAAGGTATGCGTGGTCAGTTTGTAATTGTTGTTCCCAAAGAAGAATTACTCATTGTTCGTCTTGGGGTAAAGGAGTGGGACAAGCCATCTGAGCGTTTTAAATCATTATCGCTCTATCCTACTATAGTTCGATCTGCTGTTGGCGTTTGGGGAGATAAGCAATAGCTTTAGTCGGTCATGACAATTTCGGATTGCAAAACAATCCTGTTTGGCTTGATATTTTAATTAAAAGAGATTACACTTTTTTATGCTTCCACCTTTTATGCGACCATAGCCAGTCTGATGGATTTTCATACAATGTTTTTTCCAACATTTCAATAAATTTTTGAGTTACAGTATTTTCAGGAACTGACTTTATATCCTCACAAATATTTATAACTTCTATATTGTAATATCCTCTTTGTGTTTGTTTAATGGCAACATATACCACTGCGCAATCATGCAATCTTGCATAGCGTTCTCCACCAGTGAAAAAGTTTGTATCCTGATTTAAAAATTTAGTCCAATATCCATTTGTAGGATTGCTGGGTGATTGGTCGCTGATAAAAATGATTGTGGATGGTTCAGTAAGCGGTTGTTCGAAAAATGCTTTAGCATGTTGCATACCAATTAGGTGCATTCCCATTTTGCCTCTGGTTCTTTGAATCAGATTGTTGAAATAGGGATTAGTAAGCAGACTTACAATGCCATAAGTCTTATGCTTTAAAATCAAAGACGCCTTGTATCCACCAAGTTCCCATGAGCCTATATGACCCAAAAGCACTACTACGCTTTTGTTTTTTCGGTAGTACTCATGCATCAGTTCAATATTTGCAACTTCAATACGTTTATGTACTTCATCTTTTGAAATACTGAGACATTTCAGGTTTTCTACAATACGGTCTGCCAAATGGCGATAACTCTCTTTAGCTATTTGTTCTTGTTCCACTGCTGATTTTTCGGGAAAAGAATTAGCAATATTATTTTGAACTACAGCTTTTCTGTAGCCTATAATGTGATATAAAATAAAAGCAATCCCATCTGCAAACTTATACAAAATAGCTGATGGTAAGTGACCAAGGAATATCAGGATAGGTGCGATTAAATAATATATAAGCATATTACTCTGTAATCATTATTTTCTTTGAAGGTCTTTTGCTTCGATAGTTATATTTCGTTTCAGCTTACCGCCTACTGAGAAAATTTCGATGTCGCAAACTCTGGCAGCCTTGTCCCCACTAATACTTATTTTTCCAAAATTTTTCTTGGCATAATCAGAGCCGGGTATTCTGTCTCCGTTGTTATATGCTCCTAATAATCGTCTGGGTAGGGCAGGAGTGGTGAGCGGAGAGCAGGTGAAATCATAAATCGGATAGCCGTTTATTTCTCTTCTGCATACTTCGCTGTAGTGTTTATCTCCGGTTAAAAAGAGTACCCCTTTGATATTGTTCGTAGTAATAAAATGGATTAAATCCTGTTGTTCCTTTTTATACTGGTCGTATGATTCCCCAAAGCCATTTGTATTGAGCAGCTGTGTGCCCATACATACAAACTTGAATGTCGCATCTGACAGCATCAATTTATTTTTCAACCAAACAACTTGTGTTGCACCCAGAAAATCACAGCTATCACAGGGTGCATCTCTATAAAACCGATCATCAGTCATGAAGAATTCTATATCATTTTGGCGGAACGTAAAATAGTTTCCGTTGAGTTGTTCCTGGTATGGGTAATCATTGGGCCAAAAATGCTTGAATATGAGCAGTGCAGTATCTTTTAGTTTAAATTTTCCACCTGAATCGTTTGGGCCGAAATCATGGTCATCCCAAATAGCATATTGCGGAACAGCAGACAAAAAGCTGCTCAGTTTTTTGAATTTAATTCTGATTTTCAACCAGCGGTTAAACATACCATCAAATGTGGTGTAATGCTTTCCGAAGTAGTAAATATTATCTCCCAACCAAACATTGAAGTCAGGATTGGCTTTCACCATACTTTTAAAAATCCGATCTGACCCTCCAGGAAAAGCGCCCCTCAGAAACCCCGGTTCTAATAAAGCGCATGAACCTATGGTAAAGCTGATTTTTTGTGGAATAGTATCAGTAAGAGTTTTGAAAGAAGTGACCTTGATAATATTGCCGTTATTTAGTGTGGCAACTGCAAAGTATTTTTTGCCGGGTTCAAGTTGACTGAATGATGCAATAGCACACAATGCACCATCAGTTGATTTAATAGCATCAGCAGATTGCGGAAATATCACTTGTCTGGAAGCGGTATCTGTAATTACCAGTCGCAGCTGTTCTTTTGATTTATAGGCTACCCAAACTTTTGCACTGTTTGTAGATACTGCGCCAACAATTGGATTGGAATATATCACAGCTTTTTGAGCAGTTGCATCTATATTCAGCAAACAAAGTACAGTGAATAAAAAATAGCTGTCCAGGTTTTTCAAAATAATGTTTAGAATTTATTTATGAATTGATTGGCTCGTGAGCAAACAAACGATTTTTTTCGATAGTAATTGCAGCCTTCTCAGGAACAAATTGTTTCCAACTTGCATCTTTGTTTTTAATCAGATTAATAATAACATCAGAATGAATACCAAGCAAAGTTTGGTCATAGTTCTTGATGCCAATAATCAGTTTGTTTTCCAAAAGGTGCTTATAAAGGCTTGCAGATTCTGCTTTCACCTCAAGTGTTTCAGCTTCTATGATTTTATCTTCTTTTACAGAGAAGTAAGGATATGCAAGCATGTGCGTATTACCATTAAATATTCCTCCAAAATATGTAAGCAATTCGCTAGCATTATTAGCTAAAAATGAATGATTGAGCATACTGTTCAGATTCATAGTGCCAACTATTATGCCTATTTTATTCGTTTTGCAACGGTCGAGAAATTGAACTAATTTGTCATGTTTATCGCAGTTAGAAAGTAAAACGGTATGCCCCAATGAACAAAGCAATTCAGCCCTGTCGAGAAAATCAGATGGGTTTGTTTCATCATCACCATTCAGATTATTTAGGGTTAATTCGGACAGGGAAATATATTGTTTATCATGACCTAATATCTTTTCGAAAGCAGCTTTACCGGTTTCGAGCATGTCATCACTAAGTTTGGTGTATGGTCTGAAACGGCTTCTTAAGCACAATACATTTTTCTTATACAGAAAATCTTTGGGTTGATGCACTTCTCTGTTCGAACCAAAAATTGTAGCATCAGTAAAACCTTTTTTTACAAGTTTCAATGCTAGAAGTCTGTTGTCAATATTAAAACTTGGACCTTCGATTTTGAGTAAGTCTATCTCTACCTGATCTGTGGTGAGGTTATCCATCAGTGAATCCACAAATTTGTTAAGGTCATGTGAATAGAAATAACAGGCAAAAATCAGATTCACACCTATGCCTCCAATTACCTTTTGCTGTAAAAGTGCATCATTATCTTTGAGCCTTACATGTATTGTGGCATTATTGTATCCTCCGTTTGGAGTAAGTTTAAACCTAAGCCCAATCCAGCTATGCGGGTCATTTGTTTTTTGATAATTGAGGATGGAACAAGTATCAGCAAAGGCAAAAAATCGCTTGCTTTGGTATTTTTCATGAATCAAACGTGACTCCAGTAGCTCACACTCATGATCGAGCATTTTTGTCAATCTGGATTCGCTTACATAGCGCCCCGATTGTTCTTCACCATAAATAGCATCAGAATATGCCATGTCATAAGCAGACATCGTTTTTGCAATAGTCCCCGATGCGCCACCTACCTGGAAAAATGTTCTGGCTACTTCTTGTCCTGCGCCAATTTCCGCGAAGGTTCCATAGATAGATTCATCTAAATTGATGCGAAGTGCTTTACGTTTTATTGATATGACCTCTCTTTCCATAGTTTTTGCTACGCAAATATAGGATTATCAAGTGATTTAAGCTAATTAATATTTGTTATAGCTTACACGATGACGCCATTTTTCATTACTATTTTTCGGTCTGCCATATCAGCCAGTTCTTCGTTGTGGGTTACAATAATGAAAGTTTGATTGAAGTCTTTTCTGAGTTCAAAGAACAGTTCATGTAATGCCTTTGCTTTTTCTGTATCAAGATTTCCTGATGGCTCATCTGCCAAAATCAGTTGCGGGTTATTCATTAGGGCTCTTGCAACTGCAACTCTTTGTTGCTCGCCACCTGACATTTCAGAAGGTTTATGATGCATTCTTGCTCCAAGTTTCAAGAGTTCTAAAAGTTGTTTCGCTCTGGCTTCAGTTTCTTTTGAAGATTTCTTGGCGATAAATGCCGGAATACATATATTTTCCAAAGCTGTAAACTCCGGAAGCAAATGATGAAACTGAAAGATAAAGCCGATATTCTTATTTCTGAAGGTAGGCAATTCCTTTTCTTTCATTGCGGCTATATCCATGTCGGCTATTGACAGACTTCCGGAGTCTGCACAGTCTAAAGTGCCTATTATGTGTAATAAAGTACTTTTGCCGGCTCCCGAAGGCCCTACAATACTGATTATTTCACCTTGGTTTACCTCCAGTGAAACATCTTTCAGCACTTTTAGCTTATCGTATGATTTGGAAAGGTTTTTTGCTTTTAAGAGCATCTGCATTTTTTATTTAACGGTGTTCTTTTATATTCGCCAACGATAAAGCAAAAATGCTAAAAACAAACCATTATTTTAATCCTATCATTACAATCAGAAAATTTATCGCATTTATCAAAATCACTATAAAAAATAAATAACCAATGAATCTTCACGAATACCAGGCAAAAGAGTTAATGAAAAAATATGGCGCTTCAATTCAGGAAGGCATAGTGGCTACCACTCCTACAGAGGCTTTAGCAGCTGCTGAAAAGTTGAAACAAGATTATAACAGCGACTGGGTAGTGGTTAAATCCCAAATTCACGCTGGTGGCAGGGGCAAAGGAACTATTGTGGGTACGGAGCAGCATGGTGTTGCTTTGGCAAAAAACCACGACAAGGTGGTTGAAATAGCGAAGAACATCCTTGGTGGTGTGCTGGTTACCAAGCAAACGGGACCTGCAGGAAGATTAGTGAATAAGGTACTTGTGGCACAGGATGTATACTATCCCGGTGAATCAGAAACAAAAGAGTTATATATTTCTATATTGATGGACAGAGGTACTGGCAAAAATGTATTTATCTATTCTACGGAAGGGGGAATGGATATCGAAGAAGTAGCTGAAAATCATCCTGAAAAAGTACACAAAGAATTTATTGATCCTAAGGTGGGATTACAAGATTTTCAGTGTCGTAAAATAGCGTTTAATCTAGGTTTGAGCGGAAATGCTTTTAAAGAAATGATCAAGTTTGTAAAAGCAGTTTACAAAACTTTCATAGGCTCAGATGCCAGCATGATTGAAATCAATCCATGTTTGAAAACATCTGACAACAAAATCATTGCAGTAGATGGTAAAATCAGTTTAGATGATAATGCCTTGTATCGTCATCCTGATTTATTGGCGCTGCGTGATTTAAACGAAGAAGACCCGACAGAAATTGAAGCTATGGCTGCTGATTTGAACTATGTGAAACTAGATGGAAATGTTGGGTGCATGGTAAATGGCGCAGGATTGGCTATGGCTACAATGGATATTATCAAATTGAGTGGTGGTGAGCCGGCAAACTTCCTTGACGTTGGTGGTACAGCAAATGCAGAGCGTGTGGAAAAGGCTTTTAGAATTATTTTGAAAGATGAGCATGTAAAAGCAATCCTTGTAAATATTTTTGGAGGTATTGTAAGATGCGACAGAGTAGCTCAGGGGATTGTGGATGCTTATAAATCCATCGGTAATATTCCAGTGCCTATCATTGTGCGTTTGCAAGGAACAAATGCAGTAGAAGCTAAGAAACTGATTGATGATTCAGGATTGAAAGTGCTTTCTGCTATTCAACTTAAAGAAGCGGCAGAGCGTGTGAAAGAAGCTTTGGCATAATTTGTTTTTTACCAAATCCAGATAAGAGAAGCAGCAGTCATTTGATTGCTGCTTTTTTGTTTGATTTATACCAATTTGATTAGGCCAATTTAATCTTGGTATAATGCCGATGGATACAAAATAATAGGGTAATGAAGCGAAGCAAAATTGGACTATATATTTGTCCAAGCGGTATTAAATATCCTTTCTTAAACGGGTATATATCAACATCGAAACATAAATCAGCATACTGATTATAGATATACCCATTCCCAAATAGTAGTATGGTGGAATATATATGAGCGCCATATTGTGTTTCCCTTTTTCAAGCATAAATCCCATAAATCCATAATTGGTAATTATAGGTTCTTGAGACTTGCCGTTTATTTTTACAACCCAACCTTTGTCATAAGGAATCGATAGGAAAAGCAACTTCTTTTCATTCAGTTCTATACTCGCTCTGATGTCATTCTGTTCGAAAGAGGAAATATGTAACGTGTCTCTTTTCAAATTGCTAATAAGGTTATTGTAATCTTCCATGGTTAATCCTGTAATGCTATCATTTCCGCTAAACTGTTTGAGTTTCTGACTGTATTTTTTAATATCAACATCATTTAAAACAGCAGCTTTCATAATCATTATGTCTCTTGAAAATACGGGGATCTTTGCCATGTTTTCCTGAGAGATAACTGCACTATAGGTGAATCCAAGCGGCAGAAAATTTCTGTTCTTAAAGATTTTTATGCCGTTTATTGTTGTCACTGAGTCGTATCCTAATCCTTGCATTGCTTCTGTTCTGTTTTTTAGAAGCATGTATTTATTGCTCACTAGTTGCTTCAACAGAGGTCGATCATTTAATCCAAAAATCCATCTTGTTGCTATTTCACTGGAATCGGTAATCACGCCCATTTTTTGCAGAAAGTTTACATAGTATTTTTGATTAAAGGAGGAATATGATGCCGAACCATAATAATTCTGAATCAGTGAATTGTTGAAGCTGGCATATTTTCCAATAGATGAGATATAGTCTTTATGAATTCTGTAAAAATCTTTGTCATTATTTTTAATGAATGCAATAGCTTCATTGGTATAATCATTAAAACCTATTCTATAAGCTAAATCCTCTTTTTTCACTGCCTCTCTCTCATTGAAGGTGCCATTAGTCATGATGGAAATTTCTATGAAAGCAGCAATTGGCAATAGAATGAGCGCAATTTGATGGGTGCTGTTTTTGGGGAGCAACAGCAATAAAATAGACTGCAATGCCAAAAAGAAAATAACCGAAAATGTAAGCGATTCATTTGCTATATCTGAATTTAAAACAATGAATGCCAGCGGTAAAAATGAAATGAATAATACAGGCAGGTTGATTTTCTTTTGATTTATGATTTTCTGCAAGGCAATAACAGCTAACATGATTTGTGTGGTGCAGAAAAACAAGGAGAATGTCCTGAAATAGTCGCCAGTAAAAAGCCAGAAGGCATATCTGAAAAATGGGAAGCAAACACAGATAACTGCAATTCCCAATGCAATAGCCGCTGCAATTTTTAGTTTCTTTTTTCCTAGGAAAAAAAGTTGGGGCAAGAGTAGCAATGATAGTATTCCGCAATATTGCATAGGGGCTTCCAGATAGTTGCTCCATCCCTTGAAACTATTGGCATATCCCGCCATATCATTTGAGAAAAGCCTCAGTAGAAAGGTTTCGTAAAAGTTGCCTGACTCCATGAAGAACAACCCTCTGGAAAGCAAGGTAGCTGCAAGTGATACATTTCCTGAACCCCGCGGGCTCTCTATCATGATGTTTAAATTGCCAAACATGAGGAATGAAGACATTCCTGTTCCGAGTATTGCAAGTGCAATTATTTGTGCAAATAGCTTCAAATCTTTCTTTAAATCAAATCCATTTTTATAAGTGGTAAGCAGGAGGTAAGAAGCAATAAATAGTGTATCGAGATAAAGATTTACAGGATTATATGCGGCCACCAATCCTATAGCTAGTGGGAAGAGTATGAAGTTCCTGTTTTTGCGGAGTTGCTCAATACTATAAAGTAAACAAGAAAGATAAAGTGCTTCTGTGGTGAAGATAATCCATGCACTGCCAATCATTACAAACCCTGATCCGGCATAAAACAATGCTCCCATGATGGATCCATAAGTTCCAATATTCAACAATCTTAAAAAGAGAAAAAAGAAAATTCCGCTAAAGAAGATTTTGAATAACTGAACCCAAATAAAACTTTCTGCAATATTTTTACTTGAGAAGAAATATGAAATCAAGTTTGGTAAATCACCTATATGAGCAGGAAAAATATTTTGCCCTAATCCTTGTGAAAATGTCCACTTTGGAATTTCAAAGCGATGCAGAAATTCAGAAACATGATAGTAAAAGGGATAACTGAAATTGTATGTATCGCTCCCTATATCAGTAAACATAAATACTTTAAATCCAAAAATAAAATCTCCGAATATCATTAACAGCAAGGCTGTCAGTATAGCTGTGATTACTGCTATCCCATTATTATTCAGCCATCCATAATGCACTTTGGGTTCAGCCTCTTCTTTGCTCGTATTCACAGCTGCAGAAGCGTTTGAGGCTGTTGGTTTTTGTTGTACGGGCTTTTTCTTCATTTCATACGTTTGTTTAGTAACAATCAATGGTTGCTGAAGCCTATGCCTAGGCTTTATTTGAAAAACTAATTTTACAAAAAACTAATTTTAAAAATGACTAAAAAGATACTCTTTGCTCTTATCTGTTTTATCACGCTCGCTTTTGGTTATTTGATATTGCGGCCATCACATATTATTCCAAAGGAAGTAGTTATAAGAAAATTGTAGAAGTCCAGCTCAAAGTTTTTCACATGGCATTCTAATACATTATACTGAGGAAGGAGAAGGGACGCCTTTTCTTATGGTACATGGTTTTTTCGGTTCACATCACAATTTTCAGAAGTTGACCAATTTGATGACAGCTGATTATCGAATTATAAGGGTTGATTTGCCAGGTTTTGGTTTGTCAGATTTCCCTGCCGGAGAAGAGAACTATGCTGCTATGTATCAGGATTTTCTGGCTGAATTTGTTTCCTATATGGACTTAAAAGATTACTATCTTGTTGGGATTTCAATGTGTGGTGGCATTTCATGTATGATGGCAGAACATTATCCTGAAAACATGAAAGGATTGATATTGCAATCTTTGTTTCTGTGAATTTTGTCTTTTTCATAGTGGTTAAATTTAAGAGTTATTCCTAATTTTAACCAGTTCGGATTTTAGGGGGACTTACATAATGGCTTGCTTGTTATAATGTTTATGGCGAATTTCAATGTTTGAGTAAATTCAAAACTCTATCCGGATAGTCTGAAATAATAGCATCTACACCAAGTGAAATCATCTTTTTAATGTCAGCGTCTTCATTCACGGTCCATACTGCAATTTTGATTTTTTTGGCTTCTAGTTTCTTAATTAGGTTATCATTTACCAATAAAATATTTGGGCTGTAATACTCAGGTATAAAGCCAAGAATTTTGAGATTTTTGTTGAGGCTATTTGCGTTGGCTATTAAATAAGAAACGGCAATCTTCGGGTCATATTTCCTCACTGCCTGTATGCTTCTTACATCAAAAGACTGAATCACGGTGCGATCTGCTATCCCTTTACTTTTAATCAAATCTACGAGCATTTTAGCAAATACCTCAGGTTTGGAATGTTCAATATCATCACCTTTTTGCGTGCTTTTTATTTCGATACTATACTGCACAGCTTTTAATTTATTAGTCCTGATATGAGTTTCAACAGCAGCTATAACATCTTCCAGAAGCGGTTTCTTTACAGCTATTTTTTCCTGATTGGGAAACTTTGGGTGTTGTTTGCTTCCGCAGTCATAAGCCTGAGTTTCGGCATAAGTAAGCTGATAAATATTCAGTTTCTTTTCATCGCTTTCGCTTATTAAACTGCCATCTGGTTTGATACAAATTGTGCCGGAAATAAAGGGTTCGTGAGACACTAAAATTTTGTTGTCTTTTGTTACCACTACATCCATTTCTAATGTAGTTACACCCAGATCTATAGCTTTTAAAAAGGCGGGAATACTGTTTTCCGGCATTAATCCGCGACATCCTCTATGCCCTTGAACATCGATTTGAGCTTTACTCTCTGTGGAAATGATAATAAACATAATGGAGAGAACAAATAACTTATTCATAAGTGGGATGTTTAGTATAAAGTTAGCATAAAGCAAATGAAATGGAAGAGCCTGATTGTTGAAAAACTACTTAGTGCCTATCGAAGAATGATACATATTTTGAAATGCCTTCTTCTAATGTTAGCATGGTATCCTTATATCCAATACTTTTTAGCTTTTCCATTTTAGCCTCTGTAAAGTATTGGTATATATCACGTATATCTTCAGGCGTATCAATATATTCAATCTCTTGTGTCTTATGCATTGCGCTGAAGACATTGTGAGCTAAATCATTAAATGTTCTAGCTTTTCCTGTTCCAAGATTGTAAATGCCATTGATTTTTTCCTGATGTTGCTCTATAAACTGACT
>CANHIG010000069.1 GCA_947461105.1 Bacteroidota bacterium | reverse complement strand
CGGACAATCGAAAAACCAAGCCGAGAAGGAATGCCGATAAATCTTGCACAAGCTGCAAGAATCAATGACTTTTCAATACAATAGCCTATCCCCCGTTCTATAGTTTGGCTGGCTGAAATGGTTTCAGGACTCATAGTGAGATGCCAGGGAGAATAATTGATTTTATCCCGAACAGCATAGTAAAGAGAAACAGCATTTTGCTTTTGCGATGCCTCGGGCGAAGAATTTGCCAGAGCAAACTGTTTTACAATTTCATGATCAAAGTCAATAAAACGAGTGGGTCTCAAATAGTTCTCAGCATTCATAATTATTCCAAAATAATTGATTTTGCGAAAATGCGATATAGAATTACATTCGCAGCGCGAAAATTAGCAATTGATAGGAAAAGGTGATGGCATAAAAAACAAAGACATCATTTAATACCATGAACATTTAATATTGAACACAAAAACAGATAAATAATGATGACTGAAAGATTGAAAGAATTCAAGTTTAAGGCGAAAGTAGATACCAGATGGAGCGATATGGACGATGCCGGACATGTGAATAATGCCGTTTACCTCACTTACTTTGAAAATGCAAGAGTGTATTACTTCCATCAAGCTTGCAAGTGGGACTGGAAAAAAGATGGCGTAATCCTTGCTAATGCTCATGTTAATTATGTAAAACCCCTTGTGTTTCCTGAGCCTGCATTCATCTACCTCAGAACGAGTAAAATAGGCACTAAAAGCTTTGAGGTACAATACATCATCACTGTAGAAAAAGAGGGGTTGATTGAAGAAATCTGTAATGGTTCCACCGTGTTGGTTACCTTTGATTATAAAACCAATGCATCGGTGCCGGTTCCTGAACATATCAGACAAAAAATCAGCGAATTTGAAGGTGTAAATCTATAAAATCATGTTGCTAAGAATTAATCCTGACAATATAGATGACAGACTAATCAATCAGGTTATTCTAACACTCAAAAGAGGTGGAATCATCATTTATCCTACAGATACTGTTTACACACTGGGCTGCGACCTCACTCATTCAGCTGCTCTTGAAAAAATTTGCAAGCTGAAAGGAGTGAAACCCAACAAGGCAAACTTTTCTATTGTCTGCTATGACCTGAGCCATCTTTCAGATTTCACTCAAAGTATATCTACTCCTTGCTATAAGCTCATGAAAAGAGCATTGCCCGGCCCATTCACTTTTATCCTCAATGCAAACAATAAAGTTTCTAAAATATTCGGCTACAATAAAAAAACCATAGGTATCCGAGTGCCTGACAACAAAATTTGCAGAGCCATTGTAGATGCGCTGGATGCTCCCATGATTTCTGCTTCCATCAAACTTGATGATACTGTATTGGAATATATCACAGATCCTCAAGAGTTATTTGAGCTATATGAAAACATTGTGGACATAGTGATAGATGGAGGATCGGGAGATATTATTGCTTCTACTGTAATTGACTATACGGAAGATGAACCTCTCATCATTAGAGAAGGAAAAGGAGATATCAATAAATTATAATTGAATCAATTTCGGTTACAAACATCCTTGAAATCGCAGAACTTGCATTTACTTTGGTCTTCAGTCATTTCAAAAGGAACATTTTCGTTCAACATTTCACCAATAATTTCGGATAACACATTTTCAAAGTCTTCAAGATGCAACTTGCTTATTTCATCCACTTTGGCGATGCTCAGATTTTCATAAGGAGCCTCTGACTTTCTGAGCCAGTAAATTCCGGAACAAAGCCTGTCATGTATCTGATGTGTATTTTGATACATCCAGGCATACATCAGTAATTGCATTTTTTTACCAGCCCTCGGATTTGCCAATATTTCACTGCTAATTTCCTTGATACTAAGTCCGTCAGCATTGCCTGTTTTGTAATCAATGATTCTGACTTTACCGGAAACAGTATCTATTCGGTCTGCCAAGCCTTTGAATTTCACTGTAACTCCTGAAAAGTCTTTGAAATACTCCAGCTTCTCTTCCAATGCGAGAATCTTTATACTGCCATATTGTTTGATTTCATCAAGCTGATTGCGCAGAAACATATTCGCAAGTTTGTTACATACTTTAAAAAACAGATAGTTTTTGCCTGTGAGCAACTTGATGTCAAATCTATCACTCAAAAACCCTTTAATCATTTCCTCAATGGCAGTTTTGTTTTGCATCAGCAAAACATCTTTCTCTGTCAGGGATTTGCCGACAAATGGAGTAAATAAAGTTTCCAAAACATGATGCACCGCAGAGCCTATTAATGCGGCATCAATACCTTCTTCTGCTTCATCATCGGGTTTTATTGCGAGTATATATTTATAATAAAACTGAATACTACAGTTGTTGTAAACATTAATAGCAGATGGCGAAAGTCCGTTTTTTGAAAGATGAATTGCTATCTTCTGCTTCATATCAGCAGTCTTCTCAATTTGATTAAGCTCATCCTTATCTGCAATACTGATATCGCTTTTCAAGCTATACTCAGTCACTTTAATGTTAGGGAGCTTAGCCAGCTGGATTTTTGTTTGTAGAATAAAACGACTCGGCTCACCACCAGCAAATGAATCCTGATTGGTATCATAGAGAAGATGAATCACGCTAGACCTATGAAGCAATCGGTAAAACAGATAGGTGCTAATCGCATCCTTTTCAATCGGTGATGACAAGTACACCATACGCAATTCGTGAGGGATATAGCTGTTCCCTTTGCCTGTTTTAGGGAAAGTACCCTCGTTCATGGAAAAGAGAAAAACCTGCTCATAGTCCAGATTTCGGCTTTCCATAATTCCCATAATTTGCAATCCCTTGGTAGGATCCAAATCATAAGGAATGGTCATACCGCTAATCATCTCAAAAAGAAATTCAAGATAATCTGCTCCTGTAATACTATTCAGCACTAGAATGGATTTATCTAATTCCGCAATACTATTCTTGATTTCTATAAGCGTGTTGCGACCAATAACATCTTTTTCAATTTGAAGGAGATTATGGATAAAAGCAGAAATCTTATCATGAAAAAGATTCAAATCCGCATTGCTTTGTAGCAAACCAACGAGTAGTCCATTATTCGGAAAATACTTTTCAAACTGATTGACATTAATGTATACAAGATTTTTCAAACCATTAAGTCTGGTTAGTATTGTGCTACCATCGAAAATAAAATCAAACTTAGCCAGTTGAGTCAACATGCTTTTATGCAGATGAATCTCACCATTGAACTCCCGCGATACTTTAAGTGCTTCATGAAGCTTTCTCAAAAAGCGAACAATCAGCGCATCCTTCACAGGTAACCCCATAGATATATTTGCTTTGGCGAATTGCTCAGGTAAATGATCCAACAAACGATTTACAATGTTTGCATCAGGCAAAACCATTGCTGTATGATGTTGATTATCGTATGCAATGTGTTGCTTTTCTAAAACCTCAAATGCAGCCTGAACCTGCTGTGTCTTTCCATTGCAGGGATAAATAAATATTTCTTTCTCTGCTGCTTCAATATTATTTTCAATAAATGTGGGATTCCTGATTCCCAGAGATTTAATAGCTTTCTTATAGGGAATAGCAGCAATGTTATCACTTGCATCAAAATAATACTTATCAATATCCATAAGGTATTCTCCCGCTGAAGTGCTAAGCAGAAATTTTACAATTGCAGTTTCTGATTTTGAAAGCTGGGTGAATCCAACAAAGTATATATGCGTATAGTTGAAGTCGAAGGATGCGATTTTTGCAGCAACATCTTGATAAATCTTACCATCATAAGCTTGCCTGTTAGTATCGCAAAATTGATTGAGTTCATTATAGCACAGCTCAAATGTTTCCCAGAAATACTTATACTTAAACACCTTTTCCTCATCATCTTCCATGTATACGTTCATGGATTTGAGTGCCTGAAGATCTTTGAAAAACATTTTTGTATCAACCAGCTCCCGGTTCAGTTCATCAAAATCAGCAATCATTTGTTTGCCAACAGAAAGAAACTGCTGCAAAGTAGTATCTGCATATCTTTGTTTATAGACATCATAAAGCTTTGCAACAGCAATAATTTGATTGATTCGGTCAAAATCAGAAAGCGAAAAAATAAAATGCTCGAGCGTTTCCAGCTTAGGAAGTATCGTTCCTGGTTGCAGCTTTTCTTTGAGTAATTCTTTAAAGTAGTATGCGGATCTGTTATTGGGAAACAGGAATAAAGTACTGCTCCATTCAGCATGAGCTTTCTCTTCAGTGTACTCAAATACCTTTTCTAAAAAACTCTTCATACGCTGTGCACTTCTTTAGTTTGAGTATACACAATCAATTTGCGTTCTACAGTATAGCCACTTCGCCCTAAAAGCAAGGCGTATTGCTTCACTTGTTCCAGATGCTCCGGCATTGGCCGCCCGGTTTTATAGTCCATAATCACTGCATTTTTTGTCCCCTTTTTTATTGCAAGCAAATCGGGTTTTAATATCTTTTTATCATCACTTAGAATTTCATGCTCTGAAATTCGCTCATAATTATTACTGAAATAATCTGCTATATCATTATGATAAATAATAAAATCTACATCAGCACTTATTCTTAATTTCACTTCTTCTGTTGTAGCTAAATTTAGAATAGCTCTCTCAATTCCATAGTCAGCAACTCTTGAGAGCGTTTCGTGAAGGAGATTGCCATACTGTTGTTCATGATTCAGCTCTGTCTCGTTAGTCGGCTTTACTTGGTGCGCATTTCCCGTTGAAATTTTGATTTGAGTTAAACTGAGCAACTCCTGAGTGTTTGCCTTTTCAGATTTCACTTTTTTTATTGATGTTACATCTCCGTAGTGATAAACATTATTATCCTCAGGCTGAGTTCTCAGATAATACGTTATATAATTATCTGCATAAATTGATTCGCCATCTTCTTTATTCTTTTTATAGAGTATATATAATCTGTCCTCAGGTCTTGTAGTTGCTACATACAGCAGATTTATCGTGTCAATTTCAGAAAGCAACATTTCTTCTTCTAACAATGACGCATACTTTGTTTTCGCAAGCTCCTTATTCATACTTATTAGCATGGGACTAATTCCAACATCACTATCATTTTCAATCCAAAAATTCTTGCTGCCAATTTTTACTCGCCAGTCTGCATCCGGAAGAATAACGATTGGAAACTGCAATCCTTTGGACTTATGAATAGTCATAATTTTGATGGCATCTTTTTTACTGTTGGTTTGTATGCTTTTAATAGTCTTCACATCATCCCACCATTCAATAAAATCTGCAGGCTGAGTGTGCTTTGAGTCAGCAATCAAATCAATAAAAGATGAAACGAAAATATCTTTGACATCAATCTCAAATAACTTTATAGCATGAATAGCAAGCTGATATGCTGTGTAATGTAAAATACCAAAGGTATCAAATTTTCCATTTATTAATCTAGCAATCAAATCGCCAAAATCAGGCAAATCAGATTTCAAAACAGTGGAAATTTCCGCTGAACTCAGTTTACTAATTAAATCAGTTTGCTTCAATAATTCATACCGACAAACAGTATCAAGCGGATTTGAAGCAAAACGAATAAGCGCATCTATTTTGCGAACAAAAGGTGAATTGATAAATAACAAACTCTCTCCTGTTTCTACTTCAAATTTTTCTTCGATAAGCATTGACGCATAATACGCTGCTTCTTTATTCCCTCTAGTAAGTATTGCTACATCGCCTGAGGAATAGCCTTTATCTTTGCATTCAGCAATAATTTCAAGAATACGCTTGCATTTATTTTCTCTGATTTCTTCCTCATCCTCCATCTCCTCTATGCTAACAAAACCTCCTATATTATCATCTGAAAAAACCTGCTCATGATTTTCATAGATTTTTTTTAGCGCATCATTGGTCTCCTTAATTGTGCTATAAAACTGATTATTAAACTGTATAATCTCTCTCTTACTTCTGAAATTAGATTTCAAATTATTAGTAGAAGTAGGATAATTATTGATTGCAATTTCTCTTGCCTGCAACATTTCATCTTTGTCACTGCCCAGCACTTTGGGCAACTCCACTAATTGCATAGCCTCACCTCCTTTAAACCTGTAAATAGATTGCTTAGCATCTCCAACAATAAGTGATTCAGCAGATTTGAATTGGGAATTTTCAATCAAAGGAAGCATGTTTTGAAATTGCAATGTTGAGGTATCCTGAAATTCATCAATTAAAATATTATCATACCGTTCTCCAATTCGCTCATAAATAATCGGTGCATCCTGCACACTTACAATCTTGCTGATGATATGCTGAAACTCTAAAATTGGAAGTATGTTTTCTTCTTCTTTCACATGCTGCAATGCCTTACTGATACCATCTGCCACTTTAATCTGATAAATATTACTGAGTACAAGTTTGTTGAGAAAATAACGCTGACCTGACTTACTCATAATTGAATCAGCTTGTAAAATCAGCGATCGCAATTCTTCTTTTATACTATCAATTCGTGTATTTTCCTTCCCGCTGTACCATTTATCTTCATTTATAGCTTTTCCTACATAGCTATTATACTCTAAAGACACTATACCATTTGCAGCACTTTTCATTTTTTTGATATATCCGGGAATACCTTTGCCTTTCTGAAAGAAGTCTTCTTCCCCAATTCCGTTTCTTCGAATTAATTCATCTGCTTCAATTCCTATTTTTTCTATTTGCTTCTCAAAAACCACAACGTCTTTCTGGAGCTTTTGCTGCGCAGCATCAATAGTACCAAAATCAAGTTCTGAAAGTTTATTCAGAAAAGGCAAACTGCTTTCACTTAATAAGTCTTTGGCAAATGAACCTAAAGCACTGTCTATGTTCCATCCTTTGCTCTCATCTATCTTCCGGTCGGTATATTCCAGCAGCGATTGCACCACAGGGGAGTCTGATGTTTCATTAATCTCACTTAATAAATTATCAATCACCTTTTCGATAAGTTCATCCTTATCTATGTGCACCTCAAACTGATGCGGAATATCCAACTCATAAGCAAAACTTCTGATAACACGATGAATAAAGCTATCAATAGTGCTGATTGAAAAACTACTGTAATCGTGCAAAACAGCTTCAAGCATTTTTTTACTGTATCCAATTATGAAGTCCGGTTCTAATCCGTAATCCTTTTGCAATGTCTCAAACATTGCCTTCTCATTTTGCACCCCGTTTGAAAAATCAACAAGCGTTTTGATAATGCGCTCCTTCATTTCATTGCAGGCCTTATTAGTAAAGGTGATAGCCAAGATATGTTTATACTTATCATGCTCCCGAGACTTCATACAGATTTGCAGATACTCTTTCACCAATGTGAAAGTTTTACCCGAACCTGCCGATGAGCGATAGATTTTTAGCATAGAGCAAAGTACAAATTTTCATTTGAATGCAAAGGGGCTTTAGATATCACAGACCACTAATAAAACAAGCTAGTAGAATTACTTCTCTCTCGCTCGCAGCAATTGTGCCAACTCCAATAAAGGCTGTTTTCGCTCCTCAGTTACAGTTATTGATTTTAAATTTTTCAATGACTTTTTATAGTACTTATCAATCAATTTCTCTGTATATTCTTTTGCTCCGGTCTGCTCCATCAATGCATACATTGTTGTCACTTTCTTATTCTTATCTTTCTCCATCAGCAACTTTTCAATTTGCTGTTTTTGCTTGGGAGAGGCAAGCTCCAATGCCTTAATGAATAAAATTGTTTTTTTGTTCATCAGAATATCACCTCCGGGTCTTTTGCCTACTAATTTGGGATCTCCAAAGGCATCAAGATAATCATCCAAAATCTGAAAAGAAATTCCCAGATTCAAACCAAAATCAAAAATCAGCTTTTGCGATTTCTTGTCTGCCCCCGCCAGCAATGCGCCAATCTGAAGCGCACAAGCCAACAACACAGAGGTTTTCCCATCTATCATTTCGAGATATTCTTGCTCACTCACATCATCTCTCGATTCAAATTCCATATCCAGCGACTGCCCTTTTACAATTTTAATCACCGATGTATTGAAAATTTCAAAAAGTTCATTCGTGCTTGCATGATTAGCTTTACCGAGGTACTTATAAGCCTCGGTAAACATCATGTCACCGGTATTAATTGCCACATTCACACCATACCTTTTATGAACAGTAGGATTTCCGCGTCTTGTTGTAGCTTTGTCCATAATATCATCATGCACCAAAGTAGAATTGTGATAGACTTCAAGTGCAAAAGCTGATGCCATGGCTGACTTATAATCTCCGCCAAAAAGCTCACAGCCCATGAGGGTAAGCACAGGGCGAACTCTTTTGCTGCTCATGCCCATAATATATTTCATAGCACGATACACATCATATCGCTCATCAAATTTCTGTTTGCTATGATATTGCTCAAAAAGAGCTACGAGTTCTTTGTATGAATGCATCCTGAAAATTATGGTACTTAGTTATTCCTTCAATTTTAGTAAATAATCAGCATCTATTCAGATTAAAAATGTGGCAAAACACAATTCATTTGGAAACATAGTCCTCAACTTTTTGTTTAATATTTTTAGATTAATCCCCTAAAAAATCAAAACCTTAGCCATAAATGGTAAATTTGCAACGCAAAAAAGCAAGAATGAGTTCAGACCCAACAGCAGAGCAGCGAAAAAAAGACCATATAGATTTGGCATTCAGATCGCAGGTTGAAAGTGGCAGCATGGATAACAGATTCTATTACGAGCCTATGTTGGCAGCTCATCCGTCAGAATCACTGAAGCCTTTTTCTTTTTTGGGCAAAACTATGCATGCGCCTATTTGGATATCATCCATGACGGGTGGCACCGGTTCAGCCCGTCATATCAACCAGAACCTTGGTCGCCTTTGTGGCGAGCTGGGTTTAGGAATGGGACTTGGCTCTACGAGGCAACTTCTGGAAAGTGATGCCTTCTTTGCTGATTTTGATTTGAGAAACCTGATTACAGATAAACATCCTTTTTTTATCAATCTCGGTATTGCACAAATAGAAAAATTACTGACCGAAAAATCATTTGAAAAGGCTGAGGCGCTTGTAGAAAAATTGAGAGCAGATGGTTTGATTATACATGTAAACCCCATGCAGGAATGGCTTCAGCCTGAAGGCGATCACATCAGCCGACCGCCTGTAGAGACAATCGCAGAAGTGCTCAGTATTTTCAAAAAGTCGGTAATTGTGAAAGAAGTCGGTCAGGGATTTGGGCCGCAGAGTATAAAAGCATTGTTGCAAATGCCGATTGCCGCCATAGATTTTGCAGCTGCAGGTGGTACCAACTTTGCAAAACTGGAACTGCTTCGATCCGACGAGACAAAGCAACAGGCTTTTGATGCCTTTGCTAAAGTGGGTCATACTGCTTATGAAATGGTAGATTTAACCAATCAGGCGATTTCGGAATTGGGCGATAAAGTAAAAGTGAAAGAGGTCATTATTTCAGGTGGTGTGAAAAACTATCTGGATGGCTATTACCTCATAAACAAATTGAAAACTCCTGCTGTTTATGGTCAGGGAAGCATATTGTTAAAATACGCAAGCGAATCATACGAAAGTCTGAAAGCCTTCGTTGAAAGCCAAATCAAAGGGCTAACGCTTGCAAATGCCTTTCTGAGAGTAAAATAATTTGAACTAAAATTCAAACTAAAGATGAGTAAAGAGATTCAAGGTTTTTCAAAGATGTCCAAAACGGAAAAAATCCAATGGATGGCTAAGAATTTCCTGTATTCTAATCCCATTGATGTTATCAAAGAATTCACCGGATTTTGGCATGATAATATTGAGGCTCAAAAACTATTGGATGGCTTCAGTGAAAATACCATTACCAACTTTCCTATTCCTTTTGGTATTGCCCCAAATTTTCTGATAAACGGAGAAATGTATGCCATACCAATGGTAATAGAAGAAAGCTCTGTGGTAGCTGCTGCATCAAACGCTGCAAAGTTTTGGATGACCAGAGGTGGCTTTAAAGCAAAAGTAATTTCCACTACAAAAGTAGGACAAGTTCACTTTTCATTTGACGGAGATAAAGAAAGATTCTTCCATATTTTCAACACAGAGTACAAACAAAAACTATTGAATGCTGTAAAACCAATTACTGCAAATATGGAAAAACGAGGTGGCGGTGTGAAAGGAATAGACCTCATTGATTTCACACAACTCGAAATGGACTATTTCCAGTTGCGCTGCTATTTTGAAACAGTAGATTCAATGGGTGCCAATTTCATCAATTCCTGTTTGGAAGAATTTGGCAAAGTATTGGTAGAATTAGTTTCCAGCGACCCGCGCTTTCAGGTAGAAGATTCAAGCATAGAAGTAATCATGTGCATACTTTCCAATTATACGCCTGAGTGTTTGGTGAAAGTAGAAGTGGAATGCCCTGTAGATGACTTAGGCACTTTTGATGATGGCAGGATGAAGGCGAGAGAGTTTGCTACTCGCTTTGCAAAAGCAGTGCGCATAGCACAGATTGACCCATACAGAGCTACTACACACAACAAAGGAATCATGAACGGAATTGATGCGGTAGTGATTGCTACAGGCAATGATTTCAGAGCTGTAGAATCCTGTGTTCACACTTATGCTTCACGCGATGGGCAATACCGTAGTCTTTCGGAATGTAGTATTGAAAATGATATTTTCAATTTCAGCATCATTATTCCGCTGGCATTGGGAACAGTAGGCGGACTTACATCACTTCATCCATTGGCGAAAAGAACACTAGAAGTATTAGGAAATCCTTCTGCTTCGCGATTAATGGAAATAGTAGGAACAGTAGGACTAGCGCAAAATTTCGCAGCAGTTCGTTCACTAACTACAACTGGTATTCAGAAGGGTCACATGAAAATGCACCTGACCAATATTTTGGCATCTATGCAGGCTACAGATGAAGAAGTGATTATGGCAAAAGCATATTTCGAAACCAAAACTGTATCTGTATCAGGTGTGCGGGATTTCCTGCAATCACTCAGAGAGCATAAATAAAAGGCTGTGACCGATTTGAATATATACGCTCATGGCAAGCTGCTCATTTCTTCCGAATATTTTGTCTTAGATGGTGCAAAGGCGCTGGCAATTCCAACTCACTTTGGGCAACATTTAAAAGTTTCCTATTTAAATCTATCTGCCAATCAAATTCATTGGAAAGCATTTCGGTCAAATGGCGAAGAGTGGCTTAATCTTAATTTTGACAAGCAAACATTACAAAGCAATTCAGACTCAAAAGAAGCAAAAACACTCACTAAAATTCTTCTTGCAGCAAAAGAATTGAACCCGAAATTTTTATCGGGAAAAGAAAACATTGAAATAGAAACACGATTAGAATTTCAAAACGAATGGGGACTTGGTTCAAGCTCTACCTTGATTTATGCTATAGCAAAATGGGCCAATATTGATGCATACACACTCTTGCAAAAAACAATGGGTGGCTCCGGTTATGATGTAGCTTGTGCTGCTATTGATACTCCTATACTTTATCAATTAAAACAAGGAAAACCTGAAGTGCAATCCATACATTTTCTACCTGCATTCAGTGATCAAATTTACTTTGCATTTCTCGGTCAGAAACAACTATCAACTCAGGGAATTAATATCTATAAAGAATCAACTGCCGATAAAAAAAGTTGCATCAAGTGGCTTGATGTAATCACAGATGCGATGGTGAATTGTACATCTATCGGAAAGTTTGAGCAACTTATCCACGAACACGAACAAATAATCAGCGAGACGCTGCATTTAGAACGTGTGCAATCCAAACTTTTTCCCGATTATTGGGGTAAAGTGAAATCGCTTGGCGCATGGGGTGGAGATTTTGTGATGCTGACCAATACTAGAAGCAGAAGAGAACTTACCGACTACCTGAACACCAAAAACATCAATGTAATTTTTTCTTTCGATGAAATGATTTACAGAACAGTATAAAACAAAAATAAATGCACACTACAAAACAAGTTACCTGGCAGAGTCCTTCAAACATAGCACTCATAAAATATTGGGGCAAGCATGGTAATCAATTGCCAAACAATGCTTCTATAAGTTTTACTATGGAAAATTGCTATTCTGAGACTACCCTTTCTATTGAACCCAAACTCTCTACCAGTAAGGAAATTGAGCTCCGTTTTTATTTTGATAAAAAAGAAAATCTTGCTTTTCGAATCAAGATCATACAGTTTTTCGAATCTATACACAAAGAGTTTTCTTTCTTGAGAGACTACTCTATTATTGTCAATTCCATGAATTCATTTCCTCACTCATCAGGCATAGCTTCTTCTGCGTCAGCTATGAGCGCTTTGGCACTGTGCCTATGCAGCATGGATGATATGCTGAATAAAAGAAAAATTCCAAAAGACAAATTCTTTGAAAGAGCATCAACTATTGCCCGTATTGGTTCCGGAAGCGCAGCACGCTCTGTATATCCAACGATGGTTTCATGGGGTAAATTCAAAAAAATAAAAGGCTCATCAGATAAATTTGCAACTGAATGCGGAGATTGGATTCATCCTGTTTTTAAAACATTCCAAAACTCCATTCTGATTGCAAGTGGTGATGAGAAAAAAGTATCGAGCAGAGTAGGACATTCATTAATGGAGAAAAATCCTTTTGCACCAGCGCGATACAAACAGGCTGAGGACAATATGAATGAGCTTATCAAAGCCTTGATGGTGGGCGATTTGGAACAATTTGGAGAAATAGTGGAATCTGAAGCCCTCACACTTCATGCGCTGATGATGTGTTCCAAACCTTCATATACATTGATGACTCCAAACACACTTGCGATGATTGAAGCTATTCGCGATTTCAGAGAATCATCTAAACTTCCGCTTTACTTCACTTTAGATGCGGGACCAAATATACATCTGCTTTATCCGAAAAAAATCCAAAGCAAAGTGCAGGAGTTTATAGATTTGGAACTCAAGCAATATTGCGAAAACGGTCGTATCATTTTCGATCAGGTAGGCAAAGGCCCAAAACTGATAAAGTAACTCCATGAAAAAGAGAAAAGAATTTGAAACCTTTTCTTCTAAAGTACTTCTGTTTGGTGAGCATATCATCAACAAAGGAGCACGCGGTCTTGCCATTCCATCAGATTTATACTCAGGCTATTTATGTTTTGAAAATCTTAATGATGCAAAATATAT
>CANHIG010000068.1 GCA_947461105.1 Bacteroidota bacterium | reverse complement strand
TCGAAAATGATATTTCGGTAGGCTTCATCATGGGTTTTATAGCGCAGCAGATTAATCAGATAATTAAGTCCGTAAATAATAAAAAATGGAATAATGAGCATTTCTAATTGCTGCATGTGATGAATGCGTTCATGATACATCAGCGTTTTATTTTCTTTCAGTTCTCTGGCTCTAAGCAACACAAACGGAAAAATCGCCATGCCCGAATAGCGCATGAAACTAAGTAAAATTATGGGCGGATTTTTTAGCATCTGTCTGAGATTATTTTAATTGGCGTCATTTGAACTATTACATAAAAAAAGGAAGCAGTAAATATATTAATGCTTCCCTTCTTTTGGAACTTAGAATTGAACTTCAATTATAATTACTTTATAATAGTAGGAAAGACCACTTCTATATCACTATCTCCGGGAGCTTCAGTTCCGTTTTTCACATCAGGCTGATGTCTTAAAACTATTGTTGTCGTTCCCTTTCCGATGCCGGATGTTCTCCATGTAGATAAAAGTCCAATGGGTAAATTTTTGGAATCTTTATCTGAAATTTGAACAGCAACTAATGAAGCAGGATTAGGTTTGTATACAAACAAATGGTCATTTGCCTTTTCAATAATCTCATTCGAAACAGTATCAACAGGATTTTTACTTTCATCTAAAAGTTGGAGTGTAGCGTAATAAGTGCTGTTTGGAGCAAGTACTATTGAGTCAAATTGTGTAGGAAGATTCGGTTTATCTCCGTCTAAATCAATAAAGGAAAATACCAATTTATTGTTTGTATTTGCTGAGTCTGTCATAATCACTTTCAGTGAAGTAATTAACTCATTGGCTTCGCTCGGGTTAGGTTCTTTTTTACAGGATTGAAAAAGAATGCCGCCTGCAATTACTGCTACAAAGGCTTTGATGGTTCGTTTTTTTGTTTTCATGGTGTGATATAATTATATGATTTGAATTAATGAAAAAAGAGCGGAACTTTTAATCTAAGCATAATATTTATGCCCCCTTCGTCTGTGAAATATCTGAATCTATTCATGTAGTCCCGGTATACTTTGTTGAGCATATTTTGGATGGAGAAACCTACGGAAAAATTCTGGTGCTTTATATTTACGTTAGTTCCTGCATCAAAATTGAGCAGCCAGTATGCATTCGGAGCAGGCAGAAAATCAATATTGTTTTTTGGAAGCTGATTTTGTTTTAAAACCTGAACTATATTAATTGCCAAAAACATACCATTAAACTTTTCAATCGGATTAAAATTATATCTGATAGAATAATTGAAGCGATGCGAGGGGATTTGAGCCAACCAATCATGTGTTTTAAGATTTACACCCCACAGCAGCGATGCTTTGGCTTCCAGTTTTATGTTCTTAATTGGGAAAACTGCAATGTTAATATCGCTCCCATTGAGTGCTACATCGGTTTGGGTATATCTGAATACAGGGAAGTAACCACGAATAGTGAGCAAGGGTGTGGTATCAGGCAGTAAATAAATGTAGTTTTTAATTAAATGCGTATAGAGAGATACATCTGCCTGTATCCATTGGTAATCAAGATTCAATCCGGAACTGAGGTTCAATGATTGTTCTGATTTTAGTTTCTCATTGCCAATTTCAACAGTGGCGGTGCTGTGGTGCAGTCCCCCGACAAATAATTCATTCATAGATGGAGCTCGCCAGGCTAAGCCACTGTGAAAATTCCATTTCATTTTCTGATTGATATGATAATCCACTCCTGCTGATACTGTCGGAATTGCATACTGAAAAATGGGCTCTCTTTTCTTTCCCTTTTCAAATAAAATAGCCTGCATCCATCTGTAGTCTATTCTTGCTCCGAACTCCAGTTCAATTTTTTGATTAGACCATCTTTCTATGGCAAATGCACCTCCATTGAAATTCCAATATGCCGGAATGAGATAGCTGTATTTGTATGTATTCGTTTGTGAAAAAAACTGTCCTCCAACTAAGCTTTGCCACTTTTTGATTTTGTAGTCCCACATGACTTCTGCATGAAATGTCTGAATCCAAAGCCAAAGTGCTGGTCGGTTTAATTTTGCAAGAGAATCATTTCTGGAAATGTGTTTGTCATACTCTTCCCGCGTATTAAGTTGGTATGATGTCTGGAAAAGAATATTGCCTTTTTTTGTGTTTAAATAGGCATTTGCCTTAGTTGTGAAATGCTGCACTTGCTGATAAGGTCTGTTTATATCATAGCTGAAGTCCGATTGCTCTCTGGGATAGCTTGATTGGATAGCAGCCTTTAGATCGGCCATACTTCCGGTGTGAGATGATGATAGAATTCCGATTTTAGTGTTGAAATAGGAACCGAAAATTTCAAAGCCATACTTTTCTTTCTTCCACCCAATTGTTCCTGAAAAGTTATACTCTCTTAAACCGGTATTTTTTTGATAGTAATTTGGAGACCTCACATTACCACCAATTTTGTAAGTGCCTTGGAGTCTCCAGCTGAGTGATTTTATTTTGTTGTGGTTGCCTTGAATGAGCATACAAACATCGTGCTGCTGATTTAAACTTCCGAAAACATAATTCAACTCGGTTCCAATACCCGCCTTATGAGGCAAGGGCTCAGGGTCAGAAAGAATCACTCCTGCAATAGCTTCACTGCCATATCTTATAGCTGATGCACCTTTAATTACTGTTATTTTTTTCGCGAGATACGCATCTATTTCAGGAGCATGATCTTGCCCCCATTGCTGGCCTTCCAGTTTAATTCCGTTATTCACCAAAACTATTCTGTTGCCGCTCATTCCATGGATTACGGGTTTTGAAATCGTGCTTCCTGTCCTTAAGCTACTTACGCCACTTAGTGTTCTCAATGCTTCTGCAAACGAGAGCCCCCTGCTTTCAAAAAGTGCTTGTTCTTTAAGTGTTTCAATTTGCTGTGTGGGAGCGCTTTCTCTTTTGTGTTGCGATACGGTTACTTCATGCAAATCAATTTCGTGATGATGCAGCTCAAGATTTAATGTGGTATTTGAGTGTATGGAAACTATCTTTTTTTCGGTTTTGCAACCCGGATGAGTATAAAGCAACTCATAATCGCCTTCGCATAAATTATCAAAATGAAAAAGTCCACTGCTATCTGTAATGAAAGTGAGTTTTTTTGCACTAAGGTATATTGATGCATATTCTAATGGCTCGACTGTATGCTCTTCCATGATGCGTCCGCTAAGTGTCAAATTGCATTGGGAAAATAGATTTGTGTGGAGCAGGCAAAGCAATAGCACAGGTAGCTTTAACCAGCTCTTTGTGATAATAGCAGGAAATTTCAGAGATTGTATGTGACTTATACTTTTCATTGATTGCAATCCGGGCAAGTTCCAAATACAGCATAGTTAAATTGTTGTGCTTTGAATCCTTTTGGCATTTTCAGTTCTATGGTTTTATTGTCAAAGCAATACATCTTACCGCAATCGTTGCAGCCAAAGTGCAGGTGGTTGTCTTTATGATGTTCATGATCGGTACATTCATTTTTGCAGGTAGCATAGCGTGCTTTCCCGTCATTGCCAACAATTTTATGTACTACACCTTGCTGTTCAAATCCGGTTAAGATGCGGTAAAGTGTCACTCTGTCAAACGCAACAGCACATTGGTTTTCTATTTCTGTGTGCGATAGTGCGTAATCTGATTGCGATAATATTCGCAAAACCTCATCCTTTGATTTTGTATTTCTGATTTGCATCTTATTGCACTTTAGTTGCAATAGTAATCAAAATATTTAAATGCAACATTGTTGCATTGATAAATTTCTGTTATTATTAAGTGATGAGAATAGTATTGTTGAGACATATAAAATCAGATTGGAGTGATAGCTCACTTGCAGATATTGACAGGACTGTTCTGAAATCAAGAAAGGAGGACGTTTTGAAAACAATTGAAATGCTAAAGGGAAATGACATTTATCCTGATTTGATATTCAGCTCTGCCGCTAAAAGGACGATGCAAACAGCCAAGGAAGTATGCAAATTATATGATTTTACCTATAACAATGTGGTGGCTTCTGAGTCTCTTTATGCATGCAGCAGTTCAGATTTAATGACTTTTATTGAAAGTATTTTTAAAGATAGTGATCAGACTGTTTTCATTGTTGGTCATAATCCTTCAATTACAGACTTCGCAAATACATATTTGAAACAGGAAATTGAAAATGTGCCTACATCCGGGGCGGTCGTATTTACTATGACAGCTAAAAGGAATTTCAAATTTGAGTTAGCTGTGTTAAAGAATTTACGGTAGAGTAGATTTTTATTTCTTGTAGAAGCTGTCCTCAGCAAGCAGAACGTCCCCAATCATCTGGGAAACTCTGTTTTTTAGAGATTCTACATCGGCTTCTGTCATTCCTTTTGTAGAAATAGGATCAAGAAATCGCATCGTAATCTTTCCGGGATAAAACCAGGGAGAATCAACGGGTTGCAGTCCTCTTAAATTAATCAATGCAATCGGAGCTACATTTGCCTGTGCTGCAATAGCGACTCTGAAAGCTCCGTCATACATTTCTTTTACAGGAAGCGGTGTTCTGTTTCTGGTGCCTTCAGGGAAAATCAAAAGGCCTAATCCGCCTTTAAGCCATTCAATCATTTTTTCTGTACTTTTTTTTCTGCTTTCAGCAGAATTTCTGTCTACCGGTAAAGATACCATAGCCAGTAGCTGCCCTAATACGGGTGAACGTAAAAGCTCTTTTTTTACAAGTGGTTTATAGTAGTGTTCGATACATGATGAGGTGTAAGGAATATCAAGCATGTTGCTGTGGTTGGGAACAAATACATAAGTCTCATCATTCTTTATTTTTTCTCTTCCTTGCACAGTTACAGGGAGAAAAGCAATATTTGTCCAAAACTTCCATATCAGCCATTTGTTGAAGAAATAAATGATATGCATCCTTTTTCTGTCATCTCTGATTATCAAAAGCGGTGTGTATATCAGTAGTAGAATACACATAATAATAAAGAATGTTACTGCAACATAAATGCTAAATGGTATCGCAATTATTTTTCTCATAATGGAGCTTTAAATCTTTTTTCAGGCATAAACCTATCTTTTTAAATAGATTTGTTGCTCAATTTTACAAAATTCATCGGTAACGAACAGTAGCTTTTTTTATGTCTCATCATCACGAACATTCTGATCATCATCATTTACGCTCTAACGAAAACATTACAGCGATTGCCGTTTTTTTATCAATAGGAGCAATGGTTTTGGAGCTCTACTATGGCTATAAAATTAATTCAGTTGCCTTGATTATGGATGGATGGCACATGCTTACTCATGTATTAGTGCTCACATTGGCATGGCTCACCTACAAATTGATTGATTGGAAAGTTTTTTCGGGGATTCATGAACACAAGATTTTAAGTGGCTCAGGTTTTATTAGCGCTCTGTTTTTGTTGCTTATTACAGTCTGGATGATGGCGGAGTCTGCAATGAAGCTTATGAAACCTGAAATGGATGTAACTACCGGAGCGTTACTAACTGCTGTAATTGGACTTATAGTGAATGGTGTTTCTGCAATTATTTTGCACAGAGGCCATGAGCATGACCATGATGATATCAATCTGTATGCTGCCTACTTACACGTTCTGGCAGATGTGGTGCTTAGTCTATTTGCTATTGTTGCGTTATTCAGTGCAAAATACTTGGAGATAAACTGGATGGATGCGGTTTGCGGTATAGTTGCTTCTGCAATTATTCTCAAATGGTCATTTTCTTTGCTTAAAAAAAGCTGGACAGATTATCATGCCTGTTAGTCTTCAGCTTTAATTTCTTTACTTTTCTTATCTACTATAATTACAAATTCCCCTCTTGGTTCGTGAGTTTTAAAATGATTCAATAGAAAAGGAATATTTCCCTGAATAGATTCTTCAAATTTTTTAGATAGTTCTCTTGATATCGAAATTCTTCTTGTGTCTCCCAAAATAGGAAGTGCCTGCTCCAAAAACTTTATAATGCGATGAGGCGATTCGTATAAAATCACCAGCTTATCTTCATGATCAATTTTTTTAAGCAGTGTTTCACGGCCTTTCTTGTGAGGTAAAAACCCAAGAAAAAGAAATTCTGAAGAGTCAAATCCGGAATTTACGATAGCCGGAACAAAAGCAGTCGGACCCGGCAGGCATTCCACTTTCACATGGGCTGCAACACAGGCTTCTATCAGTATGTATCCGGGGTCTGATATACAAGGTGTACCACAGTCAGAGACAAGAGCCACCGTTGCACCCGAACTGAGTTGAGCAACTATTCTGTCACAGGAATTGCGCTCGTTAAATTTATGATAAGGTGAAAGCTTGGTAGTGATGTTGTAATGATTCAGGAGCTTCTGAGTTTGGCGTGTATCTTCAGCTAAAATAAAATCCACTTCCTTTAATATTCGTAAAGCCCGAAGCGTAATATCTTCAAGATTGCCGATAGGTGTAGGGACGATATATAGCATGAGTGGGTTTTTGACAAAAGTTCAGCGCAGAAAACTATTAGTCTTCGAATACCTGAAAACTAAAGCCCTCCATAATGGCATTTGCTAAAAGTTTTTTGCAGGCATCTTCTACCTGTTTTTCAGCATCAGCTTTGCTTTTTGCGCTTAGTTTTATGGAAATGTGTCTGCCAACTCGCACATCTTTTACTCCGTCAAATTCAAGTTTATGAAGGCTGTGTGTAACAGCTTTCCCCTGAGGATCCAATAATTCCTTGTGTGGCATAATGTCTATTTCTGCTCTGAAATTCATTTCGGTAGATATTTTTTAGTGATTGATAAAGTGATGTAAATTAAAATAATCAATGGTAATGCAACAAACTTTAAAAAAATAAGCATTGCAATACTTACTGCCAGGAAAATAAATTGCAGCTGATTTGCCTTCCAGTTCAATGATTTGAATTTGAATGAAAACATGGGGATTTCAGCTATCATCATGAAGCAGATGAATGTAATGTTGAGTATCAATATCATGGGTTGAGTAATCAGGCTGCCTAGCGAAAAAGAATTTGCCAAGTAAATTTGTAGCAAGCCAACAACATAAATGGTAGCAGCAGGAGTGGCTAATCCAATAAAATCAACAGATTGGCGTGTGTCAATATTGAATTTTGCTAGCCGTAATGCTGCAAACAAAGTAATGAGGAAGGCAATGCTTGAATACAAGATTATTCCCAGCTCACTATCTCCTGTGAAACCTATTTTTGCAGTATTGTAGAGCATATAGTGAAATACAGTTCCGGGAACAAGTCCAAAGCTTACTACATCAGCTAGCGAGTCCAGTTCTTTGCCAATTCCGGAAGCGGTTGTTTTTAAGGCGCGGGCAGCCATGCCATCAAAAAAGTCCGCAACCAGCGATACCACCATACACCAAATCACATAATCTGCATGATAGCTAAACAGGAAAACCACCGCTAAACAACCCGAAAATAAATTGATTAGTGTAAGCAGATTGGGAATATTGAAAAGTCCTTTCATGTTTTATTTTTTGGGAGCAGCTTTTTTAGCCTTCCCCTCATTAATAATTTCTTCGATGTGTTCTGCTTCAATAGGAATCTGAGCCATTAAGTCAACAGCATTTTCATTAGTCACCAATATGTTGTTTTCAATTCTTATTCCCAGATTTTCCTTTGGAATATAAATGCCCGGTTCACAAGTCAATACCGCTCCGGCTTTCAGCTTGGTGTATCTGTTCCCTACATCGTGTACATCTATTCCTAAAAAGTGAGCCGTTCCATGAGGGAAATATTTTTTGTACAGCGGGTTTTTTTTGTCTTGTTTTTTCACATCACTTTTATCAAGCAATTTCAGTTTGATTAACTGCTCCTCCATAATGCTGCCAATAGACGCATTGAAATCATTCAAAATCATTCCTGCTTTCATCAGTTTTTTCGCCTCATTGTGTACATGGAGCACTGCATTGTATACATCCTTTTGTCTTTTGCTGAATCTGCCATTTACAGGAATAGTTCGCGTCAGGTCAGCGCAATAGTTCGCGTACTCAGCTCCGCAATCCATAAGGAGTAAATCTCCATCTTTGCATTGTGCATTATTGCTCACGTAATGCAAAACACAGGCGTTGCCTCCTGTAGCAACAATAGGGTCATAAGCATGACCGGTAGCCCTGTTTCTCAGATATTCATGAGTGATTTCAGCTTCTACTTCATATTCCCAAACTCCGGGTTTGATATAGCGCATAGCTCGCTGAAATCCTTTATTGGCAATATCTATTGCCTTCTGCAATAAATCAACCTCAAGTTTACTTTTCTGAGTTCTAAGTTCGTGCATGATTCGTGCAGCTCTGTGGAAATGATGCAGTGGGTATTTTTGTTTCAACTCATTTGCCAGTGCCAATTCCGCGTCCAGTTTTGCTTCACCGGCTCTATCATTTTCATTTAGGTTCAGATACACATTTTCTGCCTGTAGGATAAAAGTAGCTAGTAGCGATTGAAAGCTACTGCTCCAGAATACATTCTTTATCCCAGAGTAATCCGATGCTTCAGTTTTGTTTAGCTTCTTGCCTTCCCATACTGCAATATGTTCATTTGTTTCTCTTACAAATAACACCTCTCTCCATTCTGCTTTGGGTGCATCAGGAAATAAAATTAGGTAAGTCTCCTCCTGATCTATTCCTGTTAGATAAAATAAATCAGGATTTTGACGCCATTTATATGAAGCATCTGCACTTTTGGGCATGATGGCATTAGAAGTAAAAATCGCAATGGATTTAGGCTTTAGTTTGCTTGTGAAACATTTCCTGTTTTCAGCGAAAAGTTTCTGGTCTATTTTGTCGTATTTCATAGCGGTCTTATTGCTACAAGATTACAAGAAAAAATATTGTTTTCCGATTTAGCGCTACTCCTTAATATTCCTTTTGAAATTTGATAGCAGAGAAATATGACTTTTGTCATTAGAAACGACCTGTTTAATACTGTTTTCGTTGATAAATGCCCCCTATTATCAACAAGATGCGCTCATTTTTTTGTTCGTACCAAAAAATACTACTTTTGTTTCTATCTAAAATTCAAAAAATAGTGGCGATGCAAATTTTCGGTATAAAGAGCGGGGTAGATACTTTAGCTCAACTAGGAATAAAGGAAACAGCAAATCAGTATTGGAACCTGACACCTGAAGAACTCATAGAGGAGACAATTAAAAGAGGCCAAGGGGTGCTTAATGATACAGGAGCCTTGGCGGTAGATACCGGTGAATTTACAGGCCGCTCTCCCAACGATAAATTTATAGTAAAAGACAATGTAACTGAAAGTGCAGTGGATTGGAGCAGCAAGTTCAACTTGCCTGTGGCTCCGGCAGTTTTTGATAATTTATACGAGAAGGTTACTGCTTACTTTACCGGGAAAGATGTGTTTGTTCGCGATTGTTATGCTTGTGCCGATGAGGCTTTTAAACTAAACGTAAGAGTTGTCACAGAATATCCATGGGCAAATATGTTTGCTTCAAATATGTTTCTGAGACCTACTACGGATGAACTTAATTCTATAATTCCTGATTGGACAATAGTTCAGGCTCCAGGATTTTTAGCTGATGGAGCTAACGATGGTGTTCGCCAACATAATTTTGCGATTATCAATTTCACTAAGAAAATTGCAATTATCGGAGGAACTGCATACACAGGTGAAATCAAGAAAGGAATATTTACTGTTTTGAATTTTGTGCTTCCTCATGAAAAAAGTGTGATGAGTATGCACTGCTCTGCCAATGTAGGCAAAGATGGCGATGTAGCGCTTTTCTTCGGTTTGTCCGGCACAGGAAAAACCACTTTATCTGCCGACCCAAATCGTCCTTTGATTGGCGATGACGAGCACGGTTGGACGCATAAATCTGTATTTAATTTTGAAGGTGGCTGTTATGCTAAATGTATTGACCTTTCAGCAGAAAAAGAACCCGATATTTTCCAGGCAATTCGTCATGGGGCTATTTTAGAAAATATAAACTTCTATGAAAATACTCGCACAGTAGATTATAGCAACAAAGACAAGACAGAAAATACACGAGTTTCTTATCCGATTAATTTTATTCCAAATGCGCTAGAGAAATCAGTAGGAGGGGAGCCTAAAAATGTTTTCTTCCTTACCTATGACGCCTTTGGTGTTTTACCTCCTTTGTCAAAGTTGAGTGTGGGACAGTCGATGTATTTCTTCCTGAGTGGATTTACTTCGAAGGTTGCAGGAACTGAGGCGGGAGTTACAGAACCGCAAACTACTTTCTCTACATGTTTTGGTGCGCCTTTCTTGCCTTTACATCCTACTAAATATGCAGAGCTATTAGGCAAAAAACTTATAGAGAATACCAATATTAAAGTATGGTTGCTCAATACTGGCTACACAGGCGGGCAATATGGAGTGGGTAAAAGAATGAGCTTGCCACATACTCGTGCATTGATTACCGCAGCTCTTAGCGGAAAATTGGATGGTGTGAAATATTCAACCCATCCGATTTTCGGTGTCTCAATTCCTGAGTCATGTGATGGTGTCCCTTCAGAAGTATTGAATCCAAGAAATACATGGGCTGATGCTGCCAAATACGATGCTAAGGCAAATGAATTAGCTGGAGAGTTTAATAAGAACTTTGCGAAGTATTCAGATGTAGCCAGCGATGAAATAAAAGCTGCTGGACCAAAAGTATTGCAGGGAGCGTAAAATATTCGTTTTATAAAAAAATAGCCACGCACAATTGCGTCACTGTTTTTTTTGTCAATTAAATCTTTCTAGTCCTCCAACCTGCTTTCAACATTTACATTTACAGCATTCACCGGGTTTTTTCTTCCTTTTTCTCCGTTAGGGAATGCCACTTTATAGGTAGTCCATCCTGAATCTATACCGCCTCTTGGATCGGGCTTGTAGTAATCTGTAGAAATAATCTGTGCCCCGCTTTCGAATGCTGCATACATGCCCGCATAGTTTCCTGTTCTTGCAATATTAGTACTCGCATCTGCTCTTGTTCTTACAATATATCCTTTACCTACCTTATCTATTATATCAGTTTTTTGAGAAACAGAGCCGTTTCTTATTAGAAAAGCAGCTTCATCTGTACCATAAGAAGCATACATAAACATAGAACGACCAGTAAGTGATGGATGTCCTACAGGATAAAACGGTTCCATAGCACCTTCCATAATAAACACAATTTTCCCTCTTGCTTCACGCAATGTCGGCCAGCTATTATTTTCTGCCATATGTTTCAGCGTTGGATAGCTTCCTCTTAGTTTATCAGGGGTTAATACCTTGTCAAGATTTGGACCAAAAACATCTTTAAATTCCTGATCTAAGGCGTCTGTTGCTGCAGCGTCCCAAACGGGAGCTGTTTTAAAACCAAGTGTAGCTAAAGTTGCATTATCACCGGGAGCATCTTGTTTCGATTCTACATTAATAAAAAGCGGTAAGTGGCGGGGATGTTCATCAGACCATTGTTTCACAGCAGTTAAGGCTTGCTTAAAAGTATAATAGTGCGTATTGAAGTCCACATCTTTGATGTGAAGCACCTTCGCTCCGGCTGATTTCAATTCAGGTATTTCTGAATCTTCTGGAAGAGCAACAAGACCATTCATTCTTCTTGAATAGAAAGCATTTCCTGTAGGGTCGGTGTAAATATCAATTTCCAATCCTCTTATTTGGTACTGGCTCATCTGCATATCAAAATCTTCATGCGTATAGTCCAAGTCATCAGGATTTAGGCTGGCTGGCAATACAGATTTGTTGGCTTGTAAAAATTCAAAAATAGTATCTGTTGTTCTTATTCTATAGCTGTTATGGCTGGCAATGATTTGGATTTGATTCATTTTTAGCGAATCATCCTGAGGGGTAAATTCATATAATGCAACTGCCTCATTTTTCTTGTCCTTTGCGCAACTGCTTAAAACAGCGGTAATAATAATGAGTATCCAAAAATTATTCTTCATGATGGTTTTCTTTCGATGAAGATAACCTAAATGAAACCATTAATTTAATTTTAGATAATATTAAATTGACAAAAAAGCGATGTTTGTATAATATCAGGACTGCTGTATTACGCCAATACCTTTTCTTTATACGCAGCACTTTTGAAAAATGTAACAAAAACTAACCATGCCAGTAATACCGAAAATCCTGCCAGTAGGATAGGTAACCTCACATCTATACTGGCTACTACCCCAGCAATTATTGGTGGAATGGCAAAGGCAGCAGATTGCACAGATTGCTGGATGCCTAAAATTTCACCCTGATTTTCTTTTGGCGAAAGAATAGAAACTATTCCTGTGAGATTGGGCTGGCTGAGTCCTTGAAATATGGCTACCAAAGGTTGCGTCAGCAAAAGCATCCAGGCAGTGGATGGAGCAAGAATTAACCATAAAGACAGCGCCAAGCCGAGCAAGGTGAATTTTAATATTTGCGGTGCAGCAAATTTGGTGGCAAAGTATCTGGTCAAAACGCCTTGGGTAAATGCAATCCAAATACCTATGTAGCCAAATAATTGACCGATATGCAGTTGGTCGTAATTGAATTTTTTTATTAGAAACACCTGAAAGAATTGCATGAAAAAACTAAAGCCGAAAGCCTGAAGGAACAGCGTCAGAAAAACGGTATTGAGCTCTCGCATAGCAAAAGCCTTTTTGATATTTTTGAATCCTGTAAGCAGCGAAACTTTTCCTTTGCCAGATGCCTGAAATGTTTCAGGGAACTGTATAAATACCAAAGCAATATTTACCAATGTCAGCCCTGCCGTTGCCCAGAGCGGAAGTGCCAGATGAATTTTCCCCAATGTGCCACCAATAAATGGTCCCAAAATAAAACCAAGTCCAAATGCCATGCCTACAAGTCCGAAGTTTTTTGCGCGGTCTTTAGGGTCGCTGATGTCTGCCAGTGAAGCAAGTACAATGGAAATATTGCCTCCCATAAATCCGGGTAGCGCTCTCGCAATAAAAAGCAGCCAAAGCAGCCTTTGATGAATAGCTATGGCAAATAGTATATAGCCAATCAATGTTCCGATCAGTGAGATTTGCAGGATTTTTTTTCGACCGTGTTTATCTGCCAGTGTTCCTAAAATGGGAGCTCCAAAAAACTGAAACAACGCAAAAGTGGCAGTCAGAATTCCATATATCAGATTTCTGGAAGCTTCAGTTGTTTCCGGTGATAACAGACCATATTCGTTTTTCACAATCAGCGGAGCGAAAATTGGGATAATAATTCCTACACCCAGCATGTCTATGAAAACTGTAATGAACACTGCCAGTATAGGACTTGGCTTCTTTATCATTAATTTTTTATTTCCTTAAATA
>CANHIG010000067.1 GCA_947461105.1 Bacteroidota bacterium | reverse complement strand
TGCAATGGATTTCAAATCCTTTGCGAATCAGGGCTTTTACCCGGTGCTTTACTTCCGAATACCAACATGAAGTACAACTGCAAGAATGTGCATTTGAAAGTGACGACCACTGAATCTCAAATTACCAGAGGCGCAAAAAAAGAACAGATTTTAAAGATACCAATTGCACATGGAGATGGTCGCTACTACTGCGACAAGGCTACCTTCAACAACCTGAAAAAGAACGACCAAATTTTATTCAAATATTGTGATGAAAACGGCAAAATTACCGATGCAGCAAATCCAAATGGTTCTATTGACAATATCGCAGGCATTTGCAATGCAGGCAGAAATGTATTTGGCATGATGCCTCATCCTGAGCGCGCTTCTGAAGAAGATTTGGGCAATACTGACGGACTGATTCTTTTTCAGTCTTTACTTCAAACCGTTTTGGTAGAAGAAGCCTAACCAACTTTAGCATTTTTTACAGCTTCCTGCTTCGCTAATTGAGTGGCTTTTTAGCATCTTTGAATATTACAAAGAGCAGATAAAAAGCACCTCATGAAGCATCTATTTTCAATTCTAATAACACTATTGTCTTTTTCTTCCTTTGCTCAAATACTAAATCCTGTGAAATGGAGCTGGAATGCAGAGCAGGTTTCAGATAATGAGTTTGACATTATTTTCACCGCCACTATAGATAAAAACTGGCATACCTATTCGCAGTATCAGGGCAATGATGGGGCTGTTCCAACATCCTTTAAATTTGAGGCAAATCCTAATGTAACTTTAGTAGGAAAGACAACGGAGACCAGTCCTAAAATTCACGAGGGAATAGATCCGGTCTTTGAAGTATATCAAAAGTCATTTGAAGAAAAAGCCGTATTCACTCAAAGAGTAAAATTGAAAGCCTCTACAAAACTTACAGGCAGTTTTGAATTTATGGTTTGTGATGATAAAACCTGTTTACCTCCCGACACTAAAACATTCAGTATAGAACTCAACTTAGGCAAATCCAAAGTTCAAAAAAAAAATGACGGGGGTGAAGTAGTTACTACTGTCGGAAATGACAGCTCTAGTCAATCGGAATCTTATGCCAATGCGCACAACAGTTCATTAAGTAATCTGAATGCATACTACCAGAACTTCTTCAACAAAGAAAAGTTTGGCACTGCAACATCAGACTGTATCAGTAAAGAAGAATCCATAACAACATGGCTGGCATTTATTTTAGGATTTGGAGGTGGATTGCTGGCATTGCTCACTCCCTGTGTGTTTCCTATGATTCCACTCACCGTTAGTTTTTTTACCAAACGCGGAGAAAATAAATCCAAAGGAAAATTCGAATCAGTATTTTATGGCTTCAGTATTACATTCATCTTCTTTTTACTTGCGTTGCCATTTTTGATTTTCGATGTATCTCCAAATACACTTAATGCAATAGCGACAAACATCTGGGTAAACCTTGCCTTCTTTGTCATCTTCATTGTTTTTGCCTTTTCATTTTTCGGTTACTACGAGATAACTCTTCCATCATCCTTAGCCAACAAGACAGACTCCGCATCAAACATGGGCGGGTTGGTTGGAATATTTTTCATGGCACTCACTTTAGTAATCGTTTCATTTTCTTGCACTGGGCCCATTCTTGGAACGCTACTGGGCAGTATGGCTACCACACCCAATGGGAAGCTAAATTTAGTCGTGGGCATGGTATCTTTCGGGTTGGCAATGGGTCTGCCTTTTACACTTTTCGCTTTCTTTCCCAACCTGCTGAAATCTCTCCCAAAATCAGGCTCATGGATGGATACGCTGAAAGTAGTTCTTGGTTTTGTTGAATTGATTCTTGCACTTAAATTTTTGTCAAATGCAGACCTAGTAGGACATTGGGGTATTTTAAAACGTGAAATATTCTTAGTGCTCTGGTCACTATTAGGGTTAATGATTGTACTCTACCTTGTTGGAATTTTAAAAATGAAAGGTAGCCAAAATGCAAATCTGAAATCGCCTATTCGATTATTTTTCACTTTGATATTTAGTGCTTTTACATTATACAGTGCTTATGGACTCACAGGAAAAGACCTGAGTCTGTTCAGCGGATTTCTACCTCCTAATTACTATTCTGTTTTCCCAAAAAAATCGCAATGCCCAAATGACTTCAATTGCTTCAAAGACTATGATGAAGCCCTTGCATACGCAAAAGTTCAAAACAAACCTTTACTAGTAGATTTCACCGGATACAACTGCGCTAATTGCAGAAGAATGGAAGAAAATATTTGGACCGACCCTGAGGTGTATAAAATCATTAATGAACAATATGTATTGGTATCACTATATGTAGATGACTATGAGAAGAAGTTACCTGATTCCATGAAGTATATTTCGCCTTTTAATGGCTCAGCCCGTGATTCTTATGGCCATAGATGGAGTGATTTTCAAACTACTTGTTTCAATACCAACACACAGCCGCAATATGTATTGATTTCACCTGATGAAAAACTACTCAATACCCCTTGGAATGGATACGATGCCAATGCCGGAAAGTATCAGACATTTTTGGAATGCGGATTGGATGGAATGAAGTAAAACATACAGTCAATTTGTCACTTCTCATACCCATGGCACAGCCTTTGAGTAGTTGTTGAAAAAAAACATCAGACATGGAAAAAGGTAACATTAGTGTAAGCACGGAAAACATTTTCCCGATTATCAAGAAATTTCTTTACTCCGAACATGACATTTTTTTGCGCGAACTCGTTTCTAACGCAATAGATGCCACTACAAAAGTGCAGAAGCTCTCGCAGATGGGTGAAGCGAAAGGCGACCTCGGTGAGCTGAAAATATCGCTGAGTATAGATAAAGAAGCCAAAACGCTTACCATTTCAGACCGTGGATTAGGAATGACTGCCGATGAAATCAAAAAATACATCAATACTATAGCCCTGTCTTCTGCAGAAGAGTTTATTGAAAAATTTAAAGGAGTAGATGACAAGTCTGCCATTATAGGACATTTCGGGCTTGGATTTTATTCTGCGTTTATGGTTTCAAATAAAGTGGAGATTAAAAGCAAGTCTTACAAAGATGAATCTGCTGCACACTGGAGCTGTACAGGAAGTACAGAATATGAATTAGGCACTTGCGACAAAGCAGACAGAGGGACAGATATTATCCTGCATATTGCTGATGATGCCGTAGAATTTTTGGAAGAAAGCAAAGTGAGCGAAGTGCTCAACAAATACTGCAAATTTTTGCCGTTTCCGATTTTCTTTGGAACAGAAGAAATCACTAACAAAGACGAAAGTAACACCGAGACTAAAACTACCATTCCTAAGCAAATCAACAATCCTGTTCCGGCATGGGTAAAAAACCCTAAAGACCTCACGGATGAGGATTATAAAAATTTCTATACAGAACTCTATCCTTACGAGTTTGACCCGCTATTTTGGATTCACCTGAATACAGACTTCCCGTTCAACCTGAAAGGAATTCTTTACTTCCCAAAACTCAAAAAGACTTTTGAATTCAATAAAAGTAAAATTCATTTGTACAGCAATCAGGTTTTTGTTACTGATGCTATTGAGCAGATTGTTCCTGAATTTCTGACGCTGCTCCAAGGTGTGATTGACTCGCCTGATATTCCGCTGAATGTATCGCGAAGCTACCTTCAAGGCGACCCGAATGTGAAAAAAATCACTGCACACATCGTGAAGAAAGTAGCGGATAAATTGGCTGAGATTTTCAAAAATAACCGTGAAGATTTTGAGCAGAAATGGGAATCACTTGCCGTATTTGTGAAATATGGCATTATCAGTGATGAGAAATTTGCAGAGCGTGCTAAAGAATTTTGTCTGCTAAAAAATACTGAAGGCAAATATTTCACCATAGAAGAATATAAAGAGAAAATCAAAACCAATCAGAGCAGCAAAGACAATCTGCTGAATGCCCTCTATGCAAACAGTGCCGATGCGCAACACAGTTTCATTGACAAAGCTCACGACAGAGGTTATGATGTATTGATTATGGATGCAGTGATTGATAATCACTTTATGCAACATCTGGAATACAAAACAGGTAATATTACATTCAAGCGAGTAGATGCCGACACATTGGATAAGCTGATTGAAAAAGATGAAAAACAGGAATCTGTTTTATCGGAAGATGAGCAAAAGGAACTCAAAACATTTTTTGAAGCTGTTATAGAGGATAAAACTGCAACTGTAGAATTGAAACCACTTTCGCCTGATGAAGATCCGGTGCTGATTACCAAAAATGAATTCATGCGCAGAATGCAGGAAATGAGTAGACTTTCAGGTCAGGATGCAATGATGGGAAACAAAGAATTTTACAACATTGTAGTAAATACTAACCATAAGGCTGTTAGCACTTTGCTGAAAGAAGATGAAGCGAAACGCAATGAAAATATCAGAAATTATGTAGACCTGGCGTTATTGTCGCATGGTATGCTGACCGGCAAACCACTTTCAGCGTTCATAAAAAGGTCTTTTCAACATCTGACTGCTGTATAACTCGAAATAGAAGCGCTTATTTTTTCTTTTTTTTGGGAAAAGCTGAGTTATGATTTTTGAATTCATCACGCCCTTTGAAAAGGAAAAATATTTAGACGAATCAGAATTAGAACCTACACAAATTGGTTCAGTTACTTATTTTTACGAAGGGAAAAATATAGAGCTTGCTGATTTCGATGTTGCTATAATTGGCGTTCCTGATGAAAGAGGATCACTGGACAACATTGGCACTGCAAAGGCTGCGGACATCGTAAGGCAACATTTCTACAGGCTTCACATTCCTTTTTCCGACAAAGAAATCAGAATTTTGGATTTAGGAAATGTTGTACCGGGAAATGAAATTCGTGATACTCAATTTGCGGTAGCTTCCATTGTTTTGAATTTACATACCAGAAGAATAACGCCTATCATCATCGGTGGCGGCCACAATCTCACTTACGGGCAGTATCTGGGCTATCAGGAGCTATTTAAACTGGTAAATCTGATAGTGATTGATGAAAAGATAGATTTAAAAGAAACAGACGAACAGAGCAAAGATTCACATTCATTCCTTGCAGGAATCTTAGCTCACAATCCAAATTATTTATTTAATCTATCCATGATTGGTTATCAGACATACCTCAATAATCCATTTGCTATCGAAATGCTCGAATCGCTGAATTACGATTGTGTGCGACTTGGAATTGCTCGTCAAAAAATGGATGCTTTGGAACCAATAATCCGCGATGCAGATTTAATGAGTATAGACATGTCTGCTGTGCGCATGGCCGATGCGCCTGCCCATGCCAAAGCTTCTCCGAATGGTTTTTCCGGGGAGGAACTCTGTCAGCTCGTGCGCTATGCCGGATTGAGCGATAAAATTTCATCGCTGGGTATCTATGAACTCAACCCTGATTTTGACCAAAGAAGTCAAACGATTCAACTTGCTGCACAAATGATGTGGTGCTTTGTTGAAGGCTATTATAATCGCAGAGGCGATCATCCGAAAAACTCAGACAACTTTGTAAAATTTACTGTGAAGCTTGATGAAATGGATCACGAGCTGGTATTCTGGAAAAGCAAAACATCAGACCGCTGGTGGATGGAATTACCATTTGGAGACAGAGAAAAATTTGAACGCCATCAAATGATTCCTTGCAATTACAGTGATTACGAAATGGCTTGCAAGGAAGAAATTCCGGATCGCTGGATGAAAGTTTACAACAAACTTATAGAAGGCTGATTATTTTGCATGAAGCCATTCACTAAGTAAATTAAAAGCGTTTTTATTGTTCGGTGAATATACCGAATTAATAATATTCCGCTTCTCGCGCTCTGCCAAATGAAGACTTAGTGCAGCTTTCTCCTCTCTACGTTCAGGGGCGTATTCGAATGTAATCATCTGCAATTTCACTTTCAGAGCCAGATTAGTATAGTTTAACTGTTGATCTACTCTAAAATCCTGATAGTTTTCGAGGTTTGAAATAAACTGCCCAATCGGGTCAAGCATACGACTAATTACAGTTTTTTTATTGTAAAAAGATTCAAAATCATCTTCCTTTTTTGTATCACGAATCTGAATGATAATGATACCACTTGTGTTTTCATTCATCCAATCCCTAAAAGTCTGAATAAAACGGAGTGTGGTTTCCGAACCAAAATTATCTGCAGCTCCGCCATCCATAACATAAGTAGGCGGGTCTGTCGGGAGCTCAGTGTTAGGAAGAATGAAAGGGAAAGTAGCATTCATTCTAAGCCCTGAAGTCATTCGTAAATTATATCCGCGTTGCTCTTTAAAATAACTGCCAAAATCAATTGCATCAATTTCAGGAAAAGTATTAGACTGATACTCCTTTCTCTGTCGCATTAGAAACCGAACCGGATGTGGAGATATAAAAAATCTTCTCGAATCGTTGACAACAGTAGTATGCATTATTACAAGTGGCACAAGAGCCGTTTGCTCAAATGATTTATAATCCTTAACTGGAACATCTAGTCTTCCTTCGACATTCTTTATCAGTTGCTGCTCCATCATATAACCCCTGTCTCTGAAATATGTCATGCTATCAAATCTGAACTTATGGAACGGCAGAAAAATATCATTGCTTAGCATCGAGACAAACATTGGGTTAAGTAAGTCAGCCGCAATTTCATAAGCATATTTTTTATCATTTATATTGATTTTCACACCTAACTTTTTTTCCAAAACCAGTTGTCGCATTTCAGCTATACCAAGCATCCCACCGGATGCACCTGTCATTAGAAATATTTTATCGAAAAACTGATTGCCTATTAAGCTATCTGCATGCTGTAATACCACAGAAGTAAACATTGCGGAACGAGATCCACCTCCGCTGGAATTGATAAAAACCAACTTGGGTTTTTGATGATGATATTTGGATTGCTTCCTTTTCCAGTTTTCGAGAATCTTTGTAAAGTAGATAATATCTTCACGCATGTTAGAGTCGCTTGCAAGTGCTCTAAACTCATTGATATTGTATTTTCTCTTTGAAACGGAATAATCTAGTCCGTAAGCAGAACTTTTGTATCCTACCAAATCAAACTGACTGATATAATTTGTCAATAATAAAAAACCGACAATCACAAGCATAGACCATTTTCCTGTCCAAAAAATCATACTGCCAAAAAGAAAAACCAGTAGAGAAAAAAATAAAAAACCACTGGCAATTACAGGGAGTTGAAAAAATGGATTTTCAATAAAAAATCCGATGCTGATAATGCTTAAAAAAATAACAGACTGCGAAAATATTGCATTGATATGATGCTGTCTAAAAATAATGTTTGCATCCGTTTTCTGACTGAGTGCTATTGGTCTAAGCTTATGAATTTTGAGCTTTTGAGAAATGATATATTTTACTTCAATGGCCTCATCATCATGTGCGGCAAAAGTAAATTGCTTACGAATCAAAAATCTCCAGCGCTTATTCCTTGAATCCTTCAGTTTATACTTATCGTGATTGGTAAATGTGTAGTAAAATGAAGTTATTAGAATCACAAAAACCATACCTACGGTAAAACCTGCCAAATCAAAAACAATGGATGACCAGCTTCTAAATTCCAAACGATTCTGATACATCGCTGTATTGTAGAAATAGCCAACGAGAAAGATGAGCGGGATGAGTGCGTTGTTCAGAAAAAAAACACCCATAGGGCGATGAAAAGAAATCAGAAAAGGAAACCGCTGGTTATGGAGCATGTAGCAATTAATATTCCAGGCTACAAAAAAAGCACCGAAGCCAAGACCCACCATTACAAAACTCAAATAGCCGGTTTGACCTAAATACTCAGGGTCAAAAAAAAGATTTGGAGCACCATAAGCTTCACCAAAATTTCCGGTAGCAATAGCAAAAACAAGCAACCACAACAAAATAAAAATAGGGTATCGTCTTAAATTCAGAATGAACAACTGAATCGGAAATGAATTATAAATATTGCTTAAAGCTTCCCTGATAAAAGACATACAGGCAAGTTAGAAAACATCAATGAAATTATAAAAGTAATTTGCAGAGATTTTTATGGTGTCCATTCAAGAGCTCCGATATCAGGAAGTACATCTCTTATTTGGTATCTGAGATCATATAAAATACCTGCATTCTTACCACTGTTCACCAAAGGCGAAATATTGCTGTCAGGCGTGTAATCATCTTCATCAGGTTTTCTGAATTCAGGGGCTTGATTCAAGATACAACTTATGCTATTCACATGAGCAAATGAATCCACATTAGTTTTGAGCAAGCAATTTTCAAATTTGATTTGGGAAGATGGCGCAGCCGTCACAAAGGCAAATTCATTTTGCAGACTTCCGTAAACAACACAATTGGTAAAAGCAGATGTAAGTGCTGCACCTGTATAAACAGCATTATCTATGTCCTTTATTTGATCTGTTATAACCAAGCATTCAGATTTATGATCTACATATTTCCCATACACATTTGCCATAGTGCAATGCGTAAACTGATAATCCCCACCTAGAAATAAGCCTGTGACATTTCCACCCGCAGTATGAAAAAGACAGTTGGTTGCTTTCAGTTCTGTATAAATAGCGGTGAGCGCAGTGCCCGCAGTATTTCTAATGATGCAGTTATCTAAAGTCACTTTCGGCTTAGCGGTAGTTCCATAATCTGCAATCTTTGATGTGGTGATGCGTTGGTTCACAATCACATTGATGATATGCTCATCAGAAACTCCAAAAGCAGATTCATTGATAATACAGCCTTTCAACTGAACATTTGCAGGCCGTCCATAAATAATCCCCAGCCATTGTCCGGGACGGTTATCATAATAATGCTCGAGACGCAGCCCTTCAAAATTGATACTATCGCCTTGGTTTGCTTTTGCAATCAATGTGCCGTCCACAGAAATTAGTGCTCCTGCTCCCATATAAATCCTTGTGCCGGAAGGTATATTTAAAGTAGCTCCGGAATCAACAGATAAGCCGGGATAACCTCCGCGCTTTGATAAAATAATGTGTGGCTTATCTGTCTGCCAAATCGGTACAGGATTCGACACAGAATATCTTTGCCCCAAATGGTAATAGGCATTTTGTCCCCATGCCTCAAGGACTACTTTTTGCATTTGTCCTTTCACCGAAAAAACAACCTCATCCTGAATTACAAAAGGATTTGCTGTATTATTCGGATTTACCGTAACCTCTGCAAACACATATAAACTATCATTTGCTAACACCTCCACATCATTAAAATTAGTTCCTGAAACACCATCCACTGCCAATCTAAACTGGCTGCCCTGTAAACCCATCAATTTGATATTGGAAATTGTAATTGCTTTTGAAGTGCTGTTGCGAATTTTAAAGTATCTGGTAGAAGAGCCCAAAGAACTAAATACTGTATCAAAAGTCAATGTATCTGTAGAAAAACTGATTCCGGTTCCATTCACCAAAGAATCCTTTTTGCATTGGGTGAGTCCCATCAAAATAAACACAGAAACTGAAAGTATTGCAAAAATATTCTTGACCAAGACAAATGATTTAGCTGTCAAACGTAGTAAATAGATTTATATTATCTAAGGCCATTGCCAACTTCTGCTGCCACAGCATTGAGCTGAATCTCGGACCCCATAGCAATCAATCGCCAACCTTTTTGGATATTCACTTCCGGCTGAGGGTTGAGAATATAGTCATTGTCTGACTTTTTAACCCCCAGTACAGTTGCTCCGGTTTTCTCCCAACACTCAATCTTCCTGAGTACAAAATCTTTACTCACCTCAATCTCTTTAATCATAAACTCTGAGGATGATTTGCTGGAAAGCAAATCAATAAATTCCTTCACATCGGGCGAAAGCACTAATGTAGCCATGTGAACTCCACCCAACTTATCCGGCATCAACACATTATCTGCCCCCGCAATTTTTAATTTTTTCATGGAGCTATCCTTTGATGCCCGCGACACAATTAAAATATCCTTGTTCAATTCCCGTGCTGTAAGCACAGTATATAAATTATCGGAATCATCAGGCAGTGTAATTATTATGGCTCGTGCTCTTTGAATACCTGCTTCAAGAAGCGACTCATCTGACGTAGCGTCATTCATTACAAAAAAAGGAACAGACACAAGACTGTTTTCCAGTTTCTGACGCTGCGCTTCCACCACCACAAAAGGGATATTGTTATTCTGAAGTGTTTGTGCGGCTGCCATACCGTTTCTCCCCAGTCCACATATAATTACATGGTTGCTGAGTTGATCTATTTTATTGGTCATGATAAAAAGTTTATAGTCATGTAAAAAATCTCCATCCAGAAAGTAGCGGGTAATCAATGCTATAAAATAGGTAAACAAACCGAGGTTTGTGAGAATCAAAATTATAGTAAAAATCCGACCATGATCGGAAAGCTTATTTACCTCGCCATAGCCCACTGTGGAAAGGGTAATAACAGTCATGTACACAGCATCTAAAAAGGGATAACCCTCAATCAGAATATATCCCGCAATTCCGACAAAAATAATCAGCACAAAAAGACTAACCGGCCTGATTAGTTTGTAAACAGGATTGTATTTATTCCTGTGAGGAAAAGGATGAACTGCGGTTGACATAATTTCAGATGTATTCAATAGAGTAGGTCAACTGAGCGAAACTCCTAATCATAGCTGCTACTCCGCAATATTTTGTTTGCGACAAATCAACTGCTTTCACCATTTTTTCCTTATCAGCATCATCAGTCAAATGAATGATGTATTTCGCATGTACCTTGTGATAAATTTTCGGATGCTCTTCTGTCAGCTCTCCACTCACTTCTATTGAAAGGGAATCAAAAGCAGCATGCATTTTATTAAGCAATGAAACCACATCCATCGCTGTGCAACCTGCCAATGCTGAAAGTACAAGTGCCTTTGGTCTTACACCCGCATTTGTTCCTCCAAATTCTTCAGCAGCATCTACAATTATTGTGTGTCCGTTCTGTGAACAACTGAATGACATTCCTTTCAGATGAGTAAGCTTTATATCATGTATATCTCCCATATTTATAAGTTTTGCATAATGATAATCGAATTTTAAGAGATAAATAAGTGATTGAAATCATTAATTTCGAATTTCACATCGGCTAAATTCATTTAAAAAAAGCACCCTGAAATCACCTGTCAATATTCAAAAAATACTTGTAGCAATAGCAGTAATTCTATTCTCAGTAAAAATCACCGCCTATTATCTTACCGGCTCTGTTTCGATTTTATCTGACGCTCTTGAGAGCACAGTGAATATTGTAGCTGCTCTTATTGGGCTTTACAGCCTTTATATAGCATCGCTGCCAAAAGATGAAAACCATCCTTATGGTCACGGGAAAGCTGAATTTTTGTCTTCTGCCACCGAAGGCGCACTTATCACTTTTGCCGGATTAATCATGCTTTATGAAGCAATTGCTCATTTGATTGCACCTCCTGAAATCAAACATCTCGATACAGGTTTAATGCTCATTGCTGCGAGCGGTGTGGTAAATATGATTGTAGGACTCTACAGCATTTCGATAGGCAAAAAAAACAATTCCATCGCGCTTATATCCGGTGGCCGACACCTGCTTACTGATACCTATTCCACAATAGGAATTTTGATTGGTCTTGCGCTAGTATATTTCACCGAAATGAACTGGATAGACAGTGCCACTGCCATGATTTTCTCGGTGTTTGTAATTTACACTGGCTACTCCATTTTACGCGAATCTATTTCCGGCATTATGGATGAAGCAGACAATAAATTGATAGCTGAATTAGTAGCCTACATACAATCTATCAGAAGCGATAAATGGATTGATATTCACAATCTGAGAGTGATTAAATATGGTAGTCACTTGCATATAGACTGCCACCTTACTCTGGCGTGGTTTATGAATGTGAGAGAGGGACATGAAGAACAGGAAACTTTGCACGAACTGATTAGAAAAAAGTTTGGCGATAAAATCGAATTGTTTGTGCATATAGATGATTGTGTGCCATATTCCTGTATGATATGCGTGAGAAAGGATTGCGCACACCGCAAGAATGAATTTGTGAAGCAAATTCCGCTGACCATTGAAAACATGATGAAAAACGAGAAGCACCGAATCGAAGAATAAAAGATATCCTTTCTCTCCCGCGAAGGTTCATTGCAAAATCATTCTTATGATTGAGAAATCTCATTAATCCTCGTCCGTCATCCTATGTTTGTTCTTTGAAAGGAGAAGTGTTTAAATTTAAGATGAAAGAAGAAGATGGGAAAAGAGAAAGATTACAGTCCGTCATTGGTCGTAGTAGACCGTTCGCAATGCTAATCACTTTTCCCTTCTGCTTAAAGCTTGGACAGTTCATTAGGCTCAGAGCCTGTATGTAGGATTGATAAGCAAAAAGCAGAACCTTCTTCCATTGTAAAACACTTAAATACAAAGTTATGAATTACGTTGGAATTGACATTTCAAAAGAAAGTTTTGATGTGGTGGTTAGGAAGGAAGAAAAGTATAATCATCACAAGTTTAGTAATGATAGAAGCGGATTTAAACAGTTCCTAAAGTTGCTGGACAAGGAAGTTCATTGGTGCGTTATGGAAGCTAGTGGGCCATATTATCAGAAGCTTGCCGGGTATTTGCAAGCCAATGATATTAAACTGAGCGTGGTAAACCCCTTGGTCATACGCAGGTTTTGTCAGATGCGCTTAGTGAAAGCAAAAACAGATAAGAAAGATGCGATGATGATAGCTGAATATGGGAAAACAGAGAAGCCTAAAGCATGGAGAGCAGATGAACGATACTTATTAGAATTAAAACAAATGCAGGCGTATTTGGAACAGTTGAATAAAAGCAGAACAGGGTTTATTCGGCAGCTAGAGGCATTTAAACAAAGCCCTGTAATGACAAAAGAAGTAAAAAATGGTATTGCTAAAATGATTAAGACCTGTGAAAAGCAAATACTGGAAGTTGAGCAAAAAATGGAAGAAATTATTCGCAATAACCATCAGGAAATGTTTGATCAGGTGAAAAGTATTCCGGGAGTTGGTAAAAAGACCAGCTTAATGTTAGTAGTCATTAGCGGAGGATTTACCAAATTTCAAAATGCAAAGCAGCTTAGCTCTTATGTAGGATTAAGCCCAAGAATATTTGAATCAGGCTCAAGCGTAAAAGGGAAAGTAAGAATATGTAAAATGGGTATGAGTAGAGTAAGAGCAATGCTATATGTTTGTGCCTGGTCTGCGATTAAGTGTAACAAAGCATGTAAAGAGCTTTATGATAGATTGGTTGATAAAGGTAAAGCAAAGCAGTTGGCATTGATTGCTGTAGCCAACAAACTCTTAAAACAAGCATTTGCGTTAGCAACAAAAGGAGAATTTTATAAAACAGAAATTATTTAATAATAAATTTGGATTTAAACACAGTTCATT
>CANHIG010000066.1 GCA_947461105.1 Bacteroidota bacterium | reverse complement strand
CCTGTTCCTTGTCGTTTTAAAATGCCGCATAACTTGTATATACCCCTGACTTTATCAGGTATATCTGCCCAAATTGGCGAGACATGCCTGACTGCCGTCAGGGTTTATTCATATCAAATATATTATAATATCTGCTCAATCCAAATCAGCAAAAGGGCTTTTTATTTTTTGAATACTCTTTGTACTTACGCGACTGTATAGCTTCGTTGTCTTACTACTTTGTGTCCTAATTGCTCTTGAATGAATCTTAAATCTGTTCCGGATTCTAAAAGGTGAGTGGCATAAATGAGTCTTAACCAGTGAAGGGGAACAGGTTCTATTTCCCTTTAAACTCCGCTTTCCGTTTTTCTATGAATGCCGCCATACCTTCTTTCTGATCTTCCGATGCAAAAGTGAGGTAGAAGTTTTTGCGCTCAAACTGTAAGCCTTCATCCAGCGAGCTTTCAAAAGCTTTGTTTACAGATTCTTTGGCAAGCTGCACCGCAATCGGTGATTTCTGAGCAATAGATTTAGCAAGCGTTATCGCTTCTTTTATCAATACCTCCACAGGTACTACTTTGTTTACCAAGCCCACTTTGTGCGCTTCTTGTGCTGAAATAAATTTTCCAGTCAAAACCATTTCCATTGCTAAGGCTTTGCCCACAGCTCTGGTGAGACGTTGTGTGCCGCCTGCTCCGGGCATAGTGCCAATGTTTATTTCCGGTTGTCCAAATTGTGCTGTTTCAGATGCTACAATCATATCGCAGGTCATAGCCAATTCGCAGCCGCCACCCAATGCAAATCCGGAAACTACAGCGATAATCGGTTTTTTGGTTTTCTTGATTTGATCCCAGGTACTGAACTGGTCGATGCTCAGCATGCTTATGGCTGTTGCGTCTGCCATTTGTTTTATATCTGCTCCTGCAGCAAATACTTTTTCACCACCGGTCAGGATTATGACGCGCACATTTTCATCTTCATCAAAGGCTTTCAGGGCATCGCGTATTTCAGTCATCACCTGTCTGTTTAACGCATTGAGCTCTTTAGGGCGATTGATTTGAATCAGCGCAATGTGTTTTTCTATTTGCGGATTTACTATGATTAATTCAGGATTCATACGTTTTGATTTTTGTGACAAGATAAAAGTTACGAATAAAATTTTCGTGAAAAATGTTCAGTGATTTTGTAGCAACCCAAACCGAGCACCACTCCTAAAATCGCTCCTGCCGCTATGTCCGTAGGGAAGTGAATGCCTACATAGATTTGAGAAAAGCAGACTGCCAGTGCCCAGAAAATAAAGCCTGTCCAGGCGTACCATTTCTTAAAAATCAAAGAATATAAAACTGCCTGTGCAAAGTGATTGGCGGCATGGGCCGATACAAACGAAAATGAAGAAGAGCAATTTTTCAGTTTTAATAAAATCAATCCAGCCAGTTCCGGGTCGTTGCATGGTCGTAGTCTTTGGAAATAATTTTTGGTAAACAAGGCCGTTTGGTCGGATACAATCACTAAAAGCACTGCGGCTATAATCCATATAAAGGCCTGATTCTTTTTCTGTTTGTAAAGCAGGAAAGCAATTATGATGTATAAAGGAATCCAGGTGGTTTTTTCCCGCAAAAGAGGTGCTGCATTATCAAACAAACTGTTTGACAAATCATGGTTGATGAAAATTAAAATTGCGATATCTAATTGTCTGATGAAATCCATCGCTATATTTTTTTCATTACCCAAATCTGCCTTGGGCTTTCTGAAGCCATGAAAGGTTGCAGGTCGTAATTACCGAAAATAAATTGTTGCTCAAATCCTGCTTGCTTAAACATGCTGAGGAAAACCTCAGGCTTGATAATTTTAAGTCTTTCCTGAAAATGTAAATCTTCTCCATTGTTCAGAAACTCTATGGTCTTTACAATAAAACCGTTTTCTATTTTCTTTTTGATGTGAAATTGAATCTCACCTCTGTCAATGATTTCTCTGGATTTCATGTCCTTCACGATTTTCTCAGGATTCATATAATCCAAAATCAGAAGCCCCTGATTTTTTAATGAACCGTGAAGTGCCTGAATCACTTTCAAATCTTCGTTGTTATCTTCAAAATATCCGAACGAACTGAAAAGATTTACAACAACGTCAAATTCGCTGTCTGCAAATTGCGTTCTCATATCCCATACTTTGAAATGCAGTTTACTGTTCGCAAAATTATTGGCACAGTTTATACTTTGCTCTGACAAATCAATTCCTGTAACATCCATGCCCAGTGTGTTCAGATAGTGGGCGTGCCTTCCTTTCCCGCATGCCACATCGAGCACTTTCGAGTCTTTTTTCAGCTGCAATACTTCAACAAGATTATTGATGAAATTAATCGCTTCTTTATCATCACGATGCTTATATAGCAGATGGTAATATTCCGTATCAAACCAGGTTTCAAACCACTCTTTACTCATGAGACAGTCATTATTTTATATAATTGTTAATGGTGTTTGCTGAAAAAAATAATATTAATTAAGGGAAATAAATACATTCATAAAAGTAAAAACAATTCAATGAAAAATACCCTTTTGTTTGTTTCTCTAATGTCCTTTATGGTGCCATTTACTTCGATAGCGGGCGATGCAGAAGCTTTTCGGCTATTGCGGCTCTCCAACCTGGCGATTAAAAATAACGACACCATCAATGAGGAGTTGCTCGATTTGGTTCAGGCTTCGGTGAACGACTCGGTTGTAACAGCGCGCAAGCAACATCATCAGCTGTTTTTGGTGGGTTGGTTGATTTCTACTTTTGGTGGTTATAACTGGCGCCCTGTGGAGTTTACAAAAAGGAAATTTGTGGGAACAGTAGAGCGGGCATCACGTTCCAATAGTGCTGAGTTTACAGAGCATGATGTGAATTTTGATCTCTATTTTTATCGCAAAAAATATCTGTGGGATGTTTTTAAAGGATATGATAAGCAACGTGCGTTGAAGCGACAGGATTTCAGACGCGGGAAACACATGAAGGATTATAATGTCTCTCCTTATGTTCGTGACACTTCGAATATCAGCAGAATGGATTATCGCTTGCATTGTGAGCTTACACCTCCGGCAGCTTTCAGAAGACAGCTCAATGAACTCTTTTATCCAGTTTATCACGATCGAAATCTGGAGACGCATCCTGCCATAAAAGATGGCAAACCGGGAATGGGATTTTATGGCGTTTTTTGCAGTGATTGCAATCACAGTTGCCATACTGAATTGCATCCATATGAATGGATTTGGTGGTTAAACACTTCAGATACTTCTTCTTCAGATAAAACATGGATGGTTGGTTTATTCAAAGAAGGCTCCAACAGAATGCCTGATTGGTCAGTTGGTCCTAAGCAGGGCAGGATTTCAATTCCGTTTAGCATAAAGAAAAACGGCAAATCAACCATCACTTTTCACCCACTCGCATTTGGTAAATTGATTGATAATGGAGCTTATGAGATGATTCCGAACGGAGTGACATCTTCGTCTTTAAATTTTGATAAGAGGAGCGTGGCTGTGTTAGGAGTGGATAATAGCTATTTAATAGATATTAAAGTATTGGCGCCACTTTTAAACAATGGCGTTCAATATTGGTTTGATAGGGTGCTCGAAGACAAAGAAAACGGTTACATTAATGGCTACATTAATTTCTCCATAGCCGCTGAAGACCTGTTTACTTTCAAAATGACTGTGAGCGAGTAATTATCTTACTACAACTACTTTCTCTGTTTGGCGCGATTGATTTGAAATCAGATTGATGAAATATACTCCATCATTCAAACCAGATACATCAACAAATGAAATAGGATCGAGTATTTTATGTTCCCCTACTTTTCTGCCCAAATTATCAGTGATTTCAATTGTGTTGAAAGAATGATTTTGAGGTAGTTTTACAGTCACTTTTGAAGTAGCAGGATTTGGAAAAATAGCTACATCAACTTTTGTTTTAACATCAGAAATGCCGTTAGGGTCTTCTGAGAAATTGATATTGTCGAGGTATAATGCATTTCCCCAGGCAGTTATATTTTCAAATTTGAACTGCACATTTTTTTGACCAATAAGAAAATTCACAGGTACATTTACTGTTCTCCACTCATTATCCTGAGGATAAAAAGGCACCATAGTATCAGAAGCAGTAGTTGCCATTGCTACACCGCCATTTTTCCATACTGAAACCCAGCTTTTGCCGCAATCCAATGTGTAGGAAACATCTAGTGTATCATATTTTGTTCCGCGTTTGGAATAGGCATAATCAAAAGCAAGTTTTGGAGCTCCAATACCACTCATATCCAATGACGGAGTTACCAATGCATCTCTGCGCTTTCCTGGGTTTGATGTATAAGAGTTGTTTTCAATTAAAGCACAAGTAGCACTTTGACCATAAGCTCCTGTGTTTATTTTTTGTTGCCATGTAATTCCGTCATTATTTGTATTTCTCAAATCCCAATCAGAAGGAGGGAAGGCGCCACCTTCAAAATTTTCTACAAATGGAGTAGCTAAACCATTACCTGAGTTTAATACCTGAAAAACAAAATTTGCAGAATCGTTGGAAAGGTTATTGTCATTACCAATTCCATTTGGATTAGAGACAATTACATTGAACTGATGGTAGCCATCTGTAACACCCGGAATAAGTGGAAGCTGAATGTATTTTGATGTTTGTGCAGGAATACTTCCAGTCCAGTCAAATGATGTGTATGCGTTGTCTATTGCAAAAGTAAATGTGATGAAACTTACGTCTACCAATCCTTTATTTGTAATTAATAAAATTGGAGTAATATCTCCATTGCAGATGGTGTCAGTAGGGCTTATTACTTTGGTAAGAGCTAGATCCACATTGTAGAAACACTTTGTTGAAGCAGTTAAGAGGCCTTTTCGGGAGTTTTGCGTTTTGATTATGTTTTGCATTTTGGTGCATTGCTCCAGCGTAAACATATTTCTGCAATCATCATTGGTATAGTCCATATAGTTCATGAACATATTGCTCGTGCTGCAAGACATCTGAGGGTAGGCAGGACATCCAAAATATTGATCTCCCTGATCAGGCGTATCGCTGATATTATCGCTGCCTGCTCCTGACTGTCCCGCACATTTGCCCTGATCATCGCCCCAAATGTGGTATAGTCCAAACCAGTGGCCTACTTCATGTCCCAATGTACGACCTTTATCATACCCCGCCAGAAGACTTCCAGTTCTTCCAATTGTATTGAATCTTGCAACAATTCCATCTGTGTTTGCACTACCGCCCCAAGCGCTAGGAAATTGTGAATAAGCTAATACTCCATTAGATGCCAGTGTTCCTCCCATTCTCACAGACCAAATATTCAGGTATTTGTTTCTGTCCCAAATAGTGGATGGTTTTAATTGTTGTTCAATAGGAGTTTGGTCCCAATCTACTTGGCCCATATTATGCCTTACAATTCCTGTTGTTACATTTCCCTGTGGGTCAAAAATTGCCATACAAAATTTGATTTTTGTACTTCCAGCTAATGCCTTAAATTCTGCTGGAATATTTGCAGCGTTACTGTTTTGCAAAGCAAAATCTTCGTTAATAGCATCTATCTGAGAAAGTATCTGAGCATCAGTGATGTTTTCACCAACTCCTACGGCATCTCCATTGTGGATGATATGAAAAACAACAGGAACATAAACAGTATCAGCTATTGCTCTGGCTGCGCTTATTTTTCCAGCCTGATAATCTTGGTCAAATTTTATGGAGCTTTCCAAAAAGTCATCATAGGCTTTTTGAGCAGCAGGATTATTATCATTTTGTTGCTGTAACAAATTCATGGTACCGCACCAATTTGAATGTTGAGCACTTAGTGAACATAAAGAGAAAAAAGCGCCAATTAGGAAGTTAAATTTGTGATTCATTAGATAGTTATTGTTTGATAAATTTAAATGTTCTTTGACCGGATTCTGATTTTAAGTTTACAAAGTAAATACCTTTTGCCAATCCGTCTAATTTAATTGCGGAAGTATGATTTTTATCAGAGATTAATGGAGAAGTATATAAGTTTCTTCCAAGTTCATCCAGAAGTTTAATCTCGAAAGTTTGAATGGTAGCAAAAGACGCCTCAATATTTATTGCTTCGTGAGCAGGATTTGGGAAAATAACAATGTTCCCTGCCAATGAAATTTCATCTACTCCATTTTCTCCAACTGTAGCGACAAAAGTTACAGAACAACCGCTTGCATCTTCTACAGTGCAAACATATTGCCCTGCTGAAAGCCCTGATATTGTTGGAGTAGTTCCGCTATTGCTCCATGTGTATGAAAGCGTGCCTGAACCTCCTGTGGCTACAACCGATGCCGTTCCATTTGACTGACCATTACTATTGGTATTTGTAGCAGATGAGCTGCCTGTTATTGCAGGAGCCTGTGTAATACTAAATTGCTGTACTGATTGGCAGGTTGAGCCGTTTGAAACAGTTACACTATAATTTCCTGCAATGAGATTTGAAATTGAACCGGTGTTTGATGAGCCGGTACTCCAGTCTATATTATAACTGCCGGGTGTATTTATGATTACTGTAGCAGCTCCGTCTTTTAATCCGAAGCAGCTGATATTGGTTGTATTCACAACAATATCCGGTCCGTTTAAATTTGAAATTGAAGCAGATGCAGTAGCAGTACAGCCGCTTGAATTGGTCACTGTAACAGTATAATTATTTGGCGTTAATCCTGTAATAGAACCTGCCACACTTCCATTACTCCACACATATTGAGCTCCGATGCTTGAGCCAGATGGCAATGCTATTGCAGCCCCGTTTGCCTGACCACAGGTTGCATTGGAACTGGATATAGAAACTGACGATGTATTTGGAAGCATCGCAATGGTGTATGAGCCTGTTGCCTTACAATTTTTCACATCAGTCACCGTCACAAAATAGGTAGTTGCACCCAAATTATTTACAGCAGTCGTTGTGTCTCCGGTACTCCAATTGTAGGAGTATCCTCCGTTGCCTCCTGAAGCTATTACCGATGCATCACCATTGGTAAGATTGCATGACGCATCAGTGCCATCAGTTGCTAATGTGAGCGCTGATAATGGTTCACTAATAATAGCAGATGCCGTTGTTTTACATTGATTATTGTCCGTTACGGTTACAGCATATGTTCCTGCAGGTTTGTTGCTAAGTGTTGACGAAGAGCCGCCTCCTGCCCAAGAGTAGGAATAAGGACTGCTGCCACCAGAGGCAGTTACAGTGGCACTTCCTGTGGTGCCGCCAAAACAATTTGCAGGTATTGTAGTTGTTGTTGCAGAAGGGTTTTGGCTTACAACTATGTATAAGTTTTTTGTCAAAGTATTTGTCTGTCCGTTTGATGCGGTGAGTGAAACATTGTAAGAGCCTGCTGAATTATATACCACAACAGGATTTTGTGCATTAGATGAAGCAGGTGTTCCTCCCGGGAATGTCCAAGACCAACTAGTAGTGTTTGTTGATGAGCTGGTGAATCTGACTGTATCTCCAACGCAAATAGTGGTATCATTTGCAGTAAAAGAGGCAATAGGTGGTGTAGAGGAAGATGTAGTACATGTTAATGGGAAAATATAGTTGCTTAAGCCATAATTGATATAGGATTGATATGTTGACCAAGTGCCATCTGATGACCATCCATCGTTTATATGGTTAGTCGATTGCGATAGTCTGGTAGTAAAAATAGCAACAGTATCGCCATTAGTATAAGGAATTACAAAACCTAGGAAAAATGATGTTCCAGAAATATTTGCGGGTGATGGAAAAGTAACAGAGGTAAACTGGTATGGGTTTGCATTTATATTTGATGAAATTGTTGAAATATTTACAGTCTGAGAAGCAAGTACATTTCCGGGAGATCCTCCTACACCTGTAGTATCCCATACCCTGACAATAATTTTACTGTTTGCATTTGCAAATTTAGCAATACCAAATGCAAACAGGCCACCAGTAACTTGTGTGCCTGATGCAACATAGTATTTATCTGCAAAAGCAGAATCGCCAGAACTGTTTCTGCCACTTAAATATCCTGATGCAGGAGCCTGAAATAAATAAACAGCAACACTATCTATGGAACGTATGTTTGTAATCGTATCACAAGTGCTTGCTCCTGGATTAACCACTTGTATGAAGTTAGTTTTAGTAGTTGTGGTTGATGCTCCACATGAGTTTGTTGCAACAAGTGTTACTGTATATGAACCAGTGGAAGCGAATGTTACCGTAGGATTTTGGGCAATAGATGAAGTGGGTGAACCACCTGTAAAAGTCCATGACCATGAAGTTGGATTATTTGTTGAGAGATCAGTAAAGCTTACCGTTCCACCTGCTGATATTGTAGTTGGATTTGCAGAAAAATCTGCAACAGGTTTGTTACAAGTCGAAGTGGAGTTATAGATATTTATATTATCTAAAAACAAAGTATTTCCATATCTGTTTATGTTCACAAAAGAGAAACGAACATTTGATTTCCCACTCAATGCAGATAAACTTATAGAGTCTGATTTCCATTGGCTTGCAGTAGGTGTAAATTTCCCACTAATAGGATTTGTAGTGGCAAGGGCTGTACCGCCTTTTTTCCATAGCCTTGTCCATGAAGCTCCGCAATCATCCGAATACATAATTTCCAAGCTATCATATCCGGCAGGATTAGAATAGTAGGTATAAGCATAGTCAAATTTTAACCTTCCGTTTGCTACTCCTGTAAAATCATAGGCAGGTGTATTGAGATAATCCCTTTGACCTTTGTTATTCGAATTATAGTTGTCAAAATAGGCAGAAGCTGTAGATGCGCCATACCCTCCAGCAGATGTAGTTCTTAGCCATGCAGTAGCATTATCAGGGTTTACAATATTCCAATTAGCAGGAGGGAAGGTTGTGCTTTGAAAACCTTCTACTAATGGTAAGCTCTGTGCCCCACCTACAGTGATATAACCAGTTTGAGTTTTTGTATTTGAGCCATTAGCATTCGTGGCGGTTAGAGTTACAGAGTATATACCCGCAGAGCTATAAGTAACGGTTGGATTTGTAGCTGTTGAAGTAGCAGGCGTTCCACCCTGAAAAGCCCAAGAATAACTTGTTGGATTTCCTGATGAAAGATTGGTAAATACCACCGAGCCCCCAGGGCATACAGAAGTAGGAGTTCCTGAAAAGTCAGCTATCGGAGCCTGATTGGCAACGGGTACGCAGCCTTGGGAGGTTGCAAGTGAAGCACGAGAACCTCCAGTAGCAAATAGCGCGCTTGTTCTGGCATATTGCCCCGATGTAAACATATACATACATGCATCATTCACATAATCCATATAATTCATGAACATCACTCCTGGAGAGCTTGCCTGACAAGCATCTGTTTTGGGATAAGTCGGACATCCGTAATTCATATTCGCTTGATTTGGCGTATCATTTACCAAATCAGAGCCCGTACATGCGCCATTATCATCTCCCCAAATATGATACAGATTTAGCCAGTGTCCGATTTCATGGGTAGCGGTTCTTCCTTTGTTGAAGTTACCTGTTGCTGCAGCCCCAACAGATCCAAATGCAGTATATAAAACCACAACGCCATCTGTAGCTGCTGCTCCTCCAGGAAACTGAGCGTAGCCTAGTAATGAATTCCCTAAGTTGCACACCCAAAGATTTAAATAGGAATTTCTGTTCCAGGCATCATCCCCGCCTTTTGAAGAGTATTTTACATTGTCATTTGTAGTCCATGATGTTACCGTTGTTTGTTTTCTTACAATACCTGTTGTTGCATTACCATTTGGATCTCTTTGTGCAAGACAAAATTGAATTTGGAAATCTGCAGCCAAACTTGAAAAGGCCGCAGGTATTTTTGATTTATCAGCATTTAATAATCTGAAATCTTTATTTAAAGAATCGATTTGTGAAAAGATTTGGGCATCAGATATGTTTTGTACAGCAGTATTATATATTACATGCACAACAACAGGAATAGTGATTACAGATCTTGACCCTGAAGGATTTGATGTCACATATTGTGAAGTAAAATTTTCTATAGCTTGCCTGTTTAGCAAATAGTTAGGATCTTGTTGTAGCATCATTTGGTGGTAATCCATAGTGCCACAAGTTCTTTGGCTGTAGCCTTGCAAAAAAGCTGCTGATATTAAGATTGAAAGGAAAAATTGTTTCATAAATTTATTTTTCTAAAAAAGGAATTGTAATTTTTAGGTGTGTTTTTATTTTGTAGTATGCAATGTTGGAAAAGTTTTTCCAAAACCCAAAAACAAAGAAGCGTAAATTATTCCATTTCGTCATATAGTTTTTCGATATATAAGATATTGGATTTGTTCCATTGATTTTAGCATGTTCAAAAGCACAGTTTTTACCTTGTGTTAAAGGTTTTCAGATTTTAGACATCAAAAGTTTGAAATTGTTGCTATGTAAAAATATGGAAACGCTATTTCATATGAAATAAAAAAATAATTCGTATTGTTTTTATTATTAGGTATAAATACTCAATGTTTTAAGGTTGTTTTATTTTATGAACAATCGTTCCTATTCTCTAGCAATGGTTTAATCAAACCCTACAAAAGTTTGTTGGAAATCTATTTGCTTGGGTTTGTAACTTTTTATGTTAGAGCTCGTGAAATACATGTGAAAGGATAACTTTAATAAAGAATTCAAACGCATACATATTTGAGAAGGTATATGAATCAAAAGGCAACAGAGTGAAATGGGATGGAAGATACAGAGGAGAGATGTTGGGGCCGGGAGTATTTGTTTACTATGCTAAATATTTCTTTATTGATGGATATATATCCTAAGCAAAAGGGGGGTATTACCTTAATACGTTAAAGGATTTCAAAGGGACGAATCAGGAATTGCTGAGTGTTCATTAATCAATAAGCTATCAAACTCTGTTTACTTTTGGTTTTCTGATGTTTCAATGCAGCACCAATAAACGCCTCAAAAATAGGATGAGGATTTTCTACTGTAGATTTTAATTCGGGATGAAATTGAACCCCTATAAAAAAAGGATGAGATGGAATCTCAACAATTTCAACCAGACCGCTATCGGGGTTTATACCGGAACAAGTCATTCCTGATTTTTCATATTGTTCCTGATATTTGCTGTTAAACTCATAACGATGTCTGTGACGTTCGGAGATATGGAGCTTGCCATAAATTTGAGCCGCTATAGTGCCCTCTCTAAGATCACAATTATATGCACCAAGTCTCATTGTTCCGCCCTTATTAGTGATTTGCTTTTGTTCAGCCATCAAGTCTATAACAGGATGGGTAGTATTTTCTGCCATTTCTACTGAGTGCGCATCTGAGAATCCAAGTACATTTCTTCCCCATTCTATTACTGCCATTTGCATGCCCAGGCAAATACCAAAGAATGGAATATTATTTTCTCTCAAATAGCGAATAGCATCAATTTTCCCTTCAATGCCACGACTTCCAAATCCCGGAGCAACTAACACGCCATCAAGTCCTTGGAGTAATTCAGCAGCATTGGTTTTATCTAAATCTTCTGAATGGATATTTACAACCTCTACTTTACAATTGTTTGATACTCCTGCATGAATGAATGATTCATAAATTGATTTATAAGCATCCTGAAGTTCAATGTATTTACCTACGAGCCCTATTTTTACCTCTGTAGACGGATGTCGGAGTTTATCTATAAATTCATTCCATTTTTTCAGGTCACATTCTTTATTATTTCCGATATGTAGTTTGCGAAGAACCGTTACATCCAGCTTTTCTTTAAGCATTTCCAAAGGTACACTGTATATACTGTCTACATCCGATGCCTGAACTACCGAGTCTTTATCTACATTACAAAAAAGAGCAAGCTTATTTCTCAACTCCGTAGTCAAAGGCATTTCTGTTCTGCAAACCAAAATATCTGGTTGTAAGCCATACATCTGTAATTCTTTTACAGAGTGCTGTGTAGGTTTTGTTTTTAGCTCCTTTGCTGATTTTAAATAAGGTACTAAAGTTAAATGGCAAACAATGGCATTTTCATGACCTTGTTCCCAAACAATTTGACGCACTGTTTCTATATAGGGTTGAGCTTCTATATCACCTACAGTTCCACCAATTTCAGTAATAACCACATCAAAAGCTCCTGATTGACCGAGTAGTAACATTCTTCTCTTTATTTCATCAGTGATGTGCGGAACTACCTGAACAGTTTTACCCAAATAGGCTCCTTCACGTTCCTTATTGATTACATATTGATAAACTCTGCCTGTAGTTACATTGTTAGCTTGGGATGTAGGTACGTTAAGAAACCGTTCGTAATGTCCTAAATCTAAATCTGTTTCAGCACCGTCTTCAGTTACATAGCATTCTCCATGTTCGTAAGGATTAAGTGTGCCGGGATCTACATTGATATATGGGTCAAACTTTTGTATAGTAACTGTAAGACCTCTGGACTGAAGGAGTTTGGCAAGTGATGCCGCAAAAATTCCTTTTCCTAATGATGATGTAACGCCTCCGGTCACAAAAATATACTTAGCCATTTTGATTGGTGTTGGTTTATCAGTAAAATTATGGTGACGAAAGCAACAAGGAAGCCTTAGGAGATAAGTGAGCAGAATTCCTTTTTAACTTTGGTCATGCAAAGATAATGGATTTTTTTTTGAATTTTTGAAAAAGCATATTTCTATTTAACTAAACCTTGTAAAATGTATATAACTTTTAGAAAAGCACTTTTCACTTTATTGTTTTTACCGCTTGTAATTCAGGCACAAACTTTCAATTGGGCTATTGCTGAGGGAGGTATAGGTGTAGACGTGGGAAAGGCTATTAGTTTTGATGGGGATGATAATGTTTTTATATGCGGAGATGTTGCAGGTAGCCCCAGTTTTAGAAATGTGGTGAAAGTTGGGAATGGGCTTTCCGATGCTTTTATCGCTAAATATGACCAGTCTGGTAATATAGCTTGGGTAAAACTTGTGGGAGGAATTGGAGTAGACCGCGCTGCTGATTGTGCTGTAGATCAAAATGGCAATTCTTATCTCACAGGACATTTTGAGAATACCATAAATATTGATGGTAAATCTGTTACATCATCAGGTGGTAAAGATATTTTTCTTGCCAAGTTTGATGCTTCCGGTAATACAGTTTGGATTAAAAGTTTCGGCAAAGCAAATCAATCGGAGCAACCTTATGCAATAGCTGTGTCAGGCGATGGATATATTTATTTGAGTGGTAATTTTGTTCAAAGTATCCAGTTTGGCAGTGCTATTCTTACCTCTAATAATCCGTATCAGGAATCTTTTTTGGTGAAATTTGATTTAAACGCCAATATGGTTTGGGCAAAGAATTCGGTAGCAGGAAAAACCAATACCACAAATGGCATTTCAGTTTTGCCGGATAATTCCATAGCAGTCACTGGCTATTTTTCTTTATCGATGAAATGGGATACTCTTACTGCAAATGCTACCACTACCGATTTCGAAATTTTCCTGGCTAAGTTTACCAAAGATGGCAACCTTGTTTGGCTGAAAAGT
>CANHIG010000065.1 GCA_947461105.1 Bacteroidota bacterium | reverse complement strand
TCTGAATTAAAGGAAGGGCGCGAAAGTGCTTTCAGAATATTGGTGCAAACCTATCAAAACAAAGTTTACAATACTTGCCTCGGCATGTTGCAAAATACTGAGGATGCCGAAGATGTGGCACAAGAAGTTTTTGTCAATGTTCATCAGTCTATCCACCAATTTAAGGGCGATTCAAAACTTGGCACATGGATATATCGAATTGCTATCAGCCAGTGTCTCAACCACATCAGACATAAAAAAAGGAAAAAGCGATTTGGATTTATGCAGCAAACTATGGGAACAGAAAATCCTTTAGAGCGTCAAAAGGCTGATTTTGTGCATCCTGGGATAATTCTGGAAAATCAGGAACGCGCAAAAATTTTATTTAAAGCCATAGTGAAGCTGCCTAAAAACCAAAAAACAGCTTTTGTACTTCACAAAATAGAAGGACAAAGCTATACTGAAATAGCAGTGATCATGAAGCTTTCCATAAGTGCTATAGAATCGCTGATGTTCAGGGCAAAACAAAACCTGCAAAAAATATTAAGTAGTTATTATGAAGCAAATGAGGAATGACCGCAAGTTTTTTTACAAAATAAACTCTAATGAACTATGATACCGCAAAATGAATGGATAGAATCTGTGCTAAACTCAGTAGAAAACATTGAGAGCGCAAAGTTGAATAATGACTTTTTTTATAAAATTCAAAATCGAATAGAGTCGGAGAAGCAATTAGTTCTTCCTTTTTCTCCGAGAATATCTTTAGCTATTGCAGCTTCTCTTGTTCTGCTTTTTGGTGTTAATATTTTCACCTTTATTTCTATTACTCAATCATCATCAAAAACTTTAAGTAATAATCCTGTGGTACAGGAATATTTCAACTATAGTGAAACCGTAAAAATTTAAGAGGAATGGGTAATAACAAAATCTATAAAGTCGTCATTATACTTTTGCTTACACTCAATGGAGCTTCTTTAGGCTTTATATGGTGGAGCTTTGGCAAACACCAAAGACATCACGAGCCAAGAGGTCCGTTTATGTTTATTGTTCGTGAGCTGAAAATGACAGATAAGCAACAGGACGAGTACACAATACTCAGAAATGAGCATCATCAAAAAATGCTTGAAATACAGCAGCAAACGAGAAATCTAAGAAAACGTCTCTTTAGTTCATTGAAGCAGGCGAATATTGACTCAGCTAATGTTGCAGCATTATCTGATTCAATCGCATTTAATCAGCGTCAATCAGAAATCATTACATTTTATCACTTTAAAATGGTGAGGGCTATTTGCACAGAAGAACAAAAGAAAAAATTTGATGTTATCATCAACGATGCAATTCGTATGCTAGCTCCTCCGCCACCATCGCAAAGACACGAACAATAGACTACTTAACTTACTAAAAAATCACCCATAAAAATAAAACAACAAACTATGAACTATAAAAACAATTTATCAATTGCTGCATTGCTCCTTTCGCTGAACAGCTTTGCTCAAAGTCCGGCTATTACCTCATGGATTCAAAATACAACAGGAATAACGGGGAGACATTATGTAAACGGCAACGCTACACCTATTGTAGATAACACCCTTGCCAACGTACAGAAAGTTCAATACTCTGCATCAAATGTATATGTCACTACTCAAGGCATTCCTGCATACATTACTGGTCCGTTTCTTGATGGCAATCCTTCACTGGCATCAGGGCAAAATGCCATATTTAAATTTCCGCTTAATCCGACTCAAAATACAGGCACACTAACAAATACCACAGGTGGTAATATCGGAGTATTTATAAATGGTGTAGCTATGTTTGATTACAGAGACGGAGTGTCCTGGAAAAACTCAACCAATGCACTTTGCGGAGGACCAATTCAGCCGCAATGCATGGGCGATGGCGTTTGGAACAGAGATGCTGTAGTAGCTGAAAAAGGCGGATTCGATTGCGCAAAAGCACATCCTGCAATGGGCAATTATCATCATCACCAAAATCCAAGTGCATTTAATGTGGATTTGAATACAATATCTACTGTTTGCAATACCTATCCATCAGATGGATTGTATGTAATTGATAGCACACAACATTCACCACTCATTGGTTTTGCTTATGATGGGTTTCCGGTTTATGGTGCTTATGCATACAAAAATATAGATGGCACAGGAGGAATAGTGCGCATGAAATCAAGCTACAGCTTAAGAAGTATTTCCACCAGAACTACCAATGCTTCTGGAGCAAACGTTACTGCCGGCCCTGCAGTAAGCGCAACTTATCCACTAGGATATTTCAGAGAAGATTATCAATACAATGCAACATCAGCAGCTACTCCGGATTATTTAGATGAACATAATGGACGTTTTTGTGTAACTCCTGAATATCCAAATGGCATCTATTGCTACTTCGCTACTGTGGATGCAAACTGGAATTCTGCATATCCATATTTGGTAGGGCCTACATTCTATGGAGTATGGGCGAATCGCAAGGTTACTTCAGTTACAGAAACAGTAACTACCTATACCCCAACCTCAACTGCAATCAATAGTATAGAAAACGAAAAGCTGAATATCGCAGTATATCCAAATCCTGCAAGCGACATGCTTATTGTACAGTCCTCTATAGCAGGGAAATCAAACAGAAAAGTAGATTTGATTGACATGGAGGGGCGTTTAGTTCAAACACAGACTTTGTATCAGGGTAGCACCATGTGTTACTTCGATTTACAAACTGTATATGCTGGGACATATTTAATCAAAGTATATAATGGCGACAATCTGATTACTTCCAAAGTAGTGATTGGCGAAAACTAGTTTTTAGGTTTAGGGGGAGATGAAAAAAGCGGTACACAATGTGTACCGCTTTTTAGTTTATGCCAATTAATTAAACTCTCTGTAGTTTAATCTCCGTAGGATTTTTAATTCGAATTGGGACTTTTTCCTCTTCTACGTTGGTTAATTCCAAACCAAAATCTTCCGCTGTTGAGAGACTTATTTTTTTGATAAATCTGTATCCCTTTACGATAAACTGTTCGATTGGAGTAAGCGCATCATCAATTGCCACTCTGGAGTTAAGCAATATGAACTTAAAGTCAGCCGGCATATTATATTTTCTTAAAGAAGGATAATGACTGATTTGATCTACCTCTCCTTTCTTCACCATATCTTCAACTATCTTCTTAAACATCAGGTTCACCTTGTGCTCTACTTTAAACCCAAACTGCAAATGCACAAAGAAACATCTTCCTGGAATAATCGGGTCTACAGAGTAAGCTACCCCATAAGGTTCATCGGCAATTTCAACATGCACAAACCAATAAATATCTGCGCGTTTTGGTCGCTTTCTAAAAATAGAGTAAATAATATTTGAATCAATATGACTCTTATCATTTGCCATACTCATATATACCAAGTTGTTGGCTTCTTTGGCAATAGATTCATCTTTCATCAAATCTTTCAGCGGCTCCACATAGTCTTTTATTTTTACAAACTCAAGGTGCTTGGCTCTAAGCTTTCTTGCCTGATAAATAATGAGCATTGCCGAAAACAATACTATTGCCAACAAAAATGTAAACCACCCCCCATGTGTAAATTTGAGCATGTTTGACACAAAGAATGCGCCCTCGATAACAAAGAAAAATACAGCAAAAGCAATAACTACTATCACGGGTTTTCGTTTTAATAAAAACCAATAAATCATCATGGTAGTAGTCATAAGCATATTTAATGTAATTGCTAGACCATAAGCAGCTTCCATCGCACTGGCCTTTTGAAATAAGAAAACCACAGCAATACATCCTGCATACAAAATCCAGTTCATTCCCGGTATGTAAATCTGCCCTTGCAATGCAGTGGGATACAGCACCTTCATGTTAGGCCACAATTTCATTTTCATAGCTTCATTTACAAGTGTAAAACAACCTGTAATCAATGCTTGAGAGGCTATTATGGTTGCCATAGTAGCAATTGCAACGCCATAAGGCAGAAACCACTTAGGCATTATATCATAAAACGGAGTTCCAATATTACATCCCGTATCAACACAATTTAATAGATATGCAGACTGTCCGAAATAGCTAATCAACAGACAGAAGAGAACAAAGACCCAACTTACTCTGATGTTCTGTTTGCCGCAATGTCCCAAATCAGAATACAATGCCTCCCCTCCTGTAGTGCAAAGAAATACTGCGCCCAACAACCAGAATCCTCCCGGTTCAATAGCAAGCAATCGAATTGCCCAATATGGATTTAGGGCTTGAAGTACTGAAGGATGTTTTAAAATTTGTATTCCTCCAAGTACCGCAATCATGCTAAACCAAACCACCATCACCGGACCAAATATGCTCCCTACTATTTTGGTTCCAAATTGCTGAAAAATGAAAAGAGCTGTGAGTATTATAATCACTATAGGCACCACTGATGTAAGTTCAGGAAAAATCAGCTGTATACCTTCTACTGCAGATGATATTGAGATTGGAGGTGTGATAAATCCATCAGCAATCAAGGTTGCACAACCAATAATAGCAGGATAAATAGTCCATTCAATTTTATATCTCCTTACCAAGGCATACAAAGCAAAAATTCCGCCTTCGCCTTTGTTATCCGCATTCAATGCCAGATACACATATTTGAAAGTGGTGACTAAAAGCAGCGTCCAAAACACGCAGGACAAACCACCAAGAATTAATTCCGGTCTCAGTGTTTGCCCATGAATAATGGCACTCAGCACATAGAGCGGTGAAGTTCCGATATCACCAAAAATAATTCCCAAGGTAATAAGCGTCCCTCCGGCCGATAATTTATGCAGGTCGTTTTTAGAACTCATAAAGTTTTTTTTGAAGATATTTTATGCAGGAAAAGTTTAAGCTTTGTGTCACAAAAATGAAAGTGCTTTTTTGATTGCAGTGCAAATGTATATCAGAAAAAATAATCGTAGAGAAATTAACAATGAAAGTCATTATACGGTTTAATTGGTAGTATAGTATGTAAGCAACATCTGCACCAAACCTATCAGAAATCCTATCACCCCTCCTATTATTTCAACAAACCTGAATTCTTTTTCCAGCAATGACATCAACAGTTTTTCCAGCTTATCCACTTCCAAAACTTTCATCCGTTCTCTGATTATTGCCGAAACATCAAACTTCTCCTCTACCGTATTTAAATAGGCATCTATAACGTCAGGGAAAACAAGCTCTACCTCATGCAAAAGCTCCTCTTTCAGCTCTATAAGTTTGGAATTGGGCATAAGTGCAGACATGATTTTATGTCGCTTCGGAAATTGCACAAAAAGATATTCATCCATTTTGAGCTCCACCAATTCATGAAGTTTTTTGATTTGCTCCGAAGAGTTTGCAACGTCTTTAATATCCTGTGCGCTAAGCAACTCCTCCGCAACCATCCTGCCCACTTTTGCTGAAATCTCTGCCTGATTTGCGGGAAAAATCCCCTGCCACTTGAAGAAGAAAAAATCTTTCTCTTTCTTGGGATGAAACAACATCTGAATTGCGACCCAGTTGGTAAACCATCCGATAAGTGCCGAAATAAAAGGGAGTATAATTATCAGATTCAACTTATATTATTTAATGAGCTTAAACGAAAGTAACAGTGACTCAATTGCATTCCCATATTTCAGCTTGCGGTCTTCACCTCTGGTCCATACACATACCTGGTAATACTTTTGCGGTGTTTCTATAAGAAGATGAGAGTAGTACACATTTTCCCCTTGCATTCTCCCGAATATTTCCGTTCTGATTCCCGTTGCTCCGCCCACTTCAACATAAACAGAGTCATTTACACCCGGCTTTTCCAATACATTCTTGATGATTTGAGTTTGCTCCTTGTAGTATGCAGAGAAGTCTTTGTTCACTTTAGCTTTCTCATCTGAAAAAACCACCGCATATATATTTCTGAATCGGTTGCAATATTGAAAAGGTGCACCTTGCTTGAGCTCATCTTCCTTTTTCAGATAGTTTGGAACAGCCATTGTAAACTCATTGTTCACATTCACCACTTCTATTTCATCTTTATATCTACAAGAATGCAAAAGGAGAATAAAAGCAGCACTAATAGCCAGAAAACGCATTGTAGGAAATTTGAGTGCAATAATAGAGAAATATGCCTTCACTGTAGGAAATATTTTGTTTGGAAACAAGACAAAAGTTGCATGAAGGAAAAATCCCGAAAGATTACTCTCCCGGGATTTTGTGATTAAACACACCTTAAAAACTATTTAGAACCAACTTCCCACGCTTTCGCATAACCTCGGCAACTCTCCATTATCCTCCCTATAGCATTTGCCCAAAAAGCTTTAAGTCCAAAACCTGAGGGCTTACCTACTACTTTTCTGGTAAGCAATACCTTCTTGGTTGATTTGTCGAAATAAGTAGCCCACACTGTAGCTAACTCATTAGTTTTGTCAAATTTCTCAACAATCAGAACGATTCCAAGTCCTTTGCCTTTCACAGGATACGACCTAACTTGTTGCTCTACCACTTTCTCATCAATACTATAGCTGGAATTAGTAACCAACTCAGCTGTCTTCACCGTTTTGTTTTTTTCGGACACTGCCGCCAAATCATAGTCGATAATATCTTTATTAAATGCTGTTTTTACATTGTATTTCGACTTTTCATTCAGCAACAGGTTATTCCATTCAAAGAAGAAGCGGTCAACAATATCTGTGGGATTTGAAAAACCTTCGGAGCCAATCATTTTAGCTCTGGAAAAATCTAATCCATAAAAGGTAGCCTGACGCTCCTGAATAGTAACCTGCTGCGCATTCGCTCCTGCAATAAAAAGAGTAAAAAGCAAACACTCGATATAACGTTTAATACTTGTAATTTTGAAACAAAGGTAGATAGTTGACTAATGTCAAATAATGACCTTAATCATTCATTGCAATAACAAAACATGAGATTAGTCAGGCTTTCAGGGTTTTTGCCACTAAAGAATAATTTATCTGAACTATCTCACATCTTTCAGATACTTCGCCAGAATTCCCCGATTGAAACTTTGACCTTTTGTAGTTCCAAGATACGTTACTGCTACTAATTGACCGAATTGATTGAAAACGGGTGAGCCGCTGCCTCCGCTTGCGGTTTGCGCAGAGTATTGAATATAATTTTTTGCGGGAGCTTGTGTAAAACTTCCTGATGTAGAAGAACAGTTCAGCACATTATCTTCATTAGTAGCCAACTCATCACCTAATGGAAAACCAATCACATAAGCCGGGGTATTAACCTCAATTTTTTGCTCATCGGTTTGGGTGTTTTCTGTATTGATAACATTTACGCCATTAGGCAAATTTCCTGATGAAATTTTGATTGATGCTAAGTCAATATTTTTATCCTCTGAAACTTTATGTATCTCGCAAGCAATACTATTTTCCTGTGAAAATCGTGAGCCATTTGGGTAAATATATAGTGCCGACATTTCCCCAAATATTTCAACAGAATTATCGTTCCAGCCTTTTTCTATAAGTGTTCTCCTTATTGTTGGCAAAATACGCACTTTGAAGTAATCTTTGAGCTTTTCGTCATATTCCCATGGACGAACAACATGGTAATTGGTAATCAGTGTTCCGATACTGTCAATAAAAAATGCTGTTCCTTCCGATCTAAATGGCTCAAGATTCGATTTTATTTTGTCGGGCGAAATTTCACCGTTCTTATATCCGAAATATAAATCATTAGCTATGGTGTGCACTCTGATATAATATTTCACCTCCACCATCGCCACAGAGTTTTTATAACGCTCGTAAATTTCTGTTGGGGATACAGGCACAGGCTCTTTTGCACCAAACTTGATTTTAGGTACTGCGAAAAATATCAGGGCTATGCCGATGATTACTCCCGCAATTTTGATTCCGTGTTTTCTCAGAAATGAATTGGATGGAATAGGTTTTGGCGGTTCTGTCTTTTTTGTTTCCGGTTTTTCGATTTTGCTCCAATCCAATTTTTCAATTCCGGCAAAGAGCACTTCATCTCCGTAATTGATTTCAACTGTCTGATTGTTTATTTGCTTTCCATTAACAGCCGTTCCGTTCGCGCTGAAATCTTGTAGCAGGATTTTTCCACTGTCGCTTACAGTAATCAATGCATGGTCGCGGCTGCAATAGTTCGCACTAAGCACTATATCGGCTTCCTGATTTCTGCCAATTTTGTAAGATTTCATCTCCTCAAATATAGGATTTTAGCTAAAGGTTTTAGTTTCTGTGTGATATCAATATTATTTTTCAATTCGCAATTCGCGAATTGCGAATTATTGTTTACATTTGCAACATGAGAAGGCACAATGGCATGAAACCTCAGGATGTTGTTATTCTATTGAAAATAGCATCGCTAAAGGGTGTACCCTTTTTTCAAAGCGATATTGCAGAAGAATTGCATATCAGCAAAAGCGAGTTAAGTGAGTCGCTCAATCGTTCTGTGTTTGCCGGATTAATGATGCCTGATAAACGAAATGTAATGAACTTAGGATTAATTGAATTCCTGAAAGGCGGACTTCGCTATGTGTTTCCGGCAGAGCCCGGCAAGAAAGTAAAAGGCATAGCTACAGCCCATTCTGCGCCACCATTAAACAAAACAATAGTTTCTGAAAAAGATGTGTATGTGTGGCCTTATGCCAAAGGCGATAAAATGGGGCAGGCAATTGAGCCGCTATACAAACTGCTTCCTGAAGTAGCTGCAAACGATAAAGAACTTTACGAATTGCTTGCGTTGACAGATGCACTGCGAGTAGGCAGAGCAAGAGAAAAGGCACTGGCAGCCGAATTACTCGAAAAGAAAATTATGAGTTATGCGGGCTAACAGCAACAGAGAATTAATCGCTATAGTGGCAAATGGTTTGGGTGACTTACTGTCAAAAGTCGTTTTCATTGGCGGAGCCGTTACTGAGTTGTATGCATCTGCTGAAACAGAAATACTCGAAGTGCGCGCCACAGATGATGTGGACTGTGTGATTCAACTACTTAACTACTCAAAATTTGCAGCTTTTGAAGAGGAACTGAGAAGCCGGAAATTCATTAATGACCCAAATAAAATAATGCGGTGGAACTATGCCGGAATAACAGTAGATGTGATGCCAGATGATGAAAAGATTCTTGGCTTTTCAAACCCGTGGTATACTGAAGGAATAAAAAACGCAGTGCCGTATCAGCTGAATGAAAATCTGAACATAGCAATCTTCACTTTACCATATTTTCTGGCATCTAAACTCACCGCACTTTTCGACAGAGGAATGGCAGACCTCAGGCTGAGCAAAGACCTTGAAGATATAGTGTTTTGTCTTTTTTATTGTGCAGATTTTCGCATTGAAATTTACAAAGCCGGGTATGCAGTAAGGGCTTTTATAATAGAAGGTGTGAATAAACTGCTCCTTAATCCGCATATAGATGAGGCGATATACTGCACGCTACCCAGTGGAGAGGTAAATGAAGAAAATATGGAACTAATAATAGAAAGATTGAATAGAATGAAAGGCTGAGAGTGGAGATGATATGATTTTCAATCCTTAGTCCCCAGCCGAAGACCCTCACTTCAGACTAAGGATAGAGGGGATTGTTTGATACCATAATCTACAATTTAGTTACTGACAAGCAATTGAAAATTTCATAAAAATTAGCCTGAAAAAATTCAACATCTAGCTTTTGCTCTGAAACTACTTTCCTAATCTGATTTTTATTTTCATCGCTCATTCTAAAACCGAAGATAATTTCCCTAATAACATTTTGGGGGATTGAAAAGGTTCTAGATTGCATGCATAGTTTTGCAAAACGATATTCATTTTCGCCTTTAAATTTATCTGGCAAGAACATTATCTTCTTTCGGTAATGTTCAATGCATTCAATAGTTTCTTTAGGAACAAAAGGACTGATCATGGGTTCCTCACCATCTTTGCAATACTTAACTTTGGCCGAAAATGGGAAAAGTGTGTTTTTAAACAATTCTTTGGCATCAAAACCTACACAAAAGCCTTCGTGATTATTTCCAAAACTTTCCCACAAAGATATATTGTCATTTTTTTCACTTGCACAAAAAATAGATACTGTACTATTTAGATTTTGCTTCATGGTTTCCTTCCACTTTTGGCGAAATGTTTCATCCTCAAAAGTGAAATTTTCAGATTTGCTTTTGGAAAATTCTATTCTATCTTTCTCATTTAGAATACCTACCGAGTCTTGATAAAACCAATGATAAATATCTTCTTTACTAACAGAATTAAAATCAAATTTATATACAAGCTCGTCCCGATTATTTCCTGCGGAATTGAATGGTGAGTCAAAGTGTATTTCTTGATTTGTTAGGATTCTTTTGTGAAACTCATCTTTCCATGAGCGGAATTTGTATAGTATTTTAGGAAGTTCTAAGTCGTCTATACTTAGGTTTTCAAAAATAATCTGGTTCTCAGAATTCATTGATTCTTACAGTTTAGGTATCTTGGGTAAAGTCTGAATGATTTGTGTTGTATTCCACCAGTTCTCAATACAATTATCAATAATCGTATCTTTGAAATCTAAGGGTAAATGTAAATACCTACCGGCTACATTTCTTTTAAATAGGGCTTTTGAATGTTCATAAGGAGGTAATCCATAAATACCGTGGCTAACTGTCTTACATATATGTTCATAGCCATCATGTTCGTTATAGGTAATCTGGTAATTGCTGTTTAAGAAATCTATAATTTCTTGTTCAATTATTTTTTTGAATGTTTCTTTATCTATCATATAATATGTTTTTCACAATATAACAAGACCAGTATCCAACTCAAAATCTCTAATCAATTTCACTTAATTTTGTAAATATATTGTTTTGGTTAGTGGAAGAACACCAGCCAAAGGTGAAGGGGTAAAACCATCATCGAATATTATCATCTTTATTTATTTAACTAGTTCTTAAAGTTTTTACTGCCAGGATTAAAAACACAATAAAAAACCTAATTGGATAAATAGGAATCAAAATCTTAATGAAGAATTCAATGTAGTATAAAGGGATAAGATGTTCTATGAAATCATTAAAAAAGTCTTTAAATCTATAAGGGCCACTGTAGTCTCGGAAAAATGACCAATATTCCGTATTTTTAAAGAACTCCCTAGGAAGAACCATAAACGCAAAATCTGCTGCTTTTGCCTTCTTCTTCTTAAAATCATCTTCACTAATGAATTTATTTTGTCCATCCTTCTCTCCACCCAATAATAAAAAGCCTCGTTTATACCAAGAGTCATTGTCGTATTTAATCGCAAATTCAAGGTTCTCCGATTGCATTCGAGTATATAAAGCATCTACCTTTCTTTCAATTGGATTATTACGATAAAAAAGATAATCATGTTCTATACATGAAAAAAACAATAAGAAAATTGAGCATGGTAAAAGTATTAAGGCTACTAAAAATTCCCTCGCCAGTACTTTCTTCCACTTCCCATTCCTCAAATCAAAATCAAATAAGGATTTCCCCCACTTCTTCCATTTAGATATTGGTTTATCGGTTGTTTTGTTCAGCGGTTTTCTCTCAATTATTTGCGTTCGTTCGCTAAAATCGTTTGGAATATTTAGTAGTAATCCTTTCAGCTCTGTAGCATTTTGAGGTCGTAGCTTTGGCTCACGTATCAGACAGCGAGTAATGAGTTCTTTAAAGGGCGGGCGTAGATTTTGAAGTGCAGGATTTATGTCAGCAGAAAGGATATTGTAGATGATTTGTTCGTTCGTTTTTCCTTGGGTCGTTTTCCCAAAAGGATGTATGCCCGTGAGCGCTTCTAAAAAAATCACTCCTATACTCCACACATCCGCTGCTGTAGTGGTGGTTTCGCCTTCGGCTTGTTTAAAAAACTCAGGAGCCATGTATTCCACCGTGCCTAAGAGCATCGTACTGGTGGTATGCCCCGCAGCTAGGTTTTTCGCTAATCCAAAATCAGTTATTTTAGGGATGCGTTTCCCATCTTTGGTGGTGAGTAAAATATTAGCGGGTTTCAGGTCGCGGTGAGTAATGTTATTCGCATGGAGATAAGCCAAACCGTCTATTATTCCTTCCGCTAATTCTTCTGCTTCGGTATGGGTGAGTGGTTTGTTTTTTAGCAAGTCACCTAGTGTTCCACCCTCGGCATATTCCATTACAGCTACTTGGTAGTTGAGTTCGTGTCCGTGTATATCTTTAGTACCCGTGCTTACTTCATAGAGGTCGTAATATTCAATGAGGTTGGGGTGTTTCAGTTTTTTAATCTTCTTTACTTCATTCGTCAGGTCATATTTCTCACTTGCACTGGCAGTAGCTATTTTGAGAGCTACAAATTGTTCATCTTGCGTATCCCATGCTTTATAGACATCACTAAACCCTCCTTTGCCTATAAGGTCGGCAGGTGATTTATATTGGTAGCGTTTTTGAAATGCGGCAAGGGTTACTTCCATAGGGTTTAGTTGGTTTGTATTATTTCAAAGGTATAATTGTCTTTTGTTTTCCCTTCACATGCTTGTAAAATAAGTTCTTTGATTTTTTCTAAAGCATACTCACTTTGAAAGTGAGATTTTATGAATTCATCTGTCACGTTTTCTAGCACTCCATCGGTACACAGAAAAAAGAAATCGCCCGCCTTTATTTTTTCTTTGGGAATGGTATGCAATGAATATTCTATGGCATGATTTGCACTCAACGATTTGGTGATAATGTTTCGTTTAATATGAATCGTGTCTTCTCCCTTTTTTGCCAAATCGTTTTTCAGTGAATGGTCTTCGGTTACAAAAAGAATTTGTCCATTGCGAATATGATACAGTCTGCTATCGCCTATCCATGCAATATTGGCAGCTTCCTTATCTAGCGTAAGCATCACCACGGTGGTGGACATGCTTTTCATTTCAGGGTATTTACTTACCATTTCCCGAAATTGCAGTTGTGTAGATTCAAATGCTTTATCGAAATGCGCTTTGCTAAAAGCGTTGGTTTTGAAAAAATCAGAAAGTGCAGTGCAGGCCAATTTAGAAGCAATATCGCCATAGGCATTGCCGCCTACCCCATCGCAAACAATAAAGAACTTATCGCTTTCAAAGTAAGCGTCCTGATTGGTGGGGCGTGAGCCTTTGTCAGTATAGGAAACAAAAATCATACAATAAATCTGAGTGGAAAAGATTACTTAACCAGTGACTTCCTCAACGTCTTCGCTCTCTGATCAGGTCCGTTGTGGCTCCAACCCGGAGGATAAAAGATATATTTCAGCTTATCGGTAAAAGTTGGTGCAGAACGAACATCGTGAATTATATCAATGAACTCATGAGTGGCAATTTTGAATGGATTGTATGTTTCTATATTTTTTGTAATGCCATAAATCGGCTTTTCGGTATCCAACTCTTCTGAAAATGTTCCAAAAATTTTATCCCAAATGATTAAGATTCCGGCATGATTTCGATCCAGATATCTGATGTTAGAAGCGTGATGCACCCTGTGATGCGATGGCGTATTAAAGAAAAACTCAAACCATTTCGGAAAGCGATGAATAAATTCAGTGTGAATCCAAAACTGATAAATTAG
>CANHIG010000064.1 GCA_947461105.1 Bacteroidota bacterium | reverse complement strand
TCAGGTTTTCTGTTTTTTCTTGCGTGCAGCCGGAAAGAGCACATTGTTTAATATCAGACGGTATCCGGGAGAATTTGGATGCAAATTCAAATCTGTTTTAGGGTCGCCTACAAAATGCTGATAGTCCTCAGGGTCATGGCCACCATAAAAAGTCCACATGCCTTTTCCAAATTCACCATGAATATATCTTGATTCATTTGCTGATTTATTCTGACCCATTATAAGCACACTTTTTTTAACGAAGTTGTTATTAAAAGCTGTGGTTTGTCCCATAAATCCTTTTACAGTTTTGGTATGACACTGAGTAAGCATGGCAGGGATTTGATCCCACTTTGCAGAGAAATCAAAAAGATTGAAATAGTCCAGGTCTTTTTGTACCTGACGTGTTGTAGAAACATCAATATCCGAGTATTCATACTCAAGCGGATTCGAGCGTAAATGGAATTTTTCAAAAGCAAGACATTGAGAAAAATCCAGCTTGGATTGTGCCTGAGGATCCTGAGCATCATAATCATACATCACATCACAAATGTCTGTGTTCGCTGCTGCCAATGCCACATCATAAGAATCTGTTGCGCTACACATTGCAAACATAAAGCCCCCACCGCCAATGAAGTTTTTCATCTTCTGAGCCACCGCTAATTTCAGCTTAGATACTTTCGAAAATCCTCTTCTTGAGGCTATTTCTTCAAGTTCGGCCATTTGGTTTTTATACCATTGCGCTTGTCCATATGAGCCATAGAACTTACCATACTGCCCTGTGAAATCTTCGTGGTGGAGATGCAGCCAATCATATTTTACGAGTTTTTCGTCTAAGACTTCATCATCGTAAACTACATCATAGGGAATCTCAGCATATGTCAAAACCATCGTCACTGCATCATCCCAAGGCTGCATTGCTTTTGGTGAGTACACGGCAATTTTCGGGGCTTTTTCCAACTTTACCAATTCCATATTCACTTCAGGATTGTCAATTTCATTCAGTATTGCGGTATATTGCACATCTGCAATCACTTCATAGCTTACGCCTCTTATGCTAAACTCTGTTTCAAATTCTTTGGCATATTTCATGGCGAAGCTGCCCCCGCGATAATTGAGCAACCAATCCACTTCCAGGTTTGCATTTTTTAAAACCCAAAATGCAATGCCGTATGCTTTCAGGTGGTTTTTCTGTACTAAATCCATAGGAATCAGGAGGTATGAAGCCCATGAGGATAAAGTTGAAATCAGAAATATAAATATGAGAAGTGTCTTTTTCATGATAAACTGCTGCGGCTAAACTACTGCCAATATTTTGTCTCCTTTCGCCTTTAACGATTCATAACAGCCTTGTGAGCCCCATCGCAGAATGGCTCTTTCTGACTTAATCCGCATCTGCATATAGATAAGCGTTCTCTTCGTTCCATCTCATTTCCATCTTCATCTATTGAGATGAAATTTCCAGTAATCACAACAGGACCTTTAGGTCTGAGTGTTACTAAAGCATGATTTAGCAGGGGGGCTTCCTCCTTTTCCATTTAGCGTGGTGTTTAGCTTACTATTGTTTGGTGCAGGTATATTGAATCTTATTGAAATAATCCTGAAATTGAACTTCACCGTCAGCACTGGTACAAAAATCTCTGGTGAAAGTAGATTTACTTGTATCGCAAACATAGCCGATTCTTTGAAGTTCATCCTTGTTTGAAATATCGCCACCGGTAGTGCTGAATGATGAATCAGAGCAAAGCACTTTAGTATCAATTACAGCGTAAGCTGTATCTTTCAAAACACAGGTAACACAAGTGTTTGAGCAATTAAAACATCTCTTGCAACAAGAGAAAGACAGAATCAGACCAATAGCAACAATTGAATACAACAATTTCATAGTGTTCTTTTATTTCTACCAAAGTAAATAAAAAAATATCAAATCGTTTAATCATGTCAATATGTCTTTGTTGTTTTTCAGAAAAAGGCGTGGGCGGTCATTATTTCTGCCAAAAATACCTTTTTGATAAGTTGGCACATATTTAGATAAAAGCTCAATATCAATTCAAAAACTAAAAAACGTATAAACTATGGCAGAAGTTAAGATTAAACCGCTAGCAGATCGAATCCTAGTGAAGGCTGCAGAAGCTGAAACCACTACAACGAGTGGTATTATCATCCCTGACACAGCAAAAGAGAAACCTCAAAGAGGAACTGTAGTAGCTGCAGGTCCGGGCAAAAAAGATGAGCCGGTATCTGTAAAAGTTGGCGATACTGTTCTCTATGGAAAATATTCCGGAACTGAAATACAGTTGGATGGGGTGGAATACCTGATTATGCGTGAATCTGACATTTTCGCAATTCTCTAAATTATTATTGATTAAAAACTAAACGTAAAACATTATGGCAAAAATTATTCTATTCGACAAGGAAGCAAGAGACAAGCTGAAAGCTGGGGTTGACAAATTGGCTAACACAGTTAAAGTAACATTGGGACCTAAGGGAAGAAATGTGGTAATAGACAAAAAGTATGGTGCTCCAATGGTTACAAAAGACGGAGTATCAGTAGCAAAGGAAATTGAATTAGAAGACCCTATCGAAAACATGGGTGCACAAATGACTAAGGAAGTAGCTTCTAAAACTGCTGATCAGGCAGGTGATGGAACAACTACTGCTACAGTTTTGGCGCAAGCTATTGTTGGGCCTGGTCTTAAAGCCTTAGCTTCCGGAGCAAATCCTATGGATTTGAAAAGAGGTATTGATAAGGCAGTAGCCGCTGTGGTAAAACATTTGGCTTCTATATCTGAGAAGGTAGGTTCTGATAGTCAAAAAATCGAGCAAGTGGCTTCAATATCTGCAAACAACGATAACGAAATCGGGAAAATGATTGCTGATGCTATGCAAAAAGTAACTACTGAAGGTGTTATCACTGTGGAAGAAGCAAAAGGTACATCTACAGAAGTGAAAATAGTAGAAGGAATGCAGTTTGACAGAGGTTACCTTTCTCCATATTTCGTTACCAACTCTGAAACTATGGAGTGCGAATTGGAGAACCCATACATTTTAATTACTGACAAGAAAATTGCTAATCTTCCTGAGATTCTTCCAGTTTTGGAAAAAACGGCACAAACTGGTCGCCCATTATTGATTATTGCTGAAGATGTAGAAAGTCAGGCACTTGCTACATTGGTGGTAAATAAATTGAGAGGAACGTTGAAAATTGCTGCTGTTAAAGCTCCTGGCTTTGGCGACAGAAGAAAGGAAATGTTGAAAGACTTAGCCATCCTAACAGGCGGTATAGCTATCAGCGAAGAGCAAGGTTACAAATTGGAAAATGCTGATCTTTCATACTTAGGTCAGTGCGAAAAAATATCAATTGATAAAGACAATACTACTATCGTAAATGGTAGCGGAGACTCTTCATTGATTGCTGCAAGAGTAAATGAGATCAAAGCTCAAATCGAAAAAACTACTTCTGACTACGACAGAGAAAAACTTCAAGAGCGTTTGGCTAAATTGAGCGGAGGTGTTGCGGTACTATATGTAGGTGCTCCAACTGAAGTAGAAATGAAAGAGAAAAAAGACAGAGTAGATGATGCATTGCATGCTACAAGGGCAGCAGTGCAAGAAGGAATCGTTCCTGGTGGTGGAGCAGCATTTATCAGAGCTCAGGTAGCTGTTGATAATCTGAAAGGAGAGAATGATGATGAAACAACAGGTATCGCTATTGTTAGAAGAGCTATAGAAGAGCCTCTTCGTCAGATTGCTGAAAATGCAGGTGTAGAGGGATCTATAGTTGTATTGAAAGTGAAAGAAGGCAAAGGTGATTTTGGATACAATGCAAGAACAAATGTTTACGAAGATTTGAAAAAGGCGGGTGTTATTGACCCTACTAAAGTAAGCCGTATAGCATTGGAAAATGCAGCGTCAATCGCAGCTATGTTGTTGACAACAGAAGCGGTAATAGCTGATAAACCAAGCGAAAAGGGTGATATGGGAGCAATGCACGGTGGCGGAATGCCAGGTGGCATGGGCGGCATGATGTAACATCTCTTACTCAGTATAAGTATAAACGCCTCGAAATTTTTCGAGGCGTTTTTTTATGCGTTAAGATTGAATAATTATTCCCTGATTAAATCCTGTACTACTTCTTTCACCGGTTTTATGGCATGTACATGTTCTATAGATTGACCTGCACACCACATAGTTTGATACGTAGCTGAAAATGCCGCCTTCTCAAGCATCTTCATGCCTTTGTAGAAGGTAATCATTTTAGCATATTTCTTTATGGTTTTGTTTTTTGCCAACAATTTTTCCAGCCAGTTTTGTTCCGTGCCCACTTCTTTTACATAAGGTGTATTGATAACTGTGCATGGAGTACCGGATAGTTTTGTGGTGCGAACAATATCGTTTTTTCCATAGTCAACTATTGCTTGTTTGTAATCATGATTTACCGGAGCTTCGACTGTAGCAATGAAGGGGCTACCTACTGAAACACCACAAGCACCGAGGGCAAGCATTCTGTTCAGTCCGGCTCTGTTTCCAACGCCACCGGCAGAAATTACAGGTATTTTGCAGTGTTTTACCAAATCTGGAATCAGCTGTTCCGGAGTCTGATTTCCGGCATGACCTCCGGCTTCATTATTTACTGCTATGAGCGCATCGGCTCCCATGGCTTCTACTTTTTTTGAATAGGCAATATCAATTACATCGCAAAATACTTTCATGCCGAGTGGCTTACATTCATTGATTACTATTTCCGGTGAACCAAGCGATGTAATTATAAAGTCAACTTTAAATTCCTTACAAATATCCAGATGGTCGCGAAGCTTTACATTGGATTGGTTAGTAATCAAATTAATACCAAATGGCTTATTTGTAGCATTTCTGATTTCCTGCAACGCAGCTCTGAACTCGTCATTAGTTCTGTAATTCAGCGATGGAATTGTTCCCGTTATTCCGGCATTACAAGCCTCTATTACCATTTTAGCGTTAGATACCAAAAACATCGGAGCCATTATAATTGGGTAATCTATACCAAGCATTTCCGTGAGTGCTGTTTTTATTTTTTCCATGGTTTTATTTTAAAAGAATTGAGCTCTGAAAATTTTGAAATTCAAAATTTTCAGAGCTCAATATAGTAGTTATTTATTCTGATATTACTTTACTCCAAGCATTTCCACTTCAAATATCAAATCTGATTTTGGAGGAATTGCTCCCGGATATCCTTGCTCGCCATAAGCTAAGTTGTAAGGGATAATTAATTTGCCTTTTGATCCAACTTTGAATAAGCCAAATCCTTCATCCCAGCCTGCTATTACACGACCTTGTCCTAATGGAAATTCGAAAGGTTGTCCTCTGTCCAATGAAGAATCAAATTTTTGTCCATCCCAGAAAGTACCGGTGTAGTGAGCGACAACAGTTTGACCTTTGTTAGCTTTTGCGCCTGTGCCTTCTTTGTCAACTACATAATACAATCCTGAAGCAGTTTTAACTGCATTAGGGAATTTTTCCTTTACCTTTTTTGCAAATGCTTCACCTTCAAGTTTTGCAGCAGCAGCAGCTTTTTCTTTAAGTAGTTTATCGCCATTTGCAAATGTGCCCGGAGCATCGAATTTTTTTGCAGCAGCACCTATTCTGATAATTTTAAGTGATTCTATTTTATCGCCTTGCGCTATTGCATTTACTACAGTTTGTCCTTCTACCACGCTTCCAAAGATTGTGTGTTTCCCATCTAACCATGGCGTAGCTACGTGAGTAATGAAAAACTGTGAGCCGTTTGTGCCAGGGCCTGCATTTGCCATAGATAATATTCCGGGACCTACATGTTTTAGAGATGCATCTATTTCATCTGCAAAAGAGTACCCTGGGCCTCCGCTTCCATTGCCTTGCGGGTCGCCACCTTGAATCATGAAATTTGTAATTACTCTGTGGAAAGTAAGTCCATCATAAAATGGCTTTCCTTTGTTTACAGTTGCTTTAAGATTATTTCCTTCTGCAAGAGAGACAAAGTTTGCAACAGTAATGGGCGTTTTGTCCATTTCAAGTTTGCATACTATTTTACCTTTTGAAGTATTAAATTCTGCATAAAGACCATCTTCTTTGCTCCAGTTGGGGTTTTCATTTACTGCCATTGCGGGTTGTTTTAATTCTGATTGTTGATTGTTTTGATTTGTTGATTCCGTGGGTTGTTTCGCATTGCAAGAAGAGAAAATACCTCCTACAAAAAATGCAATTGCCGCGAAAGATAAATTAAGCTTTTTCATTCATTTGATTTTTATGGTTGATAAAAGTATACTTTTTAATGATTTTCAAATAATTCTTTTGATTTGTTTAAAAAGGACATTTCAGTGTCTGAAATACTCAACTTTGACTTGCCGCCAGCTGCATTGATATGACCACCGCCTTCAAAATATTTTCTTGCAAAATCATTCACATCTATTTTCCCTTTTGAACGAAATGAGATTTTTACTTTTCCTGTTTCCTCGGTAAAAAGCACTGCAACTTCTACCCCTTCTATTTTAAATGGGAAATTCACCAAACCTTCATTATCGCCAGCCTGTAAGTGAAATTTCGCAGCATCTTCTTTTGTTACCATCATATAAGCAAGCTTGCCGTGATGCACTACCTTTAATCTGTTTTGCAGGCAGTAGCCAAAATATCGCAATCGCTCCTCTCTGAAAATATTAAATACTTTATCCTGAACAAAATCAGGTGAAACCCCTGCTGTGATTAATGCTCCCGCAACTTTATGAACGTTGTCGGTAGTATTATTAAAGTTGAAAAAACCTGTATCTGTTGCTAAGCCTGTGTATAGGTTTAGTGCTATATCTTTATCTATCCATTCATTTTTCCCCAGCTCACAAAAAATGTCATATAAATATTCGCAGGTGGCTGCATATTTTGTGTCAGAAAATGTAATGTCAGCAAAGTTTTCAGGCATTTGATGATGATCTATCATTACTTTTACCGCCTTTGATGCAGCAATGTGAGTGCCTATTTCCTCAATTCTTGTCAAGGTATTAAAATCAAGACAAAAAATAGTTTCAGCAGTTTTTACTTTTTCAATAAGCTTTTCCTTGTTTGATTCAAAGGACTCAAGCGTTTCAATTCCGGGTAGCCAATAAAAATTTTTGGTGAAATTTGACGGAGAAACTACTGTAGTTTGATGACCATATTTCTGAAGAAAGAGGCTCAATGAGAGCACAGAACCAAATGCGTCACCATCAGGGTTTGGGTGTGTTACTATTAAGATGTGCTGAGGCGTTTCTAAAAGGTTACCTAAAGCCGATATTTTTTTCTTCATTGTTGCAAATCTCTAAAAATAAACGATTGAAGTATCTGATTTTTATTTATTTTGGAAAACTATCTTAAAGCCAATTTAATAAAACATATATCATGAAAAAGATAATTGTATCAGCATTATCCCTTTCCATGCTTCTGCTGCTAAGCCAATGTTCTCCCAAGTTTTATGAGCCATCAGCAGCTAATGTTTCTGCATCGGCTTCTTTGGAAGATTTAAATAAAGGCAAAGCATTACTTTTGGATAAATGTGGCAGTTGCCATGGGCCACCAAGTCCTAAAAAGCACGATAGTGCCGGATGGAATAGCACTTTGGATAAAATGCAACCCAAGGCTAAAATTTCTGATGCAGAAAGGGCTTTGATATTCAAATATCTTAATTCAGAGAAAATATAACAATTGTTCTGCCTGTCCCTAGTTGTGAGTGTGAGAAGTTTTTCTATCTTCGCAGCGCAAAAAAATAAATAAAATGGCAGGCAAAATAACGCTTACGATGATAAAGCCTGATGCAGTAGCAGCAGGTCATTCAGGGAAAATTATAGACATGATTATTGGTGCCGGATTTAAAATCCAGGCAATGAAACTTACCAGACTTTCTAACGAAAAGGCAAAGGAATTTTATGCTGTTCACAGCGAAAGACCTTTCTTTGGGGATTTGGTAAAATTTATGACAGAGGGTCCGATAATTGCGGCTGTTCTTGAAAAAGAAAACGCAGTGGAAGATTTTAGAAAGCTTATTGGTGCTACTAATCCTGCAAATGCTGCAGAAGGAACAATCAGAAAGAACTTTGCTGCTGATATAGAAAGAAATGCAGTGCATGGTTCTGATAGCGATGAAAATGCTGCTTTAGAAGCTTCATTCCATTTCGCAGGAGTAGAGCGATTCTGAATTTATTTTAAATAACTTATAATTACAGCAAGCATTTTGGCTTGCTTTTTTATGGTTATAAATAGTCTTTATGTTGCTGATTCCCCTGAAAAAGGGAGAGGTGTGTTTACAGATAGGTTTATCGAAGCGGAAACTTTAGTGGAAATAGCATCTGTAATAGTTATTCCTGCAAACCAGCGGGTACTTATAGACGATACAATTCTCTATGATTACTATTTCAACTGGAGTGAAGAGAACGATACTACTGCTATCGCCCTTGGTTATGCTTCAATTTATAACCATAGTTATGATCCTAATTGCAAGTATTTAACATACTATGAAGATAAAAAGATTGAAATCATAGCTTTAAGAGATATCGAAGCAGGAGAGGAGCTTACCTTCAATTATAACTGGGATCCGAAAGACAGAACTCCACTTTGGTTTAAAACTATTGAGTAGTTTTTTTTTATTTAATATGATTTTTTTTAGCTTTAGGGATTATTAAACCTAACTCTTTAGAAAAAAAAACTTACACAAAATGAAAAACATTTTACTCTCAATCACGGCTGTTGTTGTATCAGCAACTGCTTCTTTCGGTCAGGTATTAAACCCGGGCTTTGAAAACTGGGGACCTGATACATCTATTCTTGACTTAACTACATTAGGCGGAATAGCTGATACATTCACTTTTACGGATCCATTAAATTGGACTTCTTCAAATGCTGTAACTGGAAGCGTTCAGTTTACAAACAAGATTTTTGTCACAAAATCTACAAGTGCAAATGGAGGAACCGGAGCATTATTGTGCAGAACAGATTCTATTACACTTCCAATTATTGGAGCACAGGTAACTTTACCTGGATTTGCAGTTAGTGGTGATTTCAAAATCAGTCTTACAAGCTTTACAGGAAGTAATTTTAGCGCGACTAACATTCCTGGAGCGGGCATTGCATTGACTCCTCCAAGAAGAGTAGCTCAATTGACAGGTTTCTACAAATATGCACCAATTACAGTAGGTGCGGATTCATGTGCTGCACTTGCAGTTCTTAAAAAAGGATCTACTGTTGTTGCTCAGGCTTCTTTCTATGCAAAAGCTGCTCAATCTACTTATGCTCAGTTTGCTGCTGATTTTGTATACACATCTTGCGAAATTCCTGATAGCATTGCAATTATTCTTTCTTCAAGCGATCCGTATACTTTGGAAGGTATTATTGACGGAAGCACAGCATCTTTGCCAATCGGAGGACAAGCTTGGTTTGATGACATTTCTTTAGTTGATACTACTGTTGCTTTCAGCATCAATCCGGTAGCCGTATTCGATACTACTACTACTTTGAAAAATACACCTAAAAACGTAGCTGTTACAGCTAATGATGTTGAGTGTTATGGAAGAACACTTACTGTTGCAGCTCCGGCTAGCAGCGTAAAAGGCGGAACAGTATCAGTTTCAGGATTGAATGTTCAGTATACTCCAGCTAACAACTTTTTAGGTTTAGATACATTCAGCTATACTTTAACTGCAGCTGGCGCATCTAGCCCATCTACAACTAAAGTTAGAGTGAGCGTTGTAACTCCATCGGGTATCAACACACTAGAGCCGAATACTGTATCTATTTATCCAAATCCGGCAATCAATATCCTTAACATCGAAGCTGATGCTAATGAAGTATCTAAGGCTATTGTTACTGATATGATTGGTAGAACAGTTTCTGTGGAAGCAATCGTTTCTAACAAAACAGCAATCAATACATCTTCACTTGAAACGGGTGTCTATGTAATTAGTTTGGTTGACAACAGAGGAAAAGTAAGATTCTCTTCTAAATTCAACGTTCAGAAATAATCTGTAGAATATAAATTATGGAAATGGCTGCCCTTTGGGCAGCCATTTTTATTTATCCTATTCTCATAAATTCAGTGCGCTTTTAACCTAAATCTATGAGATTGAAATTGATGGATTCAAATCTTGTAAGCTTCTTCATTCTATCATCAATATAAAACCGTTTTTTATACTTATTGAAATGAAAGCTAAGGGTAAGTAGTGATGAGATGGATGTATGGGAAAAATCGGATGAGAGCCTATCTTTTATTCAGCTCATCTCGGATTCTTGCTGCAAGCTCGTAATCCTCATTTTCGATAGCCTTGCTTAATTCTTCTTCAAGTTGATCTTTAGTATATGACGAGAAATTCAAAGAGCTTTTTGGTGGAACCGGTGCCGGACTGCTTGTAAGCTCCTCTATTTGGTCATCTAGCAATTCTTCTTCCTGAATTTCCTCTTCTTCATTTGTATCTACTCCTGCTTCTGTCATTATTTTTTCTGAGACAAAAATAGGACAGTCAAATCTTACAGCCATTGCAAGTGCATCAGAAGTTCTGGAATCTATTTCAAAAGTTTCGTCATTATTAGTAAAAATAAGTTTGCTGAAAAAAATGCCTTCCACAAAATCACAAATAAAAATATGGTCAAGTTCTAGATGAAAAGTATCGCAAATTGATTTCATTAAATCATGAGTGAGAGGGCGAGAAGGCTTCATGTTATCCAGAGCAACAGCAATCGATTGTGCTTCATAAGCTCCGATAACAATTGGTAATCTTTTAGTGCCCCCTACTTCGCCCAGTATCACAGTAAAGGAATGAGACTGAGTCACAGAGTGCGAAAGCATAATGATTTCCAGAGCTACTTTTTTCATTGACCGAAAGATATGAATTTTTCAGAATGCACAAATAAAGTTTTAGCAGGAGTTATGTGAAACAAAAAATCCCGCAATTGCGGGATTTTTTGTTTTTGTTTTTTAGAATTTGTAACTGACCTGAAGTGTGTAATTCCTAGGAGCCATATACATTCCCGGTCTTGGCATCCATTCAGTGTTAAGTAAGTTCTTAACAATGAACTGTAATCTCAATTTCTCAGTAGGTTTGTATCCAATACCAATGTTAATGATATGATCTCCTTTGCTTCCCCCAGCTATTTTCGCATCTCTATACACTTTCAATCCTCTGAATGCCGAGCTGAAATAAGAGAAAGTAGGGCTTACAAATGCATAATCTATATTTTCCTGGAAACTGATATACTGGTAATCAAGATTAAAATCAAATTTCTTGTGTTCCAAGTTGAAAATAATTTTCATCTGATGTCTTGGGCGATATTTCAAAAAGTTTGTTTTTGAAGAGGATGTCATACCATAAGATATCTGGCTTAGAGTGTCAATAGTTGCAGGCGCATTTGAATTATTATATGCAGCGAAATTAGGTTTGATGGTGTCTCCTTTATCATTAAATATTACAAGCGGGTCATTCCAGTTAAGTGATCTTGCATCTATGTAGGTATAGCCAGCAGCAAGAGTTAGTACAAATTTTTTCACTTTCCCCTGAACACCAATTAGTCCCTCAACTCCAAGAATCCTGGTATTTCCAATGTTTTGTGAAGAGAACCCTGCGCCAAAGTTTCTGGTAGGATCTGTAGGATTTCCAAATTGGCCAAAAGTGAACTCCATCATATTTTGGTATTGATTCCAAAATCCGGCAACATCAATATATCCTGCCCAGTCAGATTTCTTTCCAAATTGAAAACCTTGTTTCAATCCAATCTCTGCGCTGTATCCTTTTTCTGGAGCTAATTTTGGGTTTGGATAGATACCAAGTGGTCCTACAAATGTAGTTACAAATCTTTCTGCAACCGAAGGATAGCGGAATCCTTGTCCGAATGACCCTCTTATATATGTAGCTGTATGAGCCTGATAGTTGATACCTAAACGAACTAGTGGATACGTAAGATCTTTTAAGCTGTTCTTTTTGTCAACTTCAAAGTATTCCCAACGCGCACCAACTGAAACGTTTAGTTTCTCAAAAAACTTAAAATCAGTTTGTGCAAAAACGGATCCATTATATGCTCTGTGATTCATATTTCCATAAAGGTATGTTGTGTCTGTTTTAGATGGATTATCGGTGTGGTCAATTCTACCAGCTGCGCCCATTACAAAATTGAGTTTTACCTTTGGTGCTAGTTCAAATCCCCTTTGGTAAGAAAAATCTAAAATATGTCTTTGCCCTATGGAGCCTTGACCAGTACTGTTAATATTTGATGAGTTTAGGTATCTGTATTTGAATGAAAATTTGTTGCCCTGCTTGTCATAGTAATTGATGAACGGGTCAAACAAATATCTATTGTTATCGTACTGAGTCACAGTGCCGGGAAGTGGACGGTATGCTCTTGAGCCAACACTGTCCCACATAAAGAAGGTAGTTCCCCAGCTCCAGTATGCTATTATATTTGCTCCAATGTTAAGTCCTTCAAATTTTTTGAATCTGTATCTTATTTTTGCGTTAAGTCTAGCATCTTGTCCGTTAGCAGAATCAAGATAACTTTGATCTTTATTGTAAGCCGCACCAAACGTCAAATCCCATTGTCCCACTTTTCTTCTGTCAGCAAAATTTGCTCCTGCAAAATATCTTGGAGCTCCTTTCCACCATTTCATTTCTCTTGTCTTTGAAGGACCTTCATAAAATCCTGCATAAGTAGAAACTTTTGTAAAGGGTTCGTTAGTCGGATATGCAGTTCTGGCATTTACAACCCCATTCAAGGCTCCAGATCCGTATAGGGCTGATGCTGCACCTTTTATTACTTCTACCTGATCGATGTTTTCCATAGGTATCATGCTCCATTTTGCATCGTCAGCATCGGCAGTAGTAATAGGTAAATCATCATAAAGTACAGACACTCTCGTTCCTGCTCCATAAGACCATCCCGAACCTCCTCTGATATTTATCTGACCGTCTGCAATAGTTACCCCGGGTACTTTTTGCATACCACCATCCAGGCTCGTAATATTTTGGTTTACAAGGGTATTATTGTTCAAAACATCCATAGAGACCGTTTCCTCAGATAACTTTTTTGCATACTTACTACCCGTAATCACCACCTGATCCATCAGCTTCACCCTTTCTTTAAGAGAGATGTTTTGCACCTTCTTTTCTCCGGAGGCCAGGTTTAATGTTACTTTAATATCCTCTTTACCAACATACTTATAGGTTACTTCATATTTACCAGCCGGAATGCTCAACTCATAATTACCATCGAAATCAGAAACTGTAGCCTGGCCTTTGGCTGCATCTATAATGACATTAGCCTGGATAAGTCCTTCGCCTTTTTCATCAGATACTTTTCCGGAAAGAATTGCATTTTGTGCAAATGAATAAGCAGAGGAAATGATAGTAAAGCAAATGAATAATACCTTTTTCATAAATAGTTAGTTTTGGTTTGATTGTAGTCTAAAGAAAAGTTTTTTTTTGTTAATCAAAAAGAAATAACAAAAAATAAACCTGAATGCTATTGATTAATGTTCAATAATGAGCAATTAAAAATTCTGGAACGAATTTCTTTTTTCTTAAAATGAGTATATATATTTTATCCACATTTCTTCTTTTTGAAAAGGAATTATTAGCTTTGGTTAAATTATTAAATCAAAAAAAAACGCAAATGAAAAAATTAATTTTTACCCTTTCTATTTTAAC
>CANHIG010000063.1 GCA_947461105.1 Bacteroidota bacterium | reverse complement strand
TTGATTATACTTCCGTAAAACGATACAGAAAATTTTTTATCTCACTTGATTACGACCTCACTCAAATCAAAGCGAAAACTCGTTTTGGAAGAATAGTCTTAGGTGCGCTTAACTGGATAAAACTTCCGGCACCGGCTATTGAATTCAATACACTTGGCCAGGTAGTGTTCCATCCTTGCTATTTCCTTAACATGGAAATGCCTATCTATCTAAAAAGAAAATAGCTGTAATTTTATCGTCTACTTCTTTGTTGCTACTACGACATAATGGTTGAATAGAAATGTCTTTTTGATAAGTAGTGTTCGGCAGATATCAAAATTTCTTACTTAGAGGAAGTGGTTATATTCCGATAAGTCATATTAGTTCGGATGCAGTGCATCTCTATGTATCAATCTGAATAGATATTTGAAAAAGTGAAAGTTGAGAGTATCAATACTCAGTATCATCAGCTCTTTTTCTTTACAGAAATTATTTAAAATATCAAACGACTTTTCTATATCAAAAGCATGATTGATTGCATTCATGAAAAATACAATATCATATTTTTTGCGTCTGAAATTGTTCGATACTACTTGCAACAAACTTACATTTCGGGTAATCCTGCTTGTCAAAAAAATCAAGGGAGGTTACATACTCATCTATCAGCGGATCCACAGCTATAAATTCATTTACTTTGAAGTAGTTTGTATCATCTTCAGTTTTCATTTGAAGTAAATACAGCCCGAAAGGACCACAGCCCAAGTCAATTATGGTTGACGCATTTTTAATGTCTTTTTCTAATTGCAGCCTTCCCAAAAGATTAATCCAATAGCCGCTTTCCAAGCGATGTATTCGTTTTTGTTCTTTGAGGAGAGATAACTTTTCCACCATCTCAACTCAAGCCAATGCGCAATCTTCCACTTTACCATCGGTAGTTTTCTACACTATTTTACACAAAAATAATCAACAGCCTTTATATAGAATAATAAACGTATAATTTTACCTACAGCTGTATGCCGCTCTATCGTCTCGTTTTTAAGCGGGAAGGAAAGTCCGGACAACAAAGAGCACCGCACCACCTAACGGGTGGATGTTGAGCAATCGGCAGAGATAGTGCCACAGAAAATAACTACCACAACTCTCTCCCCTTTGGGGAGATTAAGAGGGGTGGAAAAGGTGAAAATGTGCGGTAAGAGCGCACAGATTGTGTCGGCAACGATACAGTCGGGTAAACCTTGCGGGTTGAAAGCCCATGTATATCAGCGTTTGAGGGCTGCTCGCCCGATGCTGAGGGGTTGGGTGCTTCAAGCTTTGAGTAATCAAAGTTGCAGATAAATGATGGAGGTTCTGTATCGGAAACGATATATGAAAACAGAATCCGGCTTATAAGCATACAGCGTTTTTTTGAATTCGGATACTCATAATATGGAAGTAAAAAACATGATAACCAAAGCTTTTGAATCAAAGCAAACAAAAGCCAAAGTCTGCAATTATTGCGGAGCTTCTTTGCAGATAGTTTGGGTTCATGGTCATGGTCAGTGCAACAACTGTAAAGTGAACATAGACGAGTGTTGCAGAGGGGAGAGCTGCGAAAAAACAGAACAGGAATCTCAAATAAATACTAACCACTAAAACCAATTAATATGCCAAACATTCTCATTGTAGATGATGAAAAAGCAATCAGGAAAACGCTCAGAGAAATTTTAGAATATGAGAATTATAAAGTAGACGAGGCCGAGGACGGTGCCAAAGCATATAACATGGTGAAAGATGGGGATTATGATGTGGTGTTGTGCGATATCAAAATGCCAAAAATGGATGGCCTCGAGGTGTTGGAAAAGCTCAAAAAAGAAGGTTCAGAAGCGCAAATCATTATGATTTCAGGACATGGAAATTTGGAAACGGCTGTTGAAGCTGTAAAGAAAGGTGCTTTTGATTTCATCTCTAAACCGCCTGATTTAAACCGCCTTTTGATTACAGTGCGCAATGCTTTGGATAAATCAAATCTTGTTACAGAAACTAAAGTGTTGAAACGCAGAGTTTCAAAAACAAGAGAAATTGTTGGCGATTCTCCGGGTATTCAGAAAATAAAAGACACTATTGAAAAGGTAGCTCCTACTGATGCAAGAGTTCTTATCACGGGTGAAAACGGAACAGGCAAAGAATTGGTAGCTCGTTGGTTGCATGAAAAATCAAAAAGAGCTGATTTGCCATTGATAGAAGTGAACTGTGCGGCTATTCCATCAGAGCTCATTGAAAGTGAATTGTTTGGTCATGAGAAAGGGGCATTCACATCTGCCATAAAACAGAAGCAAGGGAAGTTTGAACTTGCTGATGGCGGTACGCTTTTTTTGGATGAAATAGGAGACATGAGTTTGTCTGCACAAGCAAAAGTGTTAAGAGCATTGCAGGAAAACAGAATTGCCAGAGTAGGTGGCGATAAAGATATCATGGTAGATGTTCGCGTGGTGGCTGCCACAAACAAAGATTTACTGGAGGAAATAGAGGAGGGAAGATTCCGCATGGATTTGTACCACAGACTTAGTGTGATTATTATTCATGTACCTACACTAAATGAAAGATCAGATGATATTCCGATTTTGGCAGAAAAGTTTGTGAAAGAGATTTGTGAAGATTATGGTGTGCCTAAAAAAGTGATTACCCCAAAAGCTTTGGAAGAGTTGAAGAATATGAAATGGGAAGGCAATATCAGAGAGCTGCGCAACGTGATAGAGCGTTTAATTATCCTCACAGATTTGAAAATAACTGATGAAGATGTAAAGCTCTTTGTTACAAATATACACGCTAAAAATACGCCTACTGATATTTTCGATCAGTTTGATAAGTTTCAGGATTTTAAGGAACATATCGAGAAATTATTTATTGAGCACATGCTCAATAAATATAGCTGGAATGTTTCTAAAACAGCGGAGGTGCTTGATATACAAAGGTCTCACCTCTATAATAAAATCGAAAAGTTTGATTTGAGGAGAAATTAAATCCCATTCTCAAAGGCCTGAATCGCCATTTTGAAAGGATGGACATCAGCTATTTGAATACCTGTTTTTACCGCTGGGTCTTCCAATAGAATGCTTTTGGCTTCTTCAAGTGTTTCGGCTTTAATCAAAGCAAGACCGAATAAATCTTTATGGTCTAATTGGTACTCTGTTCGCCCGGCAAAAATCAGAATTCCGCGTTTCGATAAGTCTAAAAGGAAATTGAAATGCTGTGCGATTATATCATTTTCCTTATCAGTCCATGCTGCAGAATTTTGATATGCTTCATTCAGCCTAAGGCGCAATAAGAAATATTCCGCCATCTTAGTTGATTGATTTCAGATAATCATAAATATCTTTCCAGTCGCGGGAATGGGTGACGATGTATTCTTTCAGCTCATCTTCTGAGTGGTCAATTTCATTGCCACCTAAGTTTCTGTGGTCTTTCAGCCAGAAACATTTTGCACCAAGATTTTTCGCTAGCATCACATCAGTAATTCTGTCGCCTATTACAAAAGAGTTTTTCAAATCATATCCATCGCTGAAATATTTTTTTAGCATACCAACACCAGGTTTTCTTGTTTCTAAACCTTCTTCTGGGAAAGAGCGATCTATATGTTCATCAGCAAAAGCGATTCCCTGGTCGGCAAAAGCTTTCATGATAAATTTATGAGTTGTAAAAAATGGCTCATCTGGGAAAGCATCTGTTCCAAGACCGTCCTGATTGGTAACTAATACAAGTTCGTAATCAAATTCTCTTGCAATTGTTCCAAGCCAATAAAAAACATTTGGGTAAAAGGCAATTTTCTCCATGGTATCAATCTTGAAATCATCTGTTTCAAGAATAATGGTTCCATCTCTGTCTATAAAAAGCGCTTTTTTCATCGTTGTTTAATTTGTTTTTTGCTCACTCGCGCGAGCCATCTTGGTAAGATAATTACGCCTGCCAAAATATAAAAGTAAAAATTGAAACCTCTCCAAAGTATTGTAATGAAAGGAGCAAGGCCATCTTTAATAAACTCACAATTAAGCGCCATAAAGGAAAGCTCTGCAATGCCGCTACCTCCCGGAGTGGCAGGAATCATCACAATGACACGATGAACATACTGTCTCGCAAAAATACTAAGCTGTGAAAATTCTTCGCTTGCAAATCCATGAATCAGTACATTCGCCAGTGCGTAGCGTGCCGACCAGGAAATAATTGTTGCTATCAAAACTCTTGTAATAAACCACATTCCTTTACTTCTAAACTCTACCGATGTTCTGTATAAATCTTCTCCAATGTGGTGAATCTGATTTTCCCATTTGTGGAGCAATCTGATTTTTGAAACAGAGATAAGTAGCGCTGATGCATATTGAGGTTTTATAAAAATGGCAAAGCCAAGCAACGAGCCTGAAAATGCCACAGCCAGAAAGCCTACCCACACATATTCTCCCACAGTTCTGAATGCATTCACAGCAGGCAGATTACCGAATGTTCCGCAGGATGCAGAGAGGTCAAACATATCATTGCCAATAATGAAAAACAGTCCACTGAATGCAAGGATAAAAGCTATGTTGTCCAAATACGAACAGAACATCAAAATGGAAGTAGCCTTGCCGGGCTTGATACCTTCTTTGTATAAAATAAAAAACGCCAGCGATACTCCGCCAAAGGATGCAGGCGTTATGGATGAGCCGAACTCCCAAAGGAAAATTACTTCTATACTTTGCCATAAAGTAAGTTTGCGATCGCTTAATTCCCAGATTCTGTATACGTATGCCGCATCGCGAATCAGTACAGTGCCCAGTGCCAGAAAAAGAAAATGAAGAATGTTGAGGCTCCACTGAATTTCTTTTAAGGCGGAGTAGTCGGCATGGGCTAACAAATAAATAAGGTATGCGGTAGCAATGGCTGTAATACCAATAGGGATGGAAAGACTTCTCCAGCTAAAGAGCTTTTGTTGAGGCTCTGTTTGCATCATAAATGGAAGATAGGAAAAGAGTTTATAAAGAAAAATCTTTATCGGCTACAAATACTCTGTAGCCCCAATAGGCAAAGAAAGGTGCAGCAATAACATCAGCTGTATAATGCACCCTTTGAGCAATCAGTAAAAAGCCAACAATTATTGCCACCAAAATCAAGAAACTCCTGAGTGTTTTATTATTGGTGCAAAAAATGAGAAAAGACAAATCAGAAATGTGGCCGGAAAAAAATAAGTCGTTTTTAAGTTGCGCAGCGCTGCCCACTACAAATAAGTCTACCACTGGATCATAAAGCGTAACCTGACCTTCGGGCGGAGCGAGTGGAAGCACAAAAATCATGATAGCTCTCATGATAAAAACAGCGGTGAATCCTATGAAAGCCCGTTGCATAGTTTGCGGTCTGGAAATAATGTGAAACAGAAATGCGGAAACTCCCAAATAGGTTAAAAAGAAAATGATATAGGAGAAGTCTCTGGGCTGAATAAAAGCCTGAATGGGGTCATTAAGAAGCATCCCGCTTCTGTCTTTATTCATCATAAGCAGATTTGCAATAGTCAGATAAATGACCATACAAGCCGCAAGCGTAATGTTAAACTTTCTGATAAACACTTTATCTGCCCATGTGGCTTTCCAAGTGTTTCCTATACTTTCCAGAGTTGATGTAATCATAACTATGGATTTAATCAGTTAATAATTTTAGTCATTTCACATCTAAAGCTATACTTTCAAATTGGGGTAGCAAAGTTTTTAAGAATATTTTGTCAATGCGCATCCAACCAATTTCTTCCTACTCCCACTTCCACTTCTATCGGCACTTCCAGCTTAATAGCGTTAATCATTTTCTCGGCTATTATCGGGCGGATGATTTCGAGTTCTGATTCCAGCGCATCAAATACCAATTCATCATGCACCTGCAAAGTCATTTTCGATTGCAGGTTACGCTTTTTGAATTCGTGGTGAATATCAATCATGGCAATCTTAATCATATCGGCTGCGCTGCCCTGAACAGGTGCGTTGATGGCTTCGCGCTCTGCAAAACCACGCACGGTGAAGTTTTTAGAATTGATGTCTTTCAGGTAGCGTCTTCTTCCTTTAATCGTCTTCACAAAACCATTTTCACGCGCAAAGGCAAGGGTGTCGCTCATGTAATTTTTAATTCCGGGATATTGCTGAAAATAATTTTCAATTAGTTCAGCGGCTTCTTTTCGCGGAATTGCTAATCGCTGCGATAAGCCAAAAGCAGAAATAGAATAAATGATTCCGAAGTTTACCATCTTGGCTTTGGAGCGCATTTCCTTGGTCACTTCTTCAGTAGCTACTTTAAACACACGAGCGGCAGTTGCGGTATGAATGTCAAGTTTCGCATGGAAATCTTTGAGCATATTTTCTTCTTTCGCAAGCTCAGCAACCAGACGCAATTCAATCTGTGAGTAATCGGCAGAAACGAGAATATGGTTTTCATCGCGCGGAATAAATGCCTTGCGCACTTGTTTGCCGCGTTCTGTTTTAATCGGAATGTTTTGCAGATTCGGATTGATAGAACTCAACCTTCCTGTGGCTGCAATGGTCTGATTAAATGTTGTATGAATTCTTCCGGTTGAAGGATGAATCAGCAGCGGCAAAGAATCCACATAAGTAGATTTAAGTTTTGCCAGTTCGCGGTAGTCGAGAATTTTGTTGGCAATCGGATATTCGCCTGCGAGTTTCAGCAGCACTTCTTCACCCGTAGAAGCCTGTCCTGTGCTGGTTTTCTTTTCCTGCGGCAGTTTCAGATGCTTAAACAAGACTTCGCCCATTTGCTTCGGAGAATCAATATTGAATTTGATTCCTGCCATATCGTGAATTTCGTCTTGGAGTTTCGCAAGGTCTTCCTGTAATTCTGTAGAGTAACCTTCCAGATATTTTCTATCAATTTTCACGCCTTCATATTCCATACCGGCCAACACTTCAATCAGCGGATGCTCAATGTCGTTGAGCACATTTTCTACTTCGCGGCTTGTAACTATTGGTGCGAGGTTGTGTTTCAGTTGCAGTGTAATGTCAGCATCTTCAGCAGCGTATTCTGTGATTTTCTCAATTTCCACATCGCGCATGTTACCTTGGTTTTTCCCTTTCTTACCAATTAGCGTTTCGATGGAAACGGGAGAATATCCAAGATAAGATTCACTCAGCAAATCCATGCCGTGGCGCATATCCGGTTCAATAAGATAATGCGCAAGCATAGTATCATAAACTGGCAGCGAAACATGCACATCATACTTCCGTAACACATGCAAATCGAATTTTACGTTTTGTCCGATTTTTAAAATATCTTTTGATTCAAGAACAGACTTAAAGTGATGAACTGTTTTTTTTGCTTCATCCTGATTAGCGGAACAAGGAATGTAGTATGCTTCGCTTTCTTTGAAGGAAAAAGAAAGACCAACAATTTCAAGTGTAAAATAATCTAATGAAGTAGTTTCAGTATCGAAGCAAATTTCATTTTGTTCTTGCAGCTTTGCTGCGAGTTCTTTTATCTTTTCTTCTGTATCAATCAAATGATACTGATGTGGTGTGTTGGAAATGTTTTTACCCGCAACTACTTTTTCGCCACCGTCAAATTCCTTTTCTTTCTTTTCTTTTTGTGTAATAGGATTGCCGAATAAATCAGTAGCTCCACCTTCAGCTTTTGCTTCGTTCGGTTTTGGAGTTGTATTTACAGAAAAGTCTGCGCCCAAAACTTTTTTACCGATGGTTCTGAATTCTAATTCTGAAAAGAGTTCTGCAAGTCGTTCTTTATTTGGCGGATCAATTTTCAAATCTTCATCAGTCACAGAAATCGGCACATTCAAATCTATAGTTGCCAGTTTTTTTGAAATTAATCCTTGCTCTGCAAAGTTTCTGATGTTCTCTCCGAGTTTGCCTTTTATTTTGTCTGCATTGGAGATTACATTTTCCATGCTCCCATATTCACCAATCAATTTTTTGGCGGTTTTTTCACCCACACTCGGAATACCGGGAATATTGTCCACCGCATCGCCCCACATGCCGAGAATATCAATTACTTGTTTCGGGTCTTTAATTTCCCATTGCTCGCATACTTCCTTCACTCCGAGAATTTCCATATCGCCACCAGCTCGTGCAGGTTTGTACACAAAAATGTTTTCATCAACAAGTTGCGCGAAATCTTTGTCGGGTGTGACCATGTAAACCTGATGACCTTCTTTTGCTTTTTGCTTGGCGATTGTTCCAATAATATCATCAGCTTCGTAACCTTCAAACTCCAGAATAGGAATATGAAAACCTTTGATGATTTCTTTAATCCACGGCACCGACATTGAAATATCTTCAGGTGTTTCCTGTCTGTTGGCTTTGTAAAAATCATGCTCCGTGGCTCTGTGTGTTTTCCCCAAATCAAAAACTACTGCAAGATGTGATGGCTTTTCTTTTGCCATAAGTTCCAGCAGCGTGGAAGTAAAACCGTTGATGGCCGATACATTCATTCCCTTGGAATTAATCAGCGGATTTCGCGCAAATGCATAGTAAGCGCGAAAGATGAGCGCATAAGCATCGAGCAGAAAAAGTTTTGGTTCTTGCATGGCGTAAGTTTGCATTAAAGTAGAAAAACTCTTGAAATGTATAAAAAAGCGGAAGGAATAGCCATTTATGCGCTAATCAATTTTATATTAGTTTCAGAATAAATCAAGGTTTCATGCTTTCCAATCGGCAGCTTTTTTTAAAACATGTAGCACAAACAAGTCCTACGCCTATGATGTTGGAATTTGTAAGAGCGTACGGAATTTATCTATTCGATACTGAGGGTAAAAAATATATTGATTTGATTTCAGGTTTTGCGGTAAGCAATATCGGGCATGGGAATAAACATGTTTTACATGCTATAAAAGAGCAGTCCGAAAAATATATGCATCTGATGGTTTATGGGGAAGTGATACAATCGCCTCAGGTGAAATATGCCCAGCTACTTACAGCTCATTTACCTGAAAATCTCCATTCTGTTTACTTTACCAATTCTGGCGCGGAAGCTACGGAAGGAGCTATGAAACTGGCTAAACAAGTTACTGGTAGAACAAAATTTATACACTTTAAAAACTCCTATCACGGCTCTACCCAAGGCGCGCTGAGTGTTATGGGTGATGAATATTTTAAATCTGCTTTCAGACCTTTGCTACCAGATATTCATGAGTTGAGATATAATAATGTAGATGATTTATCGGAAATAGATTGCCGAACTGCTGCCGTTATTTGCGAGCCAATACAAGCAGAGTCAGGAGTCACTGTTCCTGATTTGGAGTTTATGAAATTGCTAAGGGAAAAATGCAATGAAAATAGAGCCTTGCTGATTCTTGATGAAGCGCAAACTGGTTTAGGGCGGACAGGAAAACTATGGGCATTTGAACATTTCGGAATAGTACCGGATATTCTCTTGCTGGCAAAAGCAATTGGAGGCGGATTGCCGTTGGGTGCTTTTATTAGCTCAAAAAGGAATATGCAACAACTTACCGAAAATCCTGTGCTTGGCCATATCACAACATTTGGCGGACATCCGGTTTCCTGCGCTGCCGGATTAGCTGCTTTTGAATTTTTACTTGAAAATATTTCGTTTACTGAAGTAGAAAATAAGGGGTCACTTTTTGAAAGTAGATTGAAGTATTCGGCAATAAAAAGTTTTAGAAGAAAAGGCTTGGTGATGGCCATTCAATTTCATTCAGCAGAGGAGAATAAAAAAGTGATTCATCAGTGCATTAAAAACGGATTAGTTACAGACTGGTTTTTATTTGCTGCTGACTGTCTGAGAATTTGTCCGCCCTTAATTATTACTGAAGAAGAAATTGATTTGTGTTGTGAATTAATCCTCAAAAGCATAAGCGAAGTATATTAACAGTAAATCTTATTTTCACCACATGTTTTTGCCAGCAAGATATTTTTCATTAATGGTTATTACAATTTTCTTTTTGCTATCCTGCAACAAAAATAAATTTGATGTGCAGGTGAAAGAGGTTAAAACATTTAACAGTTATGACCTGAATGCTGTTTTTTTCATCAATGATAAGGTTGGTTATGCAGTTGGAGGGGAGAGATATGGTATTGGCATTTTAATGAAAACAATAGACGGAGGCAATAGCTGGACAAGTCCTGACAGTATAATGCCAAAGGCCTGCTATGCATCATGCTTTTTTAGTGAGCAAGAGGGTTTTGTTGGAGGTTTTGACTCGCATTTGACATATACAAATGATAGTGCTGCAACTATTAATGACAGAGTTTTTATTTCATATTTGCCAGTGCGAGCCATTAAGTTCAAAGACAGGCAAAGTGGTGTTTTGGCATTTGGAAATGGCTATGGCGATGGCTCAATTGCGTTGACGCATGACGGAGGTCAATCTTGGACAGAATCATCGAAGTACAACCATTGTTTCAGAGCAGCAGCCTACACAGATGATGGCACTATATTTATTGCCGGGTACGGCACTATCTTAGTTTCGCAGGATGGTATTAATTATACTGTTTCAAAGCAATATGGTGATTTCTATACTGACCTTCATTTTATAAATGATAATACCGGATTTGCTGTTGGTTATCAGGGCGAAATCTTGAGAACTGATAATAAAGGCGCAAAATGGGAGGTGATGAAGAAAACAAATAATCCATTTGAGCAACCTGATCATCTTTTAGCAGTGCATTTCTATGATGCCACAAATGGAGTTGCAGTGGGCGAGAATGGTTTGATGCTTCACACTTCAGATGGCGGCAATTCCTGGAAACGAGCAAAAGCTTTCACTGAAAAATCACTTCGGGATGTAATTTTGCTCTCGGGTTCTTCGGGAGTAATTGTTGCTGAAGGAGGTTCAGTTTTCTTATTTAATCTTTGAGTATGAGTTATCTTCAGACTCCAATAGAATATTTAAAAGGCGTTGGTCCTCAACGAGCCGAGCTGATTCAGAAAGAGCTGGAGATATACACCTTCGATGATTTGCTGCACTATTTTCCCTTTCGATATGTTGACCGAAGTAAAATCCACACTATAAAGGAAATTAATCCTTATACTCAATTTGTTCAGCTGAAAGGCGTGGTGAAGGGATTCAAGATTGAGGGGGTAGGGAGAGTAAAAAGATTGAAGGCTGTTTTTGAAGACAAAACGGGAACTATTGATTTGGTATGGTTTCACGGTGCAGACTGGATGATGAAAAATCTGAAACTGAATGTGGAGTATGTGATTTTCGGAAAACCTAATGTTTTTAATAATTCATATTCCATACCTCATCCTGAAATGGATTTGGCAACTGAGCAAAAAATCGAAAGTACTGGTGGATTGATGCCGCTGTATTCTACCACTGAAAAAGCACGAAAAAAGTATTTAGAGAGTAAAGCTATCCAAAAGCTCACACGCCAACTGATAGAAAATATTAATGAGAGAACAATGCCTGAGTTCTTGCCTTTGCCGCTGCTCAGACAATTGAATTTTATACAAAGGCATCAGGCCTATCATCATATTCATTTTCCTTCAAGTGAAAACAGATTACAAGATGCAACACAGCGAGTAAAATTCGAAGAGCTGTTTTTGATTCAGCTTCGACTACTGAGGATTAAGCATAACAGAGGGAAAAGTATCAGAGGCTTTATATTTGAGAAGATAGATAACTACTTCGATAAATTTTACAAAGAAAAACTACCGTTTGAACTTACCGGTGCTCAAAAGCGTGTGCTTAGGGAAATCAGGAAAGACACCCTTTCCGGAAAGCAAATGAACCGTCTAATTCAGGGAGATGTGGGCAGCGGAAAAACTATTGTAGCCTTGATTACAATGCTTATGGCTTTGGATAATGGTTTTCAGGCTTGTATGATGGCACCTACTGAGATTCTGGCACAGCAGCATTTTGAAAGTATTGCTCCATTGGTTAAAGGCTTAGGTATAGAGGTGGTATTGCTAACCGGAAGTGTGAAAGGGAAAATGCGAAATTACATTCTTAATAATTTGGAAGAAGGGAGTATTCATATCATAATCGGAACACATGCTGTAATAGAAGATAAGGTGAAGTTTAAAAATTTAGGTATAGTAGTAGTAGATGAACAGCATCGTTTCGGTGTAGCGCAGCGGGCTAAGCTATGGGAAAAGGGCACTTCTGCACCTCATGTTTTGGTGATGTCCGCCACACCGATTCCACGCACATTGGCTATGACGATGTATGGTGATCTTGATATTTCTATTATTGATGAATTGCCACCCGGCAGAAAGCCAATTAAAACAGTACACCGAAATGATTCGGATAGATTGCGTGTATTTGGTTTTATGCGGGAGCAAATCGCAGAAGGCAGACAGATATATGTGGTATATCCGTTGATAGAGGAATCTGAAAAATTGGACTTAAAAGATTTACAGGATGGTTATGAAAGTATTTGTCGGTCATTTCCCAGACCGGAATACCAAATTGGTATTGTGCATGGCAGAATGAAAGCTGCAGATAAAGATTTTGAGATGCAGCGTTTTGCAAAAAAGGAAACTCAAATTCTAGTGGCTACTACAGTAATCGAAGTTGGAGTAAATGTGCCTAATGCATCAGTAATGGTTATCGAAAATGCAGAGCGGTTTGGTTTATCGCAATTGCATCAGCTTCGTGGCAGGGTTGGGAGAGGAGCTTCGCAATCTTATTGCATATTGATGAGTGGCGCAAAGCCATCTTATGATGCTAAGAAGCGGATTGAAATAATGTGTCAGACCAATGACGGTTTTGTAATTGCAGAAGAAGACTTAAAATTAAGAGGGCCGGGTGATATGGATGGAACCAAGCAAAGCGGCTCTGTAGCGTTGCGGTTGGCAAATATAGTAGAAGATGCTCCTATACTTGAAGCTGCCAGAAATGCGGCCTTTGAAATTATAGACAAAGATCCTGATTTAATCTCAGATGACAACAGAAGTCTTAGAAATTATTTTGATGAAAAGCTCAAGGACAATCCCTGGAGTATGATTTCTTAAAGTGTTATTTCCCTTTTGGCATCATGCTATCCGATGATTTACTTCTCTTCATCTTTGCAGGTGTGAGTGCCGATATTTTTTTCTTGCTTTTAGGTTGCTTGTCCGGGAACGGGAATGAGTATTGATAAGTAGGGCATGTAATTTTATCTCTGTGGCAAGAACTGGCAATCATTAAAATGATAGATACTGCAAAAAATAATTGTAGATGCTTCATAAAGCTAAATTACTAAATAATCTTTTTTTGAAGATGAATAACTTTATAGCAGGCTGAAATCGTTAGTATCAGACGTTTTTACCCATAAAATGATTTGGATTTATCAACATTTAAGATGTTTTTTAAATATCCTTTTGCTTTCATAATTAATTGATTTTCTGAAAATTGTGTTAATGCGAATTCTTTCTCAGTACCCCAAACATAGGGTTATCAACATGTTTGGACTACGCAAAGCTTGTTAGCTATTGGGTTATGACATACATTCGCTTTGCAAAATTCTTAAACACATTAAAATTAAACAAAATGAACAAAGGAGACTTGATCGAAAAAATTGCTAAAGACGCTAAAATCACCAAAGCTCAAGCTGGTGATGCTTTGGATGCATTCTTAGGTGCAGCTACATCTGCATTAGGAAAAGGTGACAAAGTTACTTTAGTAGGATTTGGTACTTTCTCAGTAGCTAAAAGAGCTGCAAGAGTTGGACGTAACCCACGTACAGGAAAAGAAATCAAAATCAAAGCTAAAAAAGTAGCTAAGTTTAAGCCAGGTGCTGAACTTTCTAAGAAAGTAAACAAATAATTTAAGATCCTGTTTTAAATTCGAGAGTCCCGTCCTTGTGGCGGGATTTTTGTTTTTATAAACAGTTCCTATTTATTGAGCTTGGTCATGGCACCAAAATTCAAATCTTTGCTCAGTCCTTGTAAT